>JBJSXJ010000076.1:0-26211 GCA_046086325.1 Planctomycetota bacterium | reverse complement strand
CCCTGCATACCAGTCACCAACCGCGCTAACTCTTTCCCCCACTCGCCTGTTTCCTGGTTGACCTGACACTCCGCAGCTAGCAAAATACGAGGCTCGACGATCCTACCGACTCCTTCCACTCGCCGCACTGGTTGCTGGTTGCTGGTTGCTGGTTGCTAGTTGCTAGCACCACCCGTCACCCACCACCCGTCACCCACCACCCGACTTTCCCGATTGAGGGTTCGCTTGCTATGAGATTTCGACTCGCTGCGTTTTGGTCGAGTTTAACGGTTGCTGCGGCGGTAAGCGGGAGTTGCCAGTCGGTCGCACTCGCGCAGCCAGCCGTCTCCGCGGCGCTCCCGGCAGCCGTCACTCCGGGTAAAACCGTTGACGTCACCCTCACCGGCGCCAAACTCGATAACCCACTCACCGTCTGGACGAGCTTCCCTGGCAAGGTCGAAGTCAAACCGCTCCCCGCCGACGCCAAGCCCGGCCAGACCACGCGAGTGCTCAGTATCACCGCTGACCCGGCCGCTCCCGTTGGCATCGGCGGACTCATGGTCGGCACCGCCGAAGGGGTCTCGGATGTCCTCCTGCTACTGGTGGATGATCTACCGAGTGTCGCTGATAACGGCCAAAACCAGCAGCTCACTCAGCCTCAGGAACTCACCCTGCCCGTTGCTGTGGATGGAGTCAGTGATGGGCCGCGAGCCGACTATTACCGCTTCACGGCAGCGGCCGGCCAGCGACTGGCAATCGAAGTGGTCGCCGGACGGCTCGCTCAAGACTACGATCCGGTCCTGCGACTGCTCGACGCCACCGGCAAAGAGATTCTGGCAGCCGACGATGATCCAGGGCTGGGTGCCGACTGCCGACTCACTCACACCTTCGCCGCCGCCGGAATGTACATCATCGAGGTCCGCGACAATCAGTATCGCGGCGGTGGTCGGTACCGCCTGCGAGTGGGCGATTTTCCACTCGTGACCACCGCTTATCCGCTGGGAGTGCAAGCGGGCACGACGGCGAAGATCGGCTTTGCGGTACCCCGCGGCGACGCTCCCCCCGCCATCGACCTCGCGGTACCAGCCGCTCCCGGCACTCGCTTGGGGATTGGCGCAAAGTGGCCGAGTGCGGCCATCTCCGGACTCGCCTCCGTCGTCGTCAGCAAATATCCGGAAGCGGTCGAAGCGGAACCAAACAACGAACCGGGCATGGCCACGGCAGGTGTTGTTCCCGGCGGTTTTAATGGGCGACTGGAAGCGCCCGGCGATCGTGACTACTTTTCCTTCGAGGCCAAGAAGGGCCAGAAGCTGTTGTTCAAAGCGATGTCGCGCTCGTTCGGTTCACCCGCACTCGTCAAGTTCTTCGTGCAGAAGGCCGATGGAGCGGCGCTGGCGGAGAGTCCGGTGAGTGAAGCGGATGAAGAAGCAGTCGCGTTCACCGTGCCCGACGACGGTTCCTACCGACTACTCGTCACCGACCTGCTCAAACGTGGTGGTCCCGATTTTACCTATCGCGTGTCGGTGGAACCGGTGGTTCCGTTTTCGCTCGCCCTGAAGCCCGACAAAGCCACTCGCTATAAATTTCTGGCGACCAAAACCGGTGGCACGCTGGCGATCGATGTGCCAGTGACTCGAGCCGGTTACGATGGGCCGATCACGTTATCGGTGGAGGGACCGGGCGGCGCGTATACGGTTTTCAATCACGTCATTGGTGAGAAGCAGCCAGCGACGAAACTGATCGTGATGACGCCGGCTACGTTCGAACCAGGTCAACTGGTACCGCTCAAGATCATTGGCAAAGCGATGATTGATGGACAAGAAGTTTCGGCGACGGTGAGTACGTCGGATCTGATTCGCGTGAATCGCCCGCAGCTCGCCTATCCTCCCGTGTGGCTGGATGGTGTCGTGGGCGTTTCCACCGCACCGGATCTGCCGCCGTTCTACACAGCGACGCTCGACCGACCCGAAGTGGTCGTACTGCGCACGAGCGGCCAGGGCGAGTTCAATCTGAAGCTGGAGCGCAAGAGCGATCAATTCAAAGATCCGCTCGGCGTCTTCATCACGAATGGGCCGGCTGGTTTTTCCTTTGAAGTGAAGCGCAACGGCAACGGGCCTCAGGAAACCTATCAAGTGATCGTGAAGGGGCCTGCCGGTGCGGCGGAAGGCAGTCATCCGATCAAAGTGGTCAGTTACGCCGAACTAGCGGGCAAAGGTCAGTCGGTCGTGTCGGCCGATCTGCCGATCAAAATCGTCTCGCCGCTAACCGTCACGATCACACCGGCGGGCGGACTGGTATTTGGCAACAAACAAAAGGTAAAACTAATGGTCACGCGATTCGCCACGGGCAATGAGGCCGACAAGCAGCCGGTGGTGATCAAGTTTAAGAAACTGCCGCCGGGCGTGACGGGGCCCGCCGAGGTGACGATTCCCGCTGATCAAGTAGCGGCGGAGGTGGAGTTGGTAGCTGCCGCGGATGCGCCTGCGGGAGCGATCAATGACGTGGCCGTGACGGCGACCACGAAATTTCAAGGACAAGACATTACGGTCGAGAGTGCTCCGATCAGCGCTGCCGTGGCCAAGTAACTTCAGTTCCTGAATTTGGGAAAAGAGGACGGATCATGCGTTTCCAATTCAAACGAATCGGTGTAGTCGTATTGCTGGCCGGGCTGCTGCTCGCGGATCACTCCCCGCTGTGCCGTGTGGCGGCGGCCGAGAAAGCGGCGGCGGTGAGTGGTTCAGACCAGTTGGAGCCGATCAATCCGGGCACACCGGCGCGGATTGAAGTGTTCCCCGCGCAGATCAAGTTCACGGGTTCTCGCCAGCAGATGCAGATGGTCGTCACCGGCTTTTACGCTGATGGCACGCTGCAAGATTTGACTCGAGTGGCTCAGTTCACGTCGTCCAATCCGGGCTTGGTGGTGATGGAAGGATCGGTGGCCAAGCCGAAAGCGGATGGCGGTGCCGAGATCGTGATTGCGGTGGGTGGACAAACCGCCAAAGTGCCGGTGACGGTTGCGGGCCAGGGGCAGCCCGATCCCGTTTCCTTCGAGTATGGTGCCATGGTGGCACTCACAAAGAACGGCTGTAACTCGGGCGCTTGCCACGGTTCCCCCAGCGGCAAAGGTGGATTTCGGTTGTCGCTGCGAGCGTTTGATCCGGCCATCGACCAGCTCACCTTGATTCGCGAAGACTATGGTCGCCGGACGAATCCTTATCAGCCGGAACAGAGTTTGCTGCTGACGAAGCCGATGATGAAGGTTTCCCATGGCGGAGGATTGAAGCTGCGTAAGACTGATCCAGCGTTTGCCGTGCTGCGCGACTGGATTGCGGAGGGCTGCAAGGTTGATCCGGCGGGCGCGCCACGCTGCGTGAAACTGGAGGTTTATCCGCCAACGGGTCGAGTCTTGAAGCGGCCGGCTCACACGCAGCAGTTGAGTGTGGTGGCTCATTTCTCGGACGGCTCCATGAAAGATGTTACGCCGTTGGCGTCGTTTTCCAGTTCCGACACGGAGGTGGCATCGGTAAGCGAAGCGGGCTTGGTGGTCGGTCGTGACCGCGGCGAGTCGGCTATCGTGGTGCGCTATTTGGAATTTGTGCAAAGCTGTTTCATCACGTTTGTGAAAGATGTACCGGGCTTTGCCTGGAACAATCCACCGGCGGCCAACTTTGTGGACGAACAGGTTTACGCCAAGCTGCAGCAGCTCAAGTATCTACCGTCGGAATTATCGACGGACGAAGAGTTCTTGCGTCGTGTTTATTTGGATGTGATCGGCATCACGCCAACCGTCGACGAAGCAACTCGCTTCCTCGCTGACAAAACTCCGAATAAGCGTGCGCAGTTAATTGAGGAGTTGATGAAGCGTCCCGAGTTCGCGAAGTTTTGGGCGCTGAAGTGGGGCGATCTGCTGCGGATGACGACGGGAGCTGTGGGCGGGGACGGCGTGCACAAGTATCATCGCTGGGTGCAGCGTGCGATCGAAGACAACATGCCGTACGATCAGTTTGCGCGAGAACTGCTCACGGCGGCCGGTAGCACCTTGGCCAATCCGCCCGCCAACTTCTATCGCACGACAACAGATGCCAATGACTGCGTGGAGACGATTTCGCAAGTGTTCCTGGGCTCGCGGTTGCAATGTGCAAAATGTCACAATCATCCGTTTGAACGTTGGACGCAGGATAACTACTACGGAATGAGCGCGTTCTTCAATCGAGTGCAAAAGAAGAAGACGCGACGCCCCGATGAATTGTTCGTCTACTCGAATGCGGCCGGCGAAGTCACTCAGCCGCGCACCGGCAAACAGATGAAGCCTTGGGCGCCGGTGGCGGGCGAGCTCGATACGCCGGGCGATCAAGATCGTCGCATTGCATTTGCGACGTGGCTGACCGCACGCGAGAATCCGTTCTTTGCGAAGGTCGAAGTGAACCGCATCTGGGCTCAATTTTTTGGCCGCGGTCTGGTCGATCCGATTGATGACTTCCGAGATTCAAATCCCGCGACGAACGCGGCGTTGCTGGAAGTTTTGTCGAAGGATTTTGTCGCACATAATTTTGATCGTCGACATGTGATGAAGATGATTCTGAACAGTCGCACGTATCAGTCGAGTTTCCGAGCGAACGATTTGAACAAAGACGATTCCAAGTACAATTCGCACTTCCAGCCGCGGTTGTTGTCAGCCGAACAGTTGTTGGATGCGATCTGTGCCGTGACGGACTTGCCGGAGACGTTCGGTGTCTTGCCGCCGGGCACTAAGGCCACTCAGATTCCGGCGCCCGACCTGGCGAAGAATGAATTCTTGAAGACGTTTGGTCAGCCGGAGCGGCAGACTGTTTGTGCCTGTGAGCGCACGAACGAATCGAATCTCGGGATGGCGATTCAGTTCTTCAATGGACCGCTCATCTACGACAAGCTGCGGAACGAAAACAATCGCTTCCGCAAGCTGATCAAAGCGAACAAGACCGATCCGGAGATCATCACCGAGTTGTATATGGCGGCGGTGTGCCGAGTGCCAACGGCGGCGGAGATGGAAGCGAGTGTGAAGCATATTGCCACGAAGATGGATCGAGTGGTGGCGTTTGAAGATATCTGCTGGGCGCTGTTGAACACGAATGAGTTCCTCTTCCAGCACTAATTATTCGGCATAAGGAACGTTCGATGACTCGATCTTGGGTGTCGCAAGTGGCAAGTTACGGCGGTGTGGTGAGTCGTGTTGTGGTGGGGTTATTGATCGGCGTGAGTGCCACGTGCGAACTGCGGGCAGAGCCGATTAGTTTTCGCCAGAAGATCGCGCCACTGCTGGTGAATAATTGCCTCGCTTGCCACGGTCCGAAGAAGGCCGAGGGAGGCTATCGCGTTGACACCTTCGAGCGAGTGCTGGCAGCGGGCGAATCGAGCACACCCGGGTTCGTGGCGAAGAACATCGAAGGTAGCGAAGTCTATCGGCGACTCATCGCGACGGACAAAGACGAGCGTATGCCGCTGGAAGGAGATCCTCTGCCACCCGATCAAATCGAGCTGGTGAAGCAATGGATTGCCGAAGGTGCCGCGTTCGACGGTCCGGATCCCAAGGCGCCGTTAGCGACCATCATCCCGCCGCCCACGCATCCTGCTCCCCCCGAAGCCTATCCGCAGACGCTGCCGATCACGGCATTGGCGTTTTCGCCCGATGGCAGTCAATTGGTGGTGGGAGGGTACTACGAGCTGACCATTTGGAATCCGGCGGATGGTCAACTGGTGCGCCGCATCAAGAATGTTGGCCAGCGCAGCTACGGCATCAACTTCAGCCCAGATGGAAAATGGCTGGCTGTCGCGGGTGGTACACCGGGGCGGCTAGGCGAAGTACGACTGGTCGATTTCGCGACCGGAAACATCGTGAATGTAGTCGGGATGACGGCGGATGTGGTGCTGGATGCGGTCTTCAGTCCTGCCAGTGACCGACTGGCGGTCGCTGCGGCGGACGGACTCTTGCGAATCTATGAAGTAGCAACCGGCAAAGAGCAGCTCACGATCAGCAGTCACTCGGATTGGGTGCAAGCGGTGGCGTGGAGTGCGGATGGGACTAAGCTGGCATCTGCCAGTCGAGACAAGACGGCCAAGGTATTTGATACCAAAACGGGTGAGCTCACCGTGACCTATTCCGCTCACGGTCAGCCGGTAAAAGGTGTGGCCTTTCATCCGGATGGCGCCGAGGTTTTTTCGGCGGGCGCTGACAAGAAGATTCACCGCTGGAAGGTAGCTGACGCGGCGAAGACGGCGGAGATTGGTTTTGGCGACGAGGTATACAAGTTGCCTCAAGGCGGCGGATTCATGTTCGCCACGTCGGCGGACAAGACGGTGCGCCAGTTTGATGCGAAGACGCAGAATGCCGTGCGGCAATACGCGGGACTCACCGACTGGGCGTTAGCCGTCGCCTATCACGATGGCACGAAGCGCGTCGCAGCTGGCAGTTTTAATGGCGAAGTCCGTGTCTGGAATGCCGCTGACGGTAACCCCGTGACTCAATTCCTCGCCGCTCCAGGCCTGAAAAAGTAGTGGCCTGAAACATCACTGAACGTGCCGCTGGCGGGTATGAGCCGAGCGCAAGTCGACGTCGCAATTTGGTCGACGTCGAAATTACTATGCCTGCCAGTCGTCGTGGCCACCATCGAGTGCTACGGGCAAAGATTCGAGACTTGACCCCAGCTCCCAATCTTCGCGTCGCAACAGCTTGCTCAGCAAGGCGACAACGTTGACGTACGCAAACGCAACTCCCGAATAAAAATGGCTGAACCAATGCCACGGGACAATCGAAAGCATAAACAGCCAGCCGCGTTCTAAACGGAACCAGCTCAAGAGTCGCCAGTCGAGGATCGCGAGTGCGAGGATGGCGGGAAGGGTGACGAGCAAGGCAGAGAGATGGAAAATCGCCGCGACGGCAGAGAATGCGATCAGGCCCGACAGGGCCACTCGCCACCGTGCCGTACGACTGATGTTCATACAGTTTTCCATACGACCCTGGCGCAGAATCAACTTGCTCCACGGAATCGCTCGCAGAAAAAAGTCGGTTCGCAGAAGTCCCCAAGTACTCCACCGTTTGTGATGTTTGATTTGTAGCTCGGGGCAGATAGCGATTTTTTTCTGACGAGCGACGGCTCGATATCCCAATTCGATATCTTCGATGCTGGCTTGTTGATAACGTTCATCGAAGCCATTTAGTTCAGCAAAGACTTGGCGTCGAATCGCACCACAAGCGCCCCAAAAGGTGAAGCCTTGTCGCCCCGATGTTTGATGGACGTAGTGATGATGGAGGTTTTTGTATTGTGAGAGCAGGTTTGGTTCGGCGGGCTGGTCGTCGTAGGAACCGATTATCGCCGACCAGTCAGGATGCTCGCTGAAGGCTGTTTGCAAAAAAGCAATGGAGCCAGGTGGTACGGTGCAATCGGCATCGACGAACCAGAGAATGTCACCGTGAGCGTGTCGAGCTCCCAGGTTGCGGGCGGTTGCCGGCCCACAGCGACCGCCTGTGGAGAGCACTTGCAGGCCCAGTTCCCGCGCGACAGCCGGGGAACCATCCGTGCTGCCATCATCGACAATGATGATTTCCGCAGGAGCGACCTGATTGGCCAGGAGACTCTCCAGGCATTTTCGGAAGGCCTTTCCGCCGTTGAACACCGGCACCACAACGCTGACTGTAAGGGACATCAATTACGACACTTATGAAAATTGGCTAGAGCTTTATGGAACGCCAACTGTGAGGTCTTTGGCGACGAACAGGGGGGGGAGACGAGGATAAATCGAGGCTTCTCACACCGCAGTGCGGTGCCGTCTTGAATCCGCCTAAGTGAGGGTAAGTTATCGTGATCTTCAGGTGTCCACAAGGTGTTAGATCACGAAAATGGTAGCGCAGCATTTTTGGCTGCTCGCTATACTGCCACGCATGACAGGTGACAGCTTAGGGATTCTCGAAACGACCGGAATGACGCCCGCCATCGCGGCACTGGATGCGATGGACAAGGCGGCGGCTATTTCATTGCTGCAGCTGGAATGGAACGACTTCTATGGAGTCGTGATCAAGATTCAGGGAGCTACGGCAGCGGTCGCTGCGGCTCTGGAAGCGGCCGAGCGAATCGCTCGACAGATGAACGGCCAACCGCTGGTTAACCTGATCGCTCGACCGGATCCACGCGCTTGGTCGGCGCTGGAAAGTCCTCCCGAGTACAATCCCTTGATTCAGTCCCACGTGGTATTGGTTCCCGGCGATCGTGCTGAGCCAGGGGCGGGCACTAACTCAACTAACTCACCCGCCTCAGCTAACTCACCTGCCTCGACGGCTCGTTCCTCATCTACTTCTTCCCCTCGACGCTCACAGGAGGTTCGCGTGGCTGAACCGATCAATTACGCCTTGGGACTTATTGAAACGCAGGGCTTCACCGCCGTGTTTGAAGCGATCGACAGCGCCTGTAAAGCTGCGAATGTCGAAGTGGTCTGTAAGGAAAAGCTGGGTGGCGGATATGTGACGGTGGTCATCAAGGGCGACGTGGCGGCGGTGCATGCGGCCGTGGATGCGGGTAAGGCCAAGGTCGAAGGGCTCGGCAAACTAATCGCGGCTCACGTGATCGCTCGACCGAGTGCTGCCGTTCTTAGTCTCTTGCCCAAGTAAATCGTCCACGATCACATTTTCACTGCGGACAAAATCATTCCAGCGTGAGCGTAGCTGGGTCCAGGCTTGGTCCAGCGGAACCGCGCGCCAGCGGCCTCCCAGCCGGGGCTCAACAAGTTGTAACCGTTCCAGTTTCTGCAGTGCATCGCCAATCTCGAAGTCGATGGACTCGCCCACCGTCTCTGCCAAGAACTCTTCCGCTGCGCCATCGAGTTGCTGGGGAGTCCAGCCGTCGTGACCGGCATCCCGCCATAGCAGGAAATAGCCGAGCAGTACTTCGCGGAGCTCTTGTTCTTCGGCTTCTGCCAGGAGTCGAAAGATAGCCCCGGCGTTATTGTCCAGGTTTTGATAGTAGAGGCTGCGCGTGAGTCGCAGTTGGTATTTGTCTTTGGTATTGAGGTAGCCCATGAGAGATTTAAAGCCATACCCCAGCACGCCGCCCACCAGTCCCAGAAAGCCAATCAGGCCGTAGATGCCCACAAACGCGATCGCGACAGCTCCTTTGGCAAGCTTATAGAGAGTTAGTCCCAGGCCAGACATGGTTGGAAGGATAATGCGTCCGCGATCCAGCCAGCTCATCTCCACATAAACGCCGGGCAGCAGCATTTCGATATCCGATTTGGGAATATCCTTGAACAGTTTGACGTGGATGTCGTGCCAATCGAGATCTTGGGCGGTGGCGGTTGGTTTCAAGCGAAACACGATCGCCAAGCGACGATAGACAGCCACCTCGGTGGACTCGCTGCGATAGAGTTTTCGCAGTCGTCGCCGATTCTTGCGCACCTGAGCATCGCCGCGAACAAACACCTCCAACTGTTCGAAGCGGTCGAAATCAACTTTCAGTTTGAGTCCGAAGTCACCCGCATGCCGCACGGCCGCTTCCAGATCTTGCCGTTCGAGCCGCCGAAAATTGGCTTCGCGCAGCAGCTGCACAACCTGATCACAAACGGTGGGTGCCAGTTGCTGACGCTGCTGTTCCGAGTGGGAGTGCTGGGGGAACGTATCCGTGTCGGGATCAAAGGGAGCGTAGCTTTCCATGATCCGCAAAAACTTCCGGTACTGCAGCACGTGAAACGTATCTTCGAGTAGTCGACAGATTTGCTGTAGTCGCTGGCGATCCTCTTCCGTCGTCGTGAGTTCGTTGAGCAGTGTATCCTGCAGATCCTGACGACGAAGTGGGATATAATGCTCCCGCGTCCCCGGGTGAGTGCTCCTGTTTTGGCGATCCTGCGTCCGTTCCATACGTGTCATTACCTGGGCGTGTCATCACCTGGGAGTATCATTACCTGGGCAGCCACAGCGGCTGCATAAGTTCCTAATTTCCTATTTCCGCATTGAGTTACTGGTTGTGAATACCTCGGAAAGTCTACCAAGTTCTGCTGAGCTGCGTGATGCTGAGTCGTCGCTATCCTGGGGAACACCACGAGCGGCAGTCTTTGATTTCGACGGCTTGATGTTCAACACCGAAGAACTCTACCACGAGGTCGGTGGCGAATTACTCGCTCGACGCGGTCATCAACTCACTCGTGAATTACTCAATCAGATGATGGGGCGACCGAGTCCCGTGGCTCTGGGAATCATGATTGAGTTCCATGGGTTGAGTGATTCGGTCGCGACCTTACAGCGGGAGACGGAGGAGATTTTTCTGCAGTTGCTGCCAGGGCGACTGGCGCCGATGCCCGGCCTCTTGGAACTTCTCGATCATCTGGAAACGCTGGGAATTCCCAAGGCGATTGCGACGAGCAGTCGGCGACCGTTTCTCGATCGCTGCTTCCGTCAGTTTCCGCTGGCGGAACGCTTTCAATTCATTCTGACCTGTGAAGATGTGACGCATGGCAAGCCGCACCCCGAGATGTACTTGAAAGCTTCCGCACGCTTTGATCTGCATCCCAGTGAGGTGGTGGTTTTCGAGGATAGCCAGAATGGCTGTCGCGCGGCGGTCGCGGCGGGCGCCCGCGTGGTCGCTGTGCCGGGTGATCACAGTCGTCATCATGACTTTACCGGTGCCGCACTCATTGCCGACACACTCGCCGATCCTCGACTCTACGGTGCCTTGGCCAGCGCTACGAGCCACCCGCTGCCACCTGCCGCTCAGCCGCTGCTTGATCGTGAGCCAGCCGTAACCGGGCAATTACTGGCTGTCTGCATCTCGCCCGGCGGTATTCCCAAACTACCGCAAGAGACAGGCGTGATTGTGGCGAGCGGTATCGTGGGAGACCAGCACAACCACGAGAAGCACCGGCGACTAGATCGCGCGTTAAGCTTGCTCGACCTGGAACTCATCGAACAGCTGCAGGCCGAGGGCTATCGAGTGGAACCGGGGGCACTCGGTGAAAACCTGACACTCACGGGCGTGAATGTTCAGTCTCTCACACCCGGCACTCGCCTGGCCATCGGCGAGGTGCTTATTCGACTCGAACAGCCTCGCAAGCCGTGCTACGTTCTTGACCCGATCGATCCTAAACTGAAAGACGTGCTCGTGGGACGCTGTGGCTTCATGGCTTCCGTGGAACGCGGCGGCCGCATTCAACCAGGCATGGCGGTGCAAGTGATCGGCAGCGATCCCGAGTGAGGCTGCGTGCCGAGCGTCGACCAACACGATTCAAATGCCCGTAAGCTCTGAACCCTTTGCTCACGCAAAACCGACAGAATTTGATTTGCCGGTGAACCAGGAGAGTCTTGCACCTTCGTGTCTTCGTGCCTTAGCGTGATCCCTAGGGAATGAAGAGCAGCCGAATAAACCGCGGAAGTCCCAGATGGTCTGTTACCTCACGGCTACTCTTTAAAGTCACCGGCATATGGTGTGCCGTCGACGAGGCCGCTGATCGTTCCGGCGAATTCTCGTTTTTCGCCGAGCTTTTCATGGCGGCCGCGGAAGCGTGACGATTTTCCAGACGACTCACCATCCTGCGGTGCGCTGGCTAGTTCGACTTGAAACTTGGGATCGTTGATGGTGAGCAGTAGTTTGCCATCCTCGGCGGCGATGGGCGATGCAGTCTTCTCGTCCGCACCGAGGACATAAACCGTCGCGATCTGCTGATCATGATCGACCGTAAACTCGACATGCAACTTACCTCCGCCCCAGTCGGCGATGGCTCCTTGATGCGGGCCCAGTCCGTGCGCGTGCCCCTGCTGCTGATGGCGATTACCATCCGTTTCTTTTGCATGCTCATGCCCATCGGCATGGTCGTGGTCATGATCATGTTTCGCGGTGGCACTCGTCGGCGCCGTGGAACTGCCCGGTGGCGGCGTCGCTCCGCAGCCTGCGCTCGCGAGCAAGGCGGTCATGACAGTCACGACGGCCACTGCATATGCCGCTCGATTTCGCGTTAGGAGAACAGCTCGTGGATTCACGACCGACGTGACATCATCAATCTGGTTTGTTTTCATGTTCGGATTCCTTTTACGTTTCATTTCCTGGGCTATCTGGTGATTAAAGTTGAACAAGGGAGATTCATACTCCGGCATCTCTGGAATCATTCGAGCGATTCATCGGCGTGGCTGGACTGCTGGGAAAGTCGTACGGCGGCACTGCCGCTGAATTTCCAGAACAGGCCCGGATGAATCAGAAACTCGCAGAAGGTGGATGTGATCAGCCCCCCCAGGATCACCGTGGCGACGGGATAGAGGATTTCGCGACCCGGCGCATTCCCGCCGAGAACGAGGGGCACCAGGCCGATACCGGCGGTGAGTGCGGTCATGAGCACTGGAGCGAGTCGTTCCAAACTACCCCGTAGCACCATCGATTCGGAAAACTGCTCCTGCTCGTTCTGCAGCAAGTGAAAGTAATGAGTGACCAGCAGAATACCATTGCGCACGGCGATGCCCCCCAGTGAGATGAAGCCCACCAAACTGGCGACGGTGAGTGACTGCTGTGTCACCACCAGCGCAATCACTCCACCGATAAACGCTGTGGGCAGAGCGTTGAGAATCTGCAGCACGATGCGGATGGATGGAAAGAGCAGCATGAGGACAGCAAACATTCCACCACAAGCCAAAATCGCGAGCATCAAAATCATTCTGGTCGCTCGCTGCTGACTCTCAAATTGCCCGCCAAATTCCAGATAATATCCCGTGGGCAATTTCACTTCTCGACGCACTCGACTTTCCAGATCCGCAACGGCACTGGCCAGATCGCGCTGCTGAGTATTACAGCGCACGACGATCCGGCGGCGGGCATTTTCACGATTGATGGAATTGGGTCCGAGGCCCGGACTGACTTCCGCTAATTCGCGCAGCTCGATTTGCCCTCGATCGTCCGGTAAGTCGATGCGTAGGCGATCGAGTTGGGCGAAGTCGGTGCGATATCCCTCTTCGAGTCTCACGAGCAGATCGAAGCGGCGGGGACCTTCGAGAATCTGTGATACGACTTCGCCCTGTAACGCGGTTTGTAGGATCCGAGCGACATACGCGCGCGTGACACCGTGATAAGCCAAGTCATCGGCTCGCAAACGAATGTGTAACTCTTCCGTCATGCGAATCGGTTCGATTACCGGTGGCGTGACACCCGGAATACCTTGCACCGCTTGTTTGATTTGCTCGGCGGAGCGGAGCAGCGTCGGCAGATCATCACCGTAGACCTTGATGGCAATCTGAGCGTACACACCAGAAACCATGTGACTGATTAAATGTGCCAGTGGCTGCTCGATTTCAATGTCGACTCCAGGCACTTCGGTACGCAGCTCACGGAGCAGTTCACCGATGATCTCTTCACGTCCTCGACCACAGTTGGGATTGACGCTGAGAATGTATTCGCTGGCATTGACCGGCGCAGCATGTTCATCCAGTTCCGCTCGGCCCGTGCGGCGCACGAAGTGCAGAATCTCGCCCCGGGGTTGCTCTTCGGATGCCTGCAGTGAACGCAGCTTTTGGTCGACCAGCGTGGCCACTCGATTCGATGCTGCCAGCGAGGAGCCGGGCGGTAAAGTCAAGTTGATC
This sequence comes from Planctomycetota bacterium, assembly GCA_046086325.1. Classification (GTDB taxonomy): domain Bacteria; phylum Planctomycetota; class Planctomycetia; order Pirellulales; family Pirellulaceae; genus JBJSXJ01. The sequence continues at coordinate 12,656 of JBJSXJ010000076.1, read as the reverse complement.
TGGACGCTGCCTTCATCGAAGGCGGGAAGGAAGTCGCGTCCTAGCTGCGAAACCTGCCAGGCCGCAGTCGCCACTGCGATCCAGGTCAGCAGCAGCAGCAGACCGGCATGCCGCAGACTGCAGCGAATCAGAAAACCGGCGCAATACTTGAGGCTGCGAAGTAACCAACCATCATGAGCATGCTGCACGGCACGGGCTTTTGGCAGCAGGTAATAGGAGAGCACCGGAGTGACGGTGAGTGACACCACCAAGGAGGCGAGAATCGAAACAATGTAAGCCACTCCCAGGGGCGTAAAAAGTCGCCCCTCCACGCCGGACAAGGCGAAGAGTGGGAGAAACACGAGGATCACGACGGTAGTTCCAAAAACAATCGCGCCTCGTATTTCCTGGCTAGCCTCATACACCACTCGCAAAGCTGGACGAGGGGCTGGAGCGGAATGGTTTTCACGAAGCCGTCGATAGATGTTTTCCACATCGACAATCGCGTCATCGACCAGTTCCCCCATCGCGACCGCGATCCCACCCAAGGTCATCACATTGATCGATAAGGGAGTTCGAGTGACCAGTTCGATCAAGCGAAACACGATAATCGTAATCACGAGCGATAAGGGAATCGCCGTCAAGGTAATCAAGGTAGTACGAAAGTTAAGGAGGAACAAAAAGAGGATGATGACGACGAGCACCGCGCCGATTACGAGTGCTTCAGCGACATTAAAAATACCGCGATCGATGAAATTCTTGAGGCGAAAGAGTTCCGAGTTAACCGCCATGCCTGGGGGCAGGGAGGCCTCGATGTCAAAGAACGTTTTTTCCAGTCGCTGGGTTAGCTCGCGCGTATCCACGTTGGGCTGTTTAGCGATCGTGAAGACGATCGCCGGAGAGCCGTTCACACTGCCATCACCGCGCGGCAACTGGGGACCTTCCACAACATTCGCCACTTGTTCCAGCAGGATGGAACGCTCGGGATAAACTCGGATCGGAACCTGTCGCAGATCCTTGAGCACTTCGGAGGAATCGGGCCCGAGTCGGCCGAGCACTCGAATAGGGCGTTCGGTTTCGCCTTGGATGGCGAAGCCGCCGCTGCTGTTGGTATTGCTCTCCTGCAGGGCACGCTCAACCTGTTGTAAGGTGACTCCATATTCCGCCAGGGCAGAGGGGTCGACCAGGATTTGATATTGCTTGCGCGCTCCGCCTTGAACAAAGACCTCGGCGACGCCAGCGATTTGCAAGAGCCGGGGACGGACGACAAAGTCGGCCAGAGTCCGCAGGGCGAGTGCCTGTTCCATTTCGGTGGGCCAAGGCACAACGTGCGTGGACGTCCCAGCTGTAATGGTCAGAGAACGTCCCTGCAACTCATTCGCATTTCCCACCAATGTCTTCGTGGCATCGAATTCGATGGCGGACCAGCGGCTGGGCTCGCGCCGTTCGGTCACTCGCCATAAGGCCAGCGTTGGCACTTCCGAAGAATCGTCGACTACCTCCAGCACCCAGTTGGTCTGGGGAACGGGCAACAGCGTACCGCCACTGGGGCCGGTGTGACGATAGAGTCCCGCGATCACAATCTGTCCCATGATCGAGGAGGTGGGCGTCATTTGTGGTTGGATGCCACTGGGAAGCACACTGCTCAGCGTCAGCAGTCGCTCCTGTACTGTTTGCCTGGCAGCTCGGATCTGGGTTTCCCAGGTAAATTCGACATACATCACGGATAGTCCGGCGGTTGTTTGGCTGCGCACCGCGGCAACCCCGTTGGCTCCCAGTAGGGCAATCTCCATCGGCTGAGCGACCAGTTTTTCGACCTCTTCGGTCGCCAGCCCAGGACATTCGGTGATGATTACTACTCGTGGTCGATCCAGATCTGGAAAGACATCGATCGGCATGAGGGTGGCGAGATAGCTGCCACCGACGAGCAGGCCTAAACTGCTGAGCAGCACGAACTGGCGGTAACGCAAGGCGAGCTTAATGATGGCGTTGAGCATGGTGGGAAAGCCTTAGTGAGCACCGTGAACGGTACCGTCGGCATGCACGTGCACTCCGGCCGGCGTTTGGCTACCAGCTTGTGCCTGCAGGATTCGATTGAGAGCGGCGGCATTGTTTTGTGCGATGTACCATCCCGGTGCCACACTGCCGTCGTTGGCGATCACGATCTGTAGACGGTCTTCATGAAGAACATGTACCGCCCGTCGATCGAACAGGTCACCATTTTGGCGAAAGACATAGAACTCAGCGCCGTCGCGCACCACTCCACTCGCTGGTATGACCAATACATCGGAGTACTGTTCGATGGGCACATACAGACGCACTCGTTGCCCCGGTCGGAACCGCCAGACGGTAAAGGCTTGGCCCGATTTTTCATATCCGTGAGACTGGTTGGTGATAGGAATGAAGAAGGAGAAGGTACGAGTCGCTTGGTCGATGGAGTTGGCGAGATGACGGATTTCGAGACGTTCGTTGAAGGGTGGCCAATTTCCGGGGTCATCTTCCGCAAACTCGACTTGTACCGGCCAACCTTCACGAGCCGCACGTTCCAGTTGCGAAGCCTCACGTTTAAAAGCTTGACCGCGAATGTAGAGCTGCTGATGATTCGAAATTGTGGCGAGCAATTGACCGGCTTGGACTTGGCCACCTAAATCGACGTTTAACGCTTGCATCTCGAAATGATCCGCCGATTCCGTGCTAGCCGACCCTAAACCTGCTGGCACGAAAATCTCCATCGTCGTGACAAACTCTCCTTGTGTGACGCGAGTCAGTTGCTCGGATCGCAGGCCGCGAGCTAGTAGATCTTGTCGAAAGCCAATGATCGCCGCCTGCTGACGTGCGAGCTGTTGATCCAACTCGATGAGCCGTGATTGAGCAATTGCACCGCCTTCGGCAGCCTTGGATAGACGCATTTTCTGGGCTTCGATCAATTCCGTTTCGCGCGTTGCCCGAAATAGCTCGGCTTGCGCATTCTGCAAGTACTCGCTGGTCAACCGGAGCGTGAAGAGTGTGTCGCCAGCCTGTAAGCGGTCGCCCGGGAAAGCATGAACTTGAGCGACTACGCCAGCTACGGGTGAAGTAATGCCGCGATCGGATAAACCGGGTCGATCCACAAACTCACCGGGAACCAGCAGTGATTTCCAATGATTCTGGATTCGTAACGGCTTCACGATCAGTCCTAAATTGCGGCGTGCCTGCGGACTCAGTTCCAGCACCTGTCGTGCGGCGGTCGAAGGAGATGACTCGGCTCCGACCTCGGTTGGCTCCGAAGCTTGGGCAGCCCCAGGGGAAAGCTCGGACCAGAACGATGAATTTCCATTCGGCGCTGGACCCGTGCGCAGCAGGTATGTCAGCGCTGGCCAGCGGTCCACGATGGAAGTACGGAAGGAGACGAGGAGCGTAATCGCCAGACTGGCAATGACTACGGCTGAAATCCAGCGAGCGAACTGAGACGAAGCGGATGCCATGCTGCACCGAAAGGATGGAAAAAAGACTGCTGATCCAGGGAACACGGACCTGCGCGGGACAGAAGAGTAAAGCGTGCTTGTCGGCAGAGCAGATCACGCGGGCGAACGGCTCACGATGACACGTTTCCGGGCGCAATCAAATGCGCAATCAAATACGCAAGACAAGCGGCAGGTCTGGTAGCTGTTGTGACCCGCAGTTTGAGAAGGCAGCAGCTTGTTTCACACCCAGCTCAAAGGCCGCTGGTAGGAACGTGCCGTAAGCAGCCACCGTGACGAGTGAAGCTTGGGTGATGCTGCGCACCGAATGCGAACCGGTACTCGAATTGGCCAACGACGGCTCCTCGATCATCACGATGCAATCATGAGGCGTGGTGCAGTCATCGTGGTCGTTCGCGTCAGCCTGGTGATCTCGTGCCTGCTGGTGATCTCGTGCCTGCTGATCATCTCGTGCCCGCTGATCATCTCGTGCCTGCTTGTGATCATGCTGATGATGGTGGTGATGATCGTCGGCATGCAGATGCTGATGGTGAGGGCTACTGGGCACAGCGGGAGTGTGCAGCCGCAACATTTCATGTGAATGCTCGTGCGCCGCTGCGAACGATCGCAGCAGAAGCTGTGAGACAATCAGAAGAATTACGGTGGTGCGTAGCATAGAGCGTTTTCCTGCAGCGGTAGTCTACTCATCGCGCCGCTGCTCCGCCAGTAAGTGGCGGTGGAGTGTATTTCCTCGTCGTTAGAAATTGGTCCATCCGGGTTTCTGGTGGTTCCTGCCGCACTGAGTCCTGGCTCGACGTCGACCCACAGGAACCTCGATCGAAGCTAGAAATTGCGATTGAAGGAAACGAGGATTTCGGAGTCGAACCAGCGATTCTCTGCTTCACTGCGCAGCGGCGTGACGCAGGCCACTCGCAGATTGGACAGTGGGCCGATTTGAACGTGCAAGCCGGCAGTAAAGTTCAGCACGTCCACGCGGTTGTAAGCATTCGCGATCGTGAAGCCGGTGTCGAACGGATTCTGCACATTGCCGACATTGTCTGCATCCGTGATCGACGTCGTGTAGTGCAATTCGGTGATCGCCGCCACACCCTGCAAAACACCTTCCTCGCGCTGGAACAGCCAACGTCCAACCGAGAGGTTAGCGATGAGCAGATTCTGTTCGGTGAACTTACCAAGCACATCCGCGGGATTGCCGGGCCCGGCGGCTGTCGTAACGGGATTGCCATTCGTCGCCAAATCGAGTTGCAAGAACGATTGGATGAACCAGTCGTCGGTCGGTCGCAGCATGGCGCCGAGATAGGGCATCAGGTGAACTGCATCGGTATGAATGCGAAAATCGGAGCCGAACGATTGACCGGTGATGTCGCTAGCGGTCGGCAGTCCGATCCCAACGCCCGCAGCTAAGGCGAATTGGGAGTCGTCGTAAAGCAGATGTTTGAGAAACAGGGTGATGTCACCCAGAGTTCCCGAACGGACCGTGTTTCCGAGACCGTTATCGAGTTCGATTGCTCCAAGCATGGGAACTCGCACTTCCACTGAATTACGTCCGTCACCGAACGTTTTCTCCAGTCCGACCGTGTACAGATTCACGTTGCTATCGCTCAACACGATCGGCGGGCTGGGTGGCACGAGCACGCTTTGGGAGAGTGCATTTTGAAAGGCATGGTAGGTGAAATAAACACGGTCGGCGGGTAGCGGCCGATTGTTTTCCGCGACTCGAAAGGAACGACCTGCTGCCAAGGGCAGATCCGTGGTGGGCAACCGACCTTCGAACTGCGACGTGTCACCAGGAGAGCCGATCAATTGGCCAGGAATGCCAATCGAATCGCCCAGCATGTGCGGCACCTTCGAATAGCGAACGAATTCATTACGAGTGGTGCGACGTGCCGTGCGCGCGGCATCTTCGATTCGTTCCGGAGGTTGAGGGGCAGCGCGAGGCGTGGTGGGCGCGGGCTGGAAAACAAACTGATCCACCGATTCGTTGTCGGTAAACTCGCGACCGGCGGGCTGTGGCTCAACCTGTGGCTCGAGCCGTGGAGCTACACGCTGTGCGGACTCCTGTGCGGCGAGTTCAGGTGGATGGCCGAGACCGAGTGCACTCGTCGCTAGACCAAACGTCAGCAGTGTGTGTCTGAACCAGGCCTGGTTGAGGCGAGACGAACGACGTGACGAACCGTCGAAAAATGGTCGTAGCTTCATAGCGGTTCACTCGATCCGTAAGATGAAACTTCACCGCCGGCGAACGGAATCCGAACACGTAGGTCCGGACATAGCGGTGCCCCATCGAGTGCATCGAATGGAAACGAACCGAAACTTGAGAATAATCGCTATAAACGGAACTATTTTTCCCAGACGAGAATCTCAGATATTCCGCTGCGAGATTGTCCTCGATGCGTGAAAATCACGCGGATCTTGTCGCTCTTCACCGTATCAAAACGGATTTCATTCCAGAGTCCGCCGGTTGGCTGAGCTGGTTTGGATTGCGAGTTGACCAGATCGCGCCAGACGTCGTTTTGCAGGAATTGCAGCTTCAATGCTTGCGGTGCTTGCACGCCGCCACGGTCATCGTAAATCGCCAGTTCGACGCGGCTGAACTGTTTCTCGCTGCCGAAGTCGACTTCCAGCCAGTCAGTCGATTCCTTTGATTCGTAAGTCGTCCAGCGATTATGCGGCGACGGATTGAAGCTGGTGATGCCATCGTTGGCCATCGACAACTTATCAAACCGTGAGGTGTGCGAAGCCGTGAGGCGCGGGAACGGTTTGTCGCCGCGATTGAAAGCCAAGTTGCCAACGGGCCCAGGAGCAGGTTCGACAGGCAACGTAGCTGGTCCCCAGGCTTCGATTTCCGTTAAGCCGGAGGCGGCACCGGCGCGATGCGTAAGCGTGACGCGCAGTTTTGAAACTTCGCGTGGAGCGAATTTCCAGCTATTGGCACGATGGCCAGTCGGCTTGGCCGGTTGCTGCTGCGCTTCGTTCAGCGGCACCCAGCGATCACCGGTCCAGATCTCCAGTTCGATACGTTCTGGAGTAGCGAGTTGAGGTCCATCGTCGAGTGGATAGAGCTTGACGGTGTGCAGCGTGCGCGGCATGCCAAAATCAACTTCCACCCAGTCTTGTTTCGCGCCAGAGCCTTCGGTGGTCCAGCGATTCGGTGGATGGCGCAGGTACCAATAATTTCCATCGATCAGCTTCGACGGGGGAAAACCGGGAGCCGCATGAGACGTAGTGAGACGCGGGTAGTAATAGCCATCATTGTTGACGGCATAATTCACATCGACGACGCGCGGATCCGGTGTCGCTGCCGTGCGTTCACCGGCGCGCGGCACTGTAATCGATAGCTTTTTCAGCTCGTTGGACTGCGCGACAAGCTTTTGATCGACCAGCACTCGCAAGCCCACTCCTTGCCCATATCGTTCACCCGTGCGATCCCAGAGCACGGTCAGTTGATGGCCTCGATAGGGCAGTCGATCGAGTGCGAAATAGTCCCAGCTGCTGGGCGCGAGCGGATCGATGGTGAGTTGCTCGTCGTCACTGGGACGAATACCAACGAGTCCGGTGATGATGAGATCACAATAGCCGGAGTGAAAATAATGTTCGCTATGGTTATATCCATCGTGACCTTCGAACGATCCCGTATCGGGATGACAGGCTTCGGCGAGATACGGTCGTCCATCTTTGCGATGGGTTTTCGCGTACGTCGTGAGTAGTTCGAGGTAGTCACGTCGAGTGATTACGGACTGTTCGTAGCCTTGTAACAAGTTGGCCAGTGCTTTAAGTGTTTGCGTGGTGGCGTAGGGCCACGATTGACCACTCCACCAGCAGCAGCCTTTCTGCAGCAGAAACATCGGATCGCGACGTTCCACGGTGGTCGGACCGAAGGCCGCCGCAAAGTACTCGCGATCCATGAGGAACTTCCAGGCTTGCTCGTAGCCCCGGTTCGCATCGGGCAGGTTGAATTGCCACGGGACGTAGCCAATCAGTTCGCGACCGTGCGGACTGCCCGCGAACTGTCCCGTCTCGTAGGTCAGAGACAATTTATTAACGCGATGTCCGTCTCGCTCTTCATCATCACGATAGGCAGGGAAAAAGAATTGACGTTTCTGATCCCAGAGACGGTCTTGCAAACGAGTTTTAATCGCAGCGGCTTGCTCTTCGTAACGCTGCGCCACATCGGGCTGGCCTGCCAAGCGAGCGACTCGAGCGATGGCGCGAGCATCGGCCCACATGTAAGCGTTGAACGTGGGGCGATAGCTGGGCGCCCCACGCAAGATATCCTTCGTCTGTCGACTATTGATATTGAACTCCATGCCGTCATCGTGACCGGTTTGCCAGTAGAGTCCCACATCGGTGACATAGTGCCGTTTCTCCCAGCCCTCATGATTGCGCTGTAAATCGGGTAGCAGATCGGTGGCGAAGCGGTCGTCGGGATGAACCTGATGCAGGGCCCACAGCGAATCCGCCAACCAGGTGCTGTAGTTTCTGGGTTGAGCGCCGGCAGTTCGAAACCAGTAGCGAGTGTAATCGCGCGCGATGCGGGGAGAACGCAACCAGCGACTCTCATAAATCTGATGTCCAGCCGGGCAACTGATCGCTCCGTAGGCGCCCGACCAAAACGGTCGATCAATGAACTCGGTAAACGAGTAGCCGCTATTGGGTGAGCCGTACGTGAGGTGCTTGGTGATCAGTTCCCACCGGTAGTAATAGGTGGTTTGCAAATCGCGATCCGGGCACTCGAACAGCGGAATGTGTTCCTGATACCAATCCCAATCCTGGTTATCCCAGAACGTTTCGGCGCTCAGCAAACGAGCCGCGTCGAGCGTATCGGCGCGAAGTGGAGTAGAAGCGTGGCAGAGGGTCGCCAGCGCGACGAAGGATACGAGGATCCAGCGATTCATGATGAAGATGGGGGAGGTTGGCGGATGAGGAGTCGAGTCTTCACGTTCCGGGTGCTATTTATTTTTGAGTTCCCAGACAGGATCAAAAGCAACGCCTGGAGATTGACTCATCAGAGTCGCACTCCGCTGCAACAATTCACGTGTGGGGATATCGCTGGGGAAACGAGAACTTAACGCGGCGACGGCGGCGACGGCGAGCGCGATTTGCTGCTGCTCGAACAGAGTCAACGCGTTTTCATAATTCTTTTTGAGATCGAGCCATTCGTCGGTGGGCTGCTCAACTAGTTCATACAGTTCCACGGGATCCGGGATGTTGACGGTGCGCACGGAGCAAAGTCGACGAACTCCAAATTCTGTGGATAGCTGTTTAGCCGTTGATTTGGTGAGCAGCATGGTGACGCCCAGATACTTGGTGGCGCCTTGCACTCGGCTGGCGAGATTGACCGTTGTGCCCAGTGCACCGTATTTGAATTTGCGCCGTGAGCCGATGTTACCGACTTGCGCCAATCCCGAATTGATACCGATGGTGATGTCGGTCGGATGCTGGAGTTTTTCCTTCCAGCGATTACTGATCTCGGGCAGGCAGGCGCGCATGGCGAGTGCCGCTTTGCAGGCTTGGATCGCATGCTGATTCGAGGCAATCGGCGCGCCCCACAGGGCTTCCAACGAGTCGCCTGCATAGTCGACGAGAACCCCTTGGAACTCGGCTACTCGATCCGATAATTCACTGAGCACATCGCGCACCCACTCGATTGCCAGCGCCGCTCCGCAGTCGGCGCTGATCCGGCTGAAGCCTTTGATATCGCAGAACATGACGCTGATTTCGAGTTCACGACCGGCGAGCATTTCATCGCCTTGCGATTGCAGTTCCCGCGCCAACTCGGGCGTAAAGAACTGCTCGAACCGGACACGTTCGGCAACGAGTTTCTTTTCCTGGTCAACACGTGCTAATCCTGATGCGACACCGTACGCGATCAGCTCGAACATCTTCGCCTCAATTTCACTCACCGGCTTGCTCACCATCTGCAAGAGATTGGAGCGTCCTTCACCGTAGAGGATACCGAGGATTTCGCCTTTTGAATCGAGGATCGGAGCGGCGACGATCGACTGGACTCCCTGCAGACTCGCGGCGACGTTCGTGCGCTGGGAGGGAGTTTGAAAGAATGTTCGGCACTGTTTGGCGACGTTCTTGACGATTGTCTGACTAGCTTGCCACTGCGGCGATACTGCTTGACCGTCGCGACGAATGACCACTTCGTTGACGAACTCATCCTGGCGTTTGATGAGTACGGCGACGGTTTCCAAACCGACCATTTCCGCTGCGGCCGCTACGGCCTTAGGCAGAAAATCGGGGGAGCCCGCTGCGCTTTGAAACACATCGAACACCATCTGCAGCCAATCGAGTAATTCGGCATTGTTGCCGCCGCCAGCGACGAATGTTGCCAGCACCGAATCGGGCTGACTGCCGCGCAGCTTGGAGCGCACGGAAGAATGGCCTGGAGCTCGCGCGGGATCGCTGAGTGATTGCAGCGATTCGACATCGTCATCGATCGGATGCCATTCCAAGTAAGCCGTCTTCGCACCTAATTCGCAAGCCAGCGGCAGATCGACGATCACTCGCTCGTTCGGCATCACGCGTGTGCCGTTTTGCAAGATGACACTGCTGCGAGCGCTGATGTTGGTCAGCGCCATCTGGCCATCTTCGATTGGTTCAATGCGCAAATGCTTTCGCGAAACACTCGTCTCGGGCAAATCAGCGATGATGAGCCGATCGACGTTGGTTCCTGGAATGTTGACATAGGGCATCGGTTCTGTCGGTTCACGACGCCCCAGTTCCGTAGTGCGCGTAATCGTCACGGAAGCTAACAGTCGACGCTCTTCGTAGAGCTTGACGATGAATTCACCCGATGTGGCAGCTGGCGACATGATAAAACTCGTTGCTAAATCAGGACCATCGTTGACTCATTACCATTCCACAACCATGCCATCCGCGGCGAGCTCGGTGGCCGGAAACTGAGCTCGCAGTGGAGCCAGTCGAATGGGCTCTTGCGGATCAGCGGTGGGGCTAAAGTGCGTCAAGATGAGACGTTTGACTTGGGCACGCTGCGCGACACGGATGACCGGTGTGGCATAACTGTGACCGGTGTGAATCGCCACCTCACGCTGCGCGTCCTCAAAATTGCATTCATGAACCAGTACGTCGACACCGTGCAAATGTCGCACATAGTCGGCCTCGGGATCGGCAATCGTGTCGGTCACAAATGCGAAGGAGCGGCCATCGTCCCAATCGACTCGATAGCCGCGCGAGCCGTTGGGATGTTCCTGAGGCCAATGGGTGAGTCGACCGCCGTCGGCTAAACGTCGTTCCCCGGTCAGTGGGACCCATTCCACTTTCGGTAGAACGGGAAACAGGTCCGGGTGAAACAGATGCTCACGAATGCTCTGGAGCTTCGCCGCTTCCGCATGAATCGATACCCGCTCCATACGATGCTGAGCCATCAGATTCAGTAAGATGGTCAGGCCGAAGGAATGATCGAGGTGGATGTGGGTGAGGAAGATGTCGAGTGTCTTGGTCTGCAGATGCTGGCCGACGCGGAAGAATGCCGTTCCGGCATCGAACACGACTCCCGCGGAAGGCAGCATGACACACGTTGTATGACGGTTCTCCGACGGATGATATCCGGCGGTACCAAGCATGATAAGTTTCATGGGGCCAGACGGTGGGTTACGAGGGTTGTTGCCGAGCGATCCACGAGTACGAATTCGGGCGATGAATCTGCAGGTGAATGCAAGGCAGGCGAATTCATAAGTGGAATAGCATAATGAACGGAAGAGGCTGTTGCGACCGTCGCCACGGTAATAATCGTCACCAGCCGACAGCGGAGGCAGGGCGGATGGATGAGTCTGCGTAGGTAACCATCATGCGGCGACTCGGAACGCCCGATGGTCACTATGTACGTCGTCGCCCGCTGGCGTGAACTGTATATTGATTCCCGCCGCCGTTCGAATTGCTACGAAGATCGAGATGAAGGCCTGTCGCCATGTTGCGAACAAATCCACAAAAAACAGCGGTGACGCGTATCCGTTTACTCCCCAGCCTCGTGCGGATGGTAGCGGCTGGAGTACTGGCTTTGGCTGGCCTGGGGGGCAGCGGCGGTCAGCCAGTAAGTGGTCAAGAAGCGGCTCGTCGCTGGGAACCGCTTACCAGCGGCCTGCGTGACTGGACGGGAACTCTTTCGTGTGCCAGCGCCAGTTGTCATGGCCAGGATGCGGAGACGGTGCCGGGGATCACGCTGGGGGGCAAAGCACTTCACCAAGAGTCGACGATCTGGGAAGAGCACGATCCCCACGCGCGTGCGGCACGCATCTTGGATACCGCTCAGTTTCGCCGCATCCTGACGCGGGTGAGCGGTCAGGACGAGGATGCGGTGTTTGATCCCGTCGTCTATCGGCAATGTGCGGCGTGTCATGATCCAGCCGGCATAGCCGCTCAGGATGCCGCCGCGCGACAAGGTGTCGCGGCACTCGATCTGCATGCCGCTCCGCGCGGCGTCGGTTGTGAATCGTGTCACGGTGCCGCACAGGATTGGCTATCAAGCCATTTTCAGGGCAACTTCACGGCAGAACGTCGGGCGGCAACCGGCATGACGGACACTCGTGACCTGCTCACCCGCGGCCGTGTTTGTGCTCAGTGTCACGTCGGCGATGAGCAGCATGATATGAATCATGACATGATCGCAGCAGGTCATCCGCCGCTGCGGTTCGAACTGTCTTCCTATCATGACTTAATCAAGGTCAAGCACTGGCGTGAAACCAGTCGACAGCAAGTGCAAGAATTCAAATTTCAGTTATGGCTGGCAGGTCGCTGGGCGGTTGCCGATGCCTCCCTGGGACTGCTCGCTGATCGCGCGCGACGAGCCACACATAGTCAGGCGCTTCAGACTAAGCCGGCGACTAAGCCTGACACGACAGCTGCCAGCTCGCCCCGAGTGGCGGGTGACGAGCACGTCGCACAGGCTGCGGTGAAGCACGTGGGGGTCTGGCCGGAATTCGCGGAGTATGACTGTTTCGCTTGTCATCAGAGGTTGCGTGCGGCAAGTGAGCGGGCGATCGAAAGTAGCGGCGGGCGAGCGGAGCGGTCCGCAGTCGCCGCCACGCCCCGCTGGCAACCCTGGAATCTTTCCGCGTGGCGGGGCGGATTGCTGCCCGGCAGCGATGTAAAACTCGATCAAGCTCTACTCGAACTGCGCGCCACCCTGTCGGCAAATCTGGAAACGGACGCCAGCGCGATTCATGTGCAAGCACTCGCCGCTCGTCAGCA
>JBJSXJ010000075.1:0-24986 GCA_046086325.1 Planctomycetota bacterium | reverse complement strand
CATCCGGAAGGCTCACGCCAAGGCACAAAGACACAAAGGTTCAAAGATTCAATGGTTGAAAGATTCAATGGTTCAAAGACTCAATGGTTCAGGAGCTCCGCACTTCTTCTCGCGAGAATCCCAAAGTGGATCCATTAAGAGGTGAATGTTTTTCGCTCAATCGTGCGATTCTTTGTCATTTCCCGAGGCTAGGCCGGTCGGTGACTCGGTGACTCGGTGACTCGGTGACTCGGTGACTCGGTGCGGGGGGGGGAGTTAGGGGCGGTCGCCGGTCAGCACTGAGGACTCGATGTTGGTGAGCTGGAAGGCGTTGCGCATGATGGCGCGGCCGTTGATCGTGATCGCGGCGCGGAAGTCGAAGAGCTGTTCGAGGCGTTCTTGGAGCGTCACGGTGCAGGTCAGCACGTCGCCGGGACGGGCAAAGGTGTAGTAACGAGCTTGGTGAATGCGCACCAAGACGCCCAGCGCGTAACGATTGAAATGCGGATCACTGGTGTCGAATTCACTCATCGGATTATATCGAGCTGCAATCAGGATTCCCGCCGACTGGGTCGTCATCTCCTGCATCATCGCACCCGGAAGAATTGGCGCACCGGGAAAATGCCCAGGCAAAAAGAACTCCTCGCCCGTCACTCGCTTCTCCGTCACCACCTCCAGGTCGCCACAACTCATCACTCGATCCACCAGCAGGTAAGGCGGGCGGTGATGAAGATACTTAGTCACGTCGGCAAATTCATATTGATGAAATGTCATGTCGTTACCTGCTCGATGGATTGAAGGCTGAAGGCTCAAGAAGTCGTGATCGCAGTTGTCATCATCTCGTCCACCATTCACTTTGCCAATCCAGCTCTTACTGCTTAGCGGGTGGCTCAAACAAAAACTCGGCGACCAGCGGCAAGTGATCGGATGCATGGCGAGCGACGGCGGTGTGCGACACAAAGCCGCGCTGCAGCTTTAGGGCTCCCCGAAAAAAGATGCGGTCGAGCGCGCGGACCGGTAGGAGCGCCGGAAAGGTGCGACTCGTACCACAAGCCGAGGTGAATCCCGCTGGTTCTAGCAGTGATCGGCCCAGCCGTCCCCAGACGTCGTTCATATCACCAGCCGCAATCACTGCCGTGCTGGCGTGTGTGTGCTGCAGCGCCTGACTGTCGAGAATTCGGCGTACCTGTATTCGTCGTTCAAATTCGGCCAGTCCCAGATGAAAATTGAAGAGCAATACCGAGCGCGAATGATGTTCGTCATGAATCTGACAATGCGCCACGAGCGCGCGCCGCCGCTTCTTCCAGCGGATCGACAGATCGAGGTCATGAACATCATGCAAAGGGAAGCGACTTAGAATTGCGTTTCCGTAGACGCCTTGCCGAAGCTTTACATTTGCCTGAAACGCACGATGAGAAAACTCGAGCGCTTCGCCCAGCATGTCTACTTGTCGATGATGACGTGAACGCGGGACTCCATCATCCACTTCCTGCAAAAAAACCACGTCGGGCTGTAAATGTCTGATTGCCTCAATCACGCGCTCGGGACGATAACGCCGATCAATTCCACCAATTCCTTTATGGATATTGTAAGTGACCAATCGTAATCGCATATCGGCTCGCGTCTCGGTCACGCCTCCATGATTCCCTGTACTACCTTGCCGTGAACATCGGTGAGCCGGAAATCACGGCCAGCGTAGCGATAGGTCAATTGTTCATGGTGGAGTCCCAGCAAATGCAGAATGGTGGCATGTAAGTCATGGATATGAACTTTATCCACGGCCGCGTAATAGCCGTAGTCATCGGTCGCTCCATGTGCATGACCGCCGCGTGTGCCGCCGCCTGCCAGCCACATCGTGAAACCTTCGGGATTATGATCGCGACCATCACTTCCTTGCACCGTTGGGGTGCGCCCAAATTCGCCGCCCCAAATCACCAGAGTGTCGGCCAGTAGCCCCCGTGCCTTCAGGTCGGCCAGCAATCCAGCGATCGGTTTATCGACCTCGCGAGCATTCTTTTCATGGCCTTGTTTGAGCTGGCTGTGCTGATCCCACTGCACGTTGGAATCGCTATGCGTCACCTGCACGAATCGCACTCCACGTTCCGCGAATCGTCGGGCGAGTAAACATTGACGACCGAAGTTCGCTGTCGTGGGGTCATCCAGGCCGTACAGTTGCCGAGTCGCGGCGGTCTCATCTTCTAATCGCTCCACCTCCGGCATGGCACGCTGCATTCGGAAGGCGAGTTCAAAGGAAGCGCTGCGTACTTCGAGTGCATGCTGCGGTCCCGTCTGCTGCAGGTGCTGCTGATTTAAGCGGGCGATGAAATCGAGTTGTCGTCGCTGAACTTCTTCGGTCGTATCCGCGGCACGCACAATATGACGCACTCGAGCCTGTTCTGCAGGAACGCTGGCATTACCGAGCGGCGTGCCTTGGAAGATCGCTGGCAAGAAAGCCGCTCCCCAGTTGTTTACGCCACCATGCGCGAGCGTCGGACAAATCGTGACGAATCCTGGTAAGTCCCGATTCTCACTTCCTAATCCGTAGGTCACCCACGATCCCATGCTGGGACGCACGAAATTGTCGCTGCCCGTGTGTAGTTTCAACACTGCACCACCGTGTGCGGCGTTGGTGCCGTGCAAAGAATGCACCAGGCAGAGGTCGTCGACATGGCGAGCCACATGCGGAAAAAGCTCGCTTACCCACTGACCGCAGGCTCCATGCTGCTGAAACTTCCATGGTGATTGATAGATGGTGCCGGTCGGTGCAAATTGCACGCGCGGCTTATCAAACGGTAACGGCTTGCCGTGATCACGTGCCAGGAGCGGTTTGTAGTCAAAGGTGTCGAGATGCGAAGGGCCACCCTTCATGAACAAAAAGATCACGCGTCGCGCTCGCGGGGTAAAATGGGGCGAACGCGGCTGCAGCGGATCAGGCGGAGCAGCAGGCAGACGAGCCTCATCGCCACGCAGCAGGCCGTTTTCGGCTAGCAAGGCGGTGAGTGCCAGATGGCCGAAGCCCACGGCGGTCGAGCGCAAGAGTTCTCGCCGACTATAACCCGGACCGGCTACTAAGCTGTCCTTATCATCTCGATCAGATTTATTTCGATCAGCTTCATTTCGATCAGCTTCATTTCGATCAGCGCACATAAATAAACTCATTCGTGGCGAGAATCGATTGCACGAGCCAAACCCAGGCCGACGACGCCGACTCGTTGTGGGCCGATTTTTGCGGTGGCGAATCAGCGAGAAACTCGCCTGCCAGCCGCAGTTCCTCAGCCGTCGCCGCGCGCCCCAAAGCGCGCACGTAGATCGCTTTGATGCGCGCCTCGGGACTGTCACCCGCCTCCCGCTGCACGACCTCCACCAGCGACCGAGCGGCCTGCTGCACGAGGCTGCTGTTCATCATGAACAGGGCTTGAGGAGCGATCGTCGTGGTCTCGCGATGGCCGTTGAGAACCGCGGCGTCGGTGTAGTCAAACAACTGAAAAACATCATAGAGATTATTGCGGATGACGGGCAGATACAGTGACCGTCGTGGGCTGTCATACTTGGTGCCATCTTTGGAAGTATGGTCGAACAGATAGTCACGATTTTTGACATGGAGTAGCGAGCCGCCCATGGTTCGATCAAGCGAGTCTCCGGCCGCTAACAAGGCATCGCGTACCGCCTCCGCTTCCAAGCGTCGCAGCGAGGCGCGGCCATGCCAGCGATTTTCGGGGTCGGCGGCAGCTAGTTGCAGACTGGCCGGACTGCGCAGCTGACTGCTGAGCTGATAGGTGGCGGAGAGCACGAGCGAACGCTGCCAGGCTTTTATCGACCAGGCACGGTCGACGAAGTCTTGCGCGAGCCAGTCGAGCAAACGTGGATTCACCGGCCGCTCACCCAGTTCGCCAAAGTTATCCGGCGATGCGACGATGCCTTGACCGAAGTGCCAGCGCCAGAGTCGGTTCACCAGGACACGACTGGTGAGTGGATGCTGCGGGTCGACCAGCCAATTGGCGAGTTCTAGTCGTCCGCTGCGATCGGTGGGCATCAACACGCTGGTCGATAGGTTGGACGAAGTGGCAGGAGCACCCAGATCGAGCACTCGCGGAATCGCCCGTGGAACCACGGCGCCCAGGTTCAGGTGATTGCCGCGCACATGCACGGCAACATCGGTAACTTTGCCTTCAGCAGCTCCCAGGGCAGTTGGTATTTCGGGAGCCGCTTTTTCGAGAGCTGATAACTCATCGCGCAGACGTTTCAGTTCCTTTTTGTCGGCTTCCGGCAATTTATCTTCGGTTCGTTTTTCTTTGTTCAGTTTATCATCGTTCAATGGATCGTTGTTTAATTTATTATTAGCCAGTTTTTCTTCCACGAACTGCGCGATGGCTTGTTTGCGCGCGGCGATTTGCGCTTGATGTGCCGAGCGACGTTCGCGCTGCTCGGGGCTGGGGATCTCATTTTCGTACCAGCGCGCCACTTTCGTGAAATGTTCCATCGTGCGCGTGCTTTTGAAAATGCCGGCCAGAGCGTAGTAGTCGCGAGTGCCGAGTGGGTCGAATTTATGATCGTGGCAGCGCGCACAGCCGAAGGTGAGTCCGAGCAGGGCGCGGCCAAACGTGTCGACTTGCTCGTCGACAATATCCATCTCCATTTTTTGACCATCGACTTCGGCGAGCACTTTCGGGCCCAGTCCGAGGAAGCCGGTAGCCACCAGTCGCTCGTTGGCCGCTTCCCAGTCGTCCGTCGGGGGCAGCAAATCACCCGCTAACTGCTCGCGCACAAATTCGTCATAAGGCTTGTCACGATTGAAGGCCCGCACGACGTAGTCGCGATAGCGCCAAGCGTTGCCGAAGGCGACATTTTCATCGAGTCCGTTGGAGTCGGCGTAGCGGGCGACATCGAGCCAGTGGCGAGCCCAGCGTTCGCCATAGCGCGGCGAGGCGAGCAAGCGATCGACTTGCCGCGCCAGGAAATCCGGCTCCTGGTTAGTAAGCGCCTCCACGACATCCGAGGGCCGTGGTGGCAGGCCGGTCAGATCAAACGTGACTCGTCGTAACAACGTGACTTGATCGGCAGCTTCAACTGGTTCCACTTGGGCGGACTCCAGTTTTTCCAGCACGAAGAGATCGAGGGGCGTTTGAGCCCAGTGTGGCTGGCGAACGGCGGCATCCCGTGGCGTGAGCGCCAGGCGAGGCCGCAGCGACCAGAACTGGCGGCCCTCGGCAATCCGCGCATCATCGACCACACCGCGGGGGCGAGCGGCTGCAGCGGTGACACCGGGTAGCGAGGCACCGCGCTTAATCCATTCCGTTAAATCCGCAATCACCTCGGGAGGCAGTTTCTTCTCTGGCGGCATGCGGAGATTGGCATCTTGGTGGCTCACAGCGATCAGCAGCAAGCTTTCGGCCGGTTTGCCGGGCACGAGTAGGCCGCCGGACTTACCACCTTGAGCGATCGCTTCCGGGCGGTCCAGCCGCAGCTTACCTTCCTGCTGCTCCGCACCGTGACATTCAGCACAATGAGTGAGCAGGGCAGGTCGCACCTTCGATTCAAACCACTGCAGGTTCTGCGCGGCATCATCCGCTTGGGCGGTTCGTGACGATGAACGCCAGCCGGCACTGATGATCAGGGTCAGACCGATGGCGAGGATGAGTGACGCGTAGCGAGGCGTGCGCCGTGAGTGAGTCGACGGCGGCGTTGAGCGTAGCGCTTGTGGCGATGAGTGCAACTGGCGTAGGGCGATCAGCAGCATGAGCCAACCTCACTTGGTCGCGAGCTTCTTCAACCGGATACCGCGAAATTCTACCGGGTCATTGTGTCCGGCAAAACCGAAATGTCCTTCGAGCAGGTCCTTGCCGGGGTGTGGCAGGTCATTCATGAACGTGGTGACTTGGCTGACATCGCCGGAGACGATCCGCGTGCCGTTGAGTTCAACGGTGAGGGAGTGGCCTTGAGCGGTCACTTCCATGAAATTCCATTGGCCGACCGGGCGAAGGTAACCGCGCTGAGGGGCGATCATGCCGTAGACGGAACCGGTGTATTGTCGGGCATCGAGCTTGGCATATTTGGCATCCTCATCGTCCAAGATTTGAATCTCACACATGCCCTGGTAGGAGGCTCGACCTTGTCCTGGGTAGCGAATCGCGAGTCCGTTGTTGCCGGCGGCGGGCAATTTGAATTCGACTTGAGCGACGAAGTCGGCAAATTTTTCGGTGGTGAAGAGCACGTCGCCTTTGCCGGGCTTGCAGACCAGAGTGCCGGCTCGCACTTCGTAGCTCTCGGTGGAGCCTTGCCACCCGGTGAGGTCGCGGCCGTTAAAAAGTTCAGCAAAACCTTCGCCGGCCTGAGCGCGCAGCCAGCGATTCGCTTCTTCGGGCTCAAGGTCGCGCACCAGAATGTTGCGCCAGCGAATTTCACCGCCGTGTGTTTGTAGCTGCAGCGGACCCGTTTTCGGTAACGCCCGCGCTCGATCCCAGTAGTTTTCCAGACGTGCGTGACGAACAACGAGACGATCGTTCAAGTAGACCGTCACGCGTTCTCCCACCATCACGATGCGGAATTTATTCCATTCGCCAAAAGGACGATCAGCGAGCTGCAGGGGATCGCGGCCCGGGGTGTTGGGGCTGTTATTGAAGAGTCCGCCCGAGCCTTTATCAGCTCCACGATCCCATTTCCCGCCCTCCTTGGTGTAGTCCCAGATTTGGACTTGGGGAGTGGCCCGGAGGTAGATGCCGCTGTCGGCTTTGGCCACCGTTTTGTATTCGAGCCAGAGTTCAAAGTCGCCGAGTTCACGATCGGTGGTGAGATAGGCACCTTGACCATCATTGATCAGTTCTTGTCCTGCGACGCGCCAGTGCTGGAAGGCATCCTCGGTTTCGGCCTTGAGTTTGGCGGTTCGTTCGTCCGCGGGGAGTTGCTGAAGTTTACGAGGATCGAACTGCGCTTGGCCGTGCCAACCCGAGAGGTTGGTGCCGTTGAAGAGCGGCGTGAAGCCGGGCGGAGTGGTGGCGGGCGGAGTGGTGGCCGATAGGGCGCTGTTGGTAGCGGGCGATTGCGCGGGTGTTTTTTCTTGCGCGTGTGCGGCGGTAGTCGCCAGATGAATGGTGGCCAGCAGGAGGACGAGTGACAGAGGCAGGACGAGTGACAGAGGGAGCACGGCAGCGCTAGGGATCGACTGACCGTCGAGCAACAGTCGGCGCGTCACCCGGCGGGATGGTGAGGAGGGCATGGTTGAGTTCTCCGGCGGGATGGGGCAAGAGAGTTTAAGTGGGCGGGAGTGGAGAGCGTTGCGTTTTGAGGTGGGAGGCAGTAGGCAGCAGGCAGAAAGTGAAACTCGATCAAGTCGCGCCGGTGGCGACGAAGGCTAAATAGTAGAACACCCAACCGGTGAGTGAAGTCAATGTCATCAGGAGGGCGGCTAGCCAGCCGCAGCGGCGATGGAAGTGGCTGTGAGGGCCAGGGAGCGGTGGCCGAGGAAATTTTTTCAGTGCGGCGAGAATGAGAATCGTCCAAACGACGAGCGTGGGAATGGCGCAGGCGAGGTGGAT
Source organism: Planctomycetota bacterium (assembly GCA_046086325.1). Taxonomy (GTDB): domain Bacteria; phylum Planctomycetota; class Planctomycetia; order Pirellulales; family Pirellulaceae; genus JBJSXJ01. The sequence goes on along the minus strand of JBJSXJ010000075.1, from coordinate 17,475 downwards.
GCACAAACTTATCCACACTCCGCACCAGCCCTCGGAGCTGTAATAGGGAGAGCCGACTGCGCGGGCGCGCCAGTCGGTAAAAAATCGCATGTCGATTTCAAAGGCGGCGACCGCGACGAGCAGGATGGTGGCGAGGATCAGCTGGATGGTTTTGTGCTGAGAGAATTGCTGGCGACGTTTCACCAGTCGAATACTGAACGCCATCACCGGCAGGACGGCGAACATGGCGAGGAATACCACGTCGAGCATCAGGGATGCACGCGTACCCAGGAATCCGTTCATGCCGTCTGCCAACAGGATCAAGTCAGGCCTCGTCGCATCAAGTTGAAGAGTTACTGTCAAACTTTATGGTACTGGTTGGCAGAGCTTATCGAAAGCACCGCCGCAGCGCGGGTGCGGAGTTAGTGGGAACGCAGTTCGCTCAGCCGGACTCGCTGTTGCAACACGATGTCGCCGACTTCGTCGCGCACTTGCAAGCGGATCAGCGGATCGCTGGGCTCCCAGTCGATATCAACGATGCCAAAATTGGTATCGAAATAGGTTAGTCCTACGCGGTAGGAGTTGATTTGATTGGCGAATCGCACACCGCTTTTGGTCAGGTTGCCACTGGGGACGTTCAAGCTGCTGCTGGTGACATCGAAAAGTGGATAGCCAACGTAATCGGCGTGGTGTTTGTCGAGTTTTGCGATTTCGGCGAGGTGTCGATCACCGCTGAGGATGATGACTCCGTTGGCTTTGGTGTCGCGAATGAGCTGGAGCATTCGCCGTCGTTGGAGCGGAAAATTTCCCCAGGTTTCAGAACCATGTTCGTCGGCGATGAGCTGAATGCTGGAGCCGATGATTCGCACTTCAGTTGGCTGCTGCAACTGCTCGGCGAGCCATTTCCACTGTGCTTCGCCGAGGATCGTGGCGGCGGGGTCGGGGTTGGGCCGATAGGTGCCGCGGACTCCCTCACCCGGCTCGCCGGGCTGAAAACCTTTCAGTAGCGGGCTGCGGAAGTAGCGGGTGTCGAGCAGAATGAGTTGGACACGTTTCCCAGGAGGTCCGGTGATTTGGGACCAATAGACGCCCTCCTGCTGCCGTCGCGGATCGTTCGCGGGAGCTCGTAAGAAATCGAGAAATGCTTGCTGCGATGCGCGCTTGCTGGGGTATTCGACGCCACCATCATTCACCCCGTAATCATGGTCATCCCAGGTGCCGAGCACGGGGATGGTGGCGCGTAATCGCTGAAAACCGGGTTGTTCATCGAGCAGCCGGTATTTGGCTTTGAGCACCTCGACATCTTCGCTATCGCCGTAAATGTTGTCGCCCAGGAAGACGAAGGATTGCGGCTGGGCGGCGAGGATCGCGTCCCAAATCGGTTGCGGCTTGTCTTGTTTGGCACAAGAGCCGAAGGCGATGCGCTGAGTGGGCTCAGCGGCTGCCACAGTGGCGGTCGTCCGCGATTGAGCGATGAGTTCGGTGGAGGTGCCGAGCAGCAGGCAGGCGATCGACGTGAGTACGGCATTGAGCCAGCGGGGCATCGCAGGCAGCGCAGTTCGGTTGAACATAAATGAAGAACTCCACAGGACTGCTGAGCGAGATTCGCCAAGCAGACCTGTGGAGTTGTTGGATTCCTGTTGGGCGAGTGACTTAGTTACGACCGGGCGTGTTGGCGGCGGGGTCATTCTGAGGGCTGACCGGATGGAGTTCGCCGCGACGCCGTGATTCCTGAGCGATGCGAACGGCGAGTTCCATTTCAGCGGGGGTGAAATACTTTTCCACCGAACCATCCAGGTGACGAATTTTGTCCTTCATGGCCAGTTCGTTCCAGGAGAGGCCGTTGGCCAGGTGCCAGACGGCAGCTTGAGCGGCATTACGAGGAAGTTCACCGCGACCGAGCATGCGGCAGAGTTCAATGACGTCGGACTTTTTCGTGAAGGATTCGATTGGTACGAGTTCGTACTTCATGCTGGGACGCGGCTCGGGGCGACCATGTTCGAGGCAGACGGAGTTGAGCTTGATCTTGCCGACCTTTTCCGGGCCGACGTTGAACATGCCACCCATGCCGCCCATGCCACCACCGCCCATGCCTCCCATACCACCCATTCCGCCACCCATACCGCCTCCCATGCCGCCGCCAAAGCCACCACCCATGCCTTGACCGCCTCCCATGCCTCCCATACCACCACCGCCCATGCCACCCATTCCGCCCATACCACCCATTCCACCCATGCCACCCATGCCACCGCCCATGCCGATCATTTGGCCGAGGACAGGCCGAGCAGCGACGGCGTCGGGCATTTTGATGGAGAGCGGTTTTTTGGTCTTATTGGTGATGAAAACGTTGCCACCGCTGGAATCTTTGGGGATGAATTTCACTTCGATATCGCCTTTGGCCATGGCGTCGAAGAATTCGACCTGTTCGGCTTTTACGTCCTTGGATTTGTCGCCAGCTTTGGTGGAGGTGTTGGTCGCTTTGGCGGTGGACGAGGTGCCTGTGGTGGGTTTGGCGGCGAGGACCGGATTGGCTACCGAGACGCTGCCAAGAATCAAAGCACAGACGGCGATCCAGATGCGGGTGGAAGAGAGCGACATGGTTGGGCCTCCAAAAATGTGGCCAAAAGTAGACAAGAAGGGAACCTGGGAAACGGCTGATTTGCGAAAACACTCAGCATCTTAATCGACTGTTGCGCGGGTGCCAACAAATTGTTCATTGTAAATTCCGAATATTCCGCACAGGGCCGTCGCGAGGGACCAACCGACCTGTGCCTGGCACCAGTTTCAGCCGTGATCAACGGGTGCCAACGTGCGACCGACCCGTGCCTGGCACCCGTCACGGCACCGGTCACGGTTCCAGTTCCGGTTGAACCGTGGACGTGACGGGCTGATGTTCAAACGGCGGCGCGGGATTACAGGAAGTGGGGCCAGATGGCGTCGCTCACGCAGAGTCCCGCTCGAGTCAGTTGCAGGTGGCCCTGTTGCCAGCGCAAGAGTTCTTGGGCGAGCAGATCGGGAAGGATATGCCCCACCAGTTGTTCGATTTGGAACCCCGTTTCGCGTTCAAAGCCGGACCGCTCCACACCTTCCAAGCGGCGGAGGCCGAAGACGAGGCGTTCGCGAGCGCGGTCTTCCGGACCGAGTTCTTCTGCTTCCGCCACAGGTGACTCGCCCCGCAGCAGTCGGTTGAGATACGTCGTGGTGCTGCGATGGTTGACTTCGCGCCGTCCGGCGACGTAGCGTGCGGCCCCGGGACCGGCCGCATAGTAAGACGCTCCCCGCCAGTACGTCTCATTGTGGCGGCAGCGATGGCCGGGGCGGGCGAAATTCGACACCTCGTAATGCTCCCAGCCCGCTGCGGTCACGCGATCAATCGCCTCCTCATACAAGGCTCGTTCCAGCGATTCGTCGAGCGGAGCGATTTCACCGCGCTGGTGCCGCGACCAGAACGCCGTCCCCCGCTCCAAAGTCAAGCCATAGGTGGAGAGGTGCGAGATGCCGCACGCCAGGGCCTCAGCGAGATCCTGCCGCCAGAGGTCGAGCGTTTCGTTTGGCGTCCCGAAAATCAAATCGAGACCGAGCGAGCGAAACCGAGGCTGGGCCAGATTTACGGCTTGCAAGATCGTCGCTCGGCGATGGTCTCGTTCGAGCAAGCTTAGTTTTTCATCGTGAAAGGACTGCACACCTAAGCTCAACCGATTCACTCCGGCTGCGGTGAGCAGTTCTACAACGTCGGCGCTGATGTCACAGGGGTTGGCTTCCACCGAGATTTCGGCTTGTTCGCTCGGGGGAAACCAGTGACGGGCCAGTTGCAGGAGTTGTTCGAGGTAACGTGGCTGGAGGTGGGTGGGAGTGCCACCGCCGAAGAACAGCGTATCGACTGGGCGCGGCGTGGCGAGTTGCCGCAGCTCCAGTTCCAGAGCCTGTAGATACGCCGCTTGCAGATCATCACGGCCGGCGATCAGCGTGAAATTGCAGTAACCGCAGCGGTGTCGACAGAAGGGGACATGAATATAGGCTGCCCGTGGCCATTCGGTGGTCACCACCTGGCGGTCAGCTTCGGGATCGTGACGGGGATCACCAGCGGAAATGGGGTCGATTACAGCCACAAGTGCATACGTCCGCCGAGTGCATCGGGGAATTGTCGAGCCACGAACTCGCGAATCTGCCGCTCGTGATACCGCGTGCTGAAATGGGCCACGATCAAGCATTCATTGCGAAACCGATCTCGTCGCTCAACAAAGTCGTCCAGATGCATGTGTCCGAATTTGTGGATTTTCTCTTTGCGGTGACTGGGAGCCACAAAGGTCATCTCGGCGATGAGAACTTCCGCTTCATACATGGCGGGGTTCTCGTCCAAACCGGCCGGGGCACTGTCTCCCAAGTAGGCCAAGAGGGGCAAGCGGCGTTCTTCCGAGACTTCGGTGCCGGCGAGTCGCAGATCGCGAATCGCCGCTCCGGGAAGGTTTTGATATTCAGGTTTGAGTTTTTTGCGTCGTTCCCACACGATGAAGCCGACGGAGGGAACGGTGTGCCTCGTCGCCACGACCGACACGACATGTTCCCGTGATATTTCAATTTCATCCCCCGGCTTAATCCCGATCAACTCGCAGGGCAAGCGACCGCGGTCGAGCCGACTGAAGATGCGCAGAATCTGCTGCACCGGCTCGACGGCATGTTCGGGGAGATAAATCGTCGGTGGCTCCATCTTCATCATGCGACGACGAGCGACGTAGACGGCGACGGCCGCGATGTGGTCGAGGTGAGTGTGAGAGACAAACCAGCTCTGAGTGCCCATGAAGTCCCAGGGCTGAGCCCCGAGATCAAAACCGATTTTCAATTCGGGTATGCGCCAGTAGGACTGAACGGCGGCGCGCGAGTAGCCTTCGATCGTGAGGCTTTTGTGGGTCAAGCTGCGACAGGGGGCGTTATGAATCATGGCGGGGGCTAACGCGGCTTCGTGGGAATGTTGGCTTCCTGTAGTTTCTCCGCGATCGCCTGTTGTTGATAGGTGTCAACCGCTGACAAACTTAAATTTGGATCGAATTGCGGACCTGGCAAGACCCAAATCTCCCCCGCTCCGTCGGTCTGTTCCGTGACCACACTGTGGTGTCGCACCAGCTCCAGGATTCCCAGGAAGACGCCGACCAGTGCCGATTTGTGCATGCCGGGCAGAAACAGAGCCGAAAAGGCCGCTCGACCATCCGTTTTTAACCGTTCATGAATGCGCGCCATGTGCTGATGCAGCGGCGTGTCATCGTAGACAATACTCGTGGGCGGCGGCGTCTGGCTCTCCCGAATGATTCTTCCAAAGGCACTCACCAAGTCCCACAATTCGAGTTCCTGGATGGGCTGATCGGGCAAGTTGATGCTGCGCTGCGGCAATTCATCGGCCAGCCGCGCGTACCGTTTCTGCCAATCGCGACCTTGATCGTCGAGCAGGCTGGCAGCATCCTTAAATTTCTTGTATTCAAGTAATTTTTCGACTAGGTCGAGGTGAGGGTCGAGCTGTTCTTCCGGCTCCTCACCGCCGTGTGGCAGCACCAGTCGGGACTTCATTTCAACGAGAATGCTGGCCACTTCCAGGAAATCTCCCACCTCGTTGACATCGATTTCCTGGAGCACGTCGAGCATCGCCAGGAACTGATCGGTGATCCGCGCGACGGAAATTTCCGAAACCTCCACCTCATGCTTGCGTACTAGGTAGAGCAGCAAGTCGATGGGGCCGCGGAAGATATCGAGTTCTACTTGGAAATTCATGGGCCGGAGGGTAGCGAGGCGCCGCGGACGACGCCAGAGAGATTATCACCAGCGCAAAATGGCGTGACGGTTGCTCTTGATCCAGCTACTCCAGTAACCGACAATGGTCGCATCGATGCCGGCTGATTAGATGGGCAGATTGGCGTTGATCCAGCAGTTTACTACGGAGCTAGGAGAGGCGGACCCATGATAACCATCAAGCATCGTTTGACCGGGCAGGTTTTGGCGGAGGTGGACGCCGTTACGCTAGCGGGCCAGTCCTTTGAAAGCTGCGTGTTGGAAGGGGCGGATTTCAGCGGCGTCAATCTTAAAGGCGTCAGCTTTCGCTGCGCGAATTTGAAGGGGGCGACGTTTCAGCGGGCCCGTTTGGAAGGTGCGAACTTCCAAAATGCGACGGTGATTGAGTGCGATTTTCGCGACGCGGATCTGTCGCGGGCCGACTTCACGGACTGTGTCGGGCGCGGTGCCAAGTTTTCGGGTGCGAATCTCACTCAGGCCGTGGCCCGGTACGCCAAGTTCAAGGACGCTGATTTTGCTCGGTGCCGGATGCAGTCGGTCGACTTCAGCATGGCGGAATTGCAAGCGGACTTTACCGAGGCGGAGCTCATGAAGTCCGATTTGCGAGGGGCTGATTTCACGAGCGCGAATTTGTCCTACGCCAACCTCACGCAAGCCAATTTGCTGGACGCCAAACTGCGGGATGTGAATTTGAATCAGGCCTGCTTGGAGAATGCGACCGGGCCGACGGGGCAAAAGATGAGCCTGAAGCCGGCGGCGGAACGGACGGCGCGGACGCTGGCTGGACAGGTGGCAAGCGGTGCGCGTCCCAGCTTGGGGCGGAAGGCGGCCAAACCGTGGTGGCAGTTCTGGTAGAACGGTGGCAGCGGCGATGGAGCGACGGCTAGAGCTCCCTTGCCCCTTGCCCCTTGCCCCTTGCCCCTTGTGACGGTGCGGCAGCAGGGATATCATCTCCAGGCTTAGTTGGTTCAGCCTGATTCCGTGTTCGTGGCGGTGTTCATGCGTCATTTAATATCAGCAATCGTACAAAACGTGCCCGGAGTGCTGTCGCACATCGCCGGGATGCTCGCTTCCCGCGGCTACAACATCGACTCGCTGGCCGTCGGCGAGACGGAAGATCCGCAGCTCTCGCGGATGACGTTCGTCGTGGTGGGCGACGACCGGGTGCTCGACCAAGTCCGGAAGCAGTTGGAAAAGATTGTCACCGTCGTGCGTGTGATCGATATCAGCTCCCAGGACTATGTCGAACGCGACCTGATGCTGCTCAAAGTTAAAGCTCCCCCCGGAGCTCGTCGCGGTGAAATCCGCGAACTCGTCGACATCTTCCGGGGGCGTATCGTGGATGTCGGGGAGCAGGAGATCATGATTGAAATATCGGGTCGCGAGGGGAAGATCGAAGCGTTTATCGATCGGATGCGTCCGTTTGGCATTATTGAACTAGTGCGCACGGGTCGCATTGCGATGGTCCGTAGCGGGCAAAGTGTACCGACTACGGAAGAAGCCGCGGCACCCGTCGTGTGAGGTGGGGTGGAGAGCTGATCCCAGCGAGAGCATCCCGGTCCGTGATTGGCCAACGCCCGTCCTATTCAACCCCAACCCGACTCGCCGTCCAACTTTCACCTTCAACGTACTTCCAACAACCTTTCACAGGTCCCTGAGGAGCTTGGTACATCGATGACCGCTAAGATTCACTACGACAATGACGCTGACCTTTCGCTGCTCAAGGGCAAGACGATTGCCATTCTGGGATATGGTTCACAGGGCCATGCTCAGGCTCAAAATCTCCGTGACAGTGGCTGCAACGTGATCATTGGTCAGCGTCCTGGCGGCCCTAACTACAACTTGGCGAAGTCGCATGGTTTCGAGCCGATGCCGTTGGAAGAGGCTACCAAGAAAGCGGATCTGATCAACATTCTGCTTCCGGACGAAGTCCAAGGCGATCTCTACCGGCAGTACATTCGGCCGAATCTGCAGCCGGGCAACGTGCTCATGTGCTCGCACGGTTTCAACATTCATTTTGGTCAAGTGGAGCCGCCGCCGGGTGTCGACACGCTGCTGGTGGCGCCCAAGGGCCCTGGCCACTTGGTGCGTAGCGAATTCGAACGTGGTGGTGGCGTGCCCTGCTTGATTGCCACGGGCGCTGGCGCCAGCGAACTCACCTATAAACTAGGGCTGGCTTATGCCAAGGGTATTGGTGGGACGCGTGCGGGCGTGATTCAAACGACGATTGCGGAGGAAACGGAAACCGATCTGTTTGGCGAACAGGTGGTGCTGTGCGGTGGCGTCAGTGAACTGGTGCGAGTGGCCTTCGAGACGCTGGTGGAAGCGGGATATCAGCCCGAAATGGCCTATTTTGAGTGCATGCATGAACTCAAATTGATCGTCGATCTCTTCTACCAAGGTGGACTCAACTACATGCGGTACAGTGTGTCGAACACGGCCGAATATGGTGACTACACTCGCGGGCCGCGCATCATCACGGAGCAGACTCGCACCGAAATGCGTAAGATTCTGAAGGAAATCCAGACCGGCCAGTTTGCCCGCGAATGGATTCTCGAAAACAAAGCCGGTGCACCGGGCTTCAAAGCCACGCGCCGCATTCAACGAACTCACCAACTGGAAGAGGTTGGTTTACGTCTGCGTCGTCTTATGTCCTGGATCAACTCTAAGGAGGTATAACCTCCCATGTCCTATCCGGAAGCACTCATCGCCTTCGACCAACTGCAACCCGGTGACCTCGTGGAAGTAACCCACGAGGTGAAGGTGGGGTTTCGTAGTTGGCCGACGAAGACGGTGGGGAAGGTAGTTCGCAAGGATCGTCGTCGGCACGGATTACACAATCAGCGTAATTTCGACGACAAGGTTTTCAGTGACATCCTCGTGCTCACTCGCCCCGACGGCGAACTAACCACGATCACGCTGGATGAATTCTCTGAACTGCGTCGTCTGCCGCCGAATTCGTAACGTTGGTCGTCGCCCATGATGATCACCGAACTGCATGCGGAGCATTCGCGATCCTTTGAAACGAATCGTTATGTCTACCCGGTCCTGAGTCGGCGCGCGGGTGGACTTTCGATCGGCGTGAACCTGAATCCCGACAAGATTTGCAATTTCGATTGCGTCTACTGTCAAGTTGATCGAACGGTACCGGGTGCCGTGAAAACGGTCGACGTACCGCAATTGCTTGCTGAGCTACGAGTGATGCTGGTGGCTGCCAAAACGGGCGAGATCTGGCAGCACGCAAAGTTTGCCGCCGTTCCCATTCACCAGCGACTGCTGCACGACATCGCTTTCTCAGGGGATGGCGAACCCACGACGTGTCGGCAATTCGAAGCTGTGGTGGCTGGGGCGGCCGCTCTGAAACGCGAGTTGCAGCTAGACGACGTCAAGCTAGTACTCATTACCAATGCCAGCCGTTTGCAGCGGGATGCGGTGAGCCGGGCGCTGGCGATTCTGGATGCGAATAACGGTGAAATCTGGGCGAAACTCGAGGCCGGGACAGCAGCCTACTACCAGCAGATCGATCGCAGCCGAGTGCCATTCGAGCGTATTTTGAGCAACATTACCGCTGCCGCTCGCCGTCGACCGGTGGTCATTCAGGCGCTGTTTTTGCGGCTTAATAACGTGCCGCCCAGCCAGAGTGAACTGCTGGAGTTTTGTCAGCGGCTGCGGGACATCACGGCCGCTGGTGGAGCGATTTCGTTGGTTCAAGTCTACACCGTCGCGCGCCGTCCCGCCGAATCCTACGTGACGGCGCTCAGCGATCAGGAGGTCGACGCCATCACTCAGTTGGTCCAGGAGCAGACGGGGTTACGGGCGGCGTCCTACTACGGGATGAGCTAAAGGGCGCGGGATGAGCGAAGGGCGCGGGATGAGCTAAGGGTGAGCCTCAGCTAGGGTCAAACACGTTGTTTTGAAGGAGAGCGAACTGCCATGCAGCCGAGCAACATTTATCGTGGGCCAATCGGCATGATCATGCTGGGAGTTGTGCTCTGGACGGTCGTGCTGGCCGGTGGAGTGCTGCTCTACGACTATCGAGCTGGACAGGTCAATTGGCTCAAGCCGTTCATCATCGTCGTGAGTTCGACGTTGTTCTTGGGACTCTGGTCGCTGGCCTTGCGGCGGGTGAAGGCCCATGAGTGAGCCTCGGTTGACGCTGCAGCACGTGCAGCTCGCCGACGCGGCGCTCGCGGTCGTCGACGAGGGCGCGGGCGAGCCGATTGTGTTTTTGCACGGCTTTCCGCTCGATCACTCCATGTGGCGTCATCAGGCGGAGTTCTTGGCGAGTCGCTATCGGGTGATCGTGCCTGATCTGCGTGGTTTTGGGCAGAGTGATGGGGTGCGCGAGGTCCTGACGATGGAGGCCTGCGCCGACGATGTTGCGCAGCTACTCGAGCGGCTCGACATCACCCAGCCGGTGACACTCGTGGGACTCTCGATGGGCGGCTATGTAGCGTTTCAGTTTTGGCGGCGCCATCCCCAAAAGCTGCGACGTCTGGTGCTGTGCGACACCCGGTCGGTGGCGGACGCTCCCGAGGTGGCGCGCGGGCGTCTGCAGATGGCGGAACGAGTGCTGCAAGAAGGCTCGCAGGTGATTGCCGAGGGCATGATCGGGCGACTGCTCTACGAATCCTTGCCGCCGCAGCATCGGCTGTTGGTGGATGAGCTGCGAGCGGTGATTGAGCGTGCCGATCCGCGGGCGGTCGCGGCCGCGCAGCGTGGCATGGCCGTTCGGCCCGACGTGACCGCTTGGCTAAGTGAAATTCGAGTGCCGACGTTGGTGCTCTGCGGGGAGCGGGATGTGATTTCACCGCGGGAGGAAATGCAAGCGCTAGCGGCTGCGATCCCGGCGAGCCACTGGGCGGCAATCCCTGCCGCCGGACATCTGCCTTCGTTGGAACAGCCGGCCGCCGTCAATCAAGCGCTGCTCGCATTTTTGCTGGCCACCCGGGAATCTCTCTAGCTCCTTCGCGCCGGATTTGCTACTGTCCGGCCGCGCCTCGCAGGTTCCCCGGAACCTGCTGGTCCAGCTTCGTGGGATTCGCAACCTCTCGCGCTTCACGGGTAATTTACGTATGAACAGCTCTGCGACTTTCGGCTCTGCGACTTTCGGCTCTGCGGGCGCTCTGTCGCGCTCGTCTGTTTCCTGGACGGTGACTTTAGCTTTGGCACTGGGAGTCAGTCTGGCAGGGATCGGGACTGCGGATTTAGGGGCGGCACCGCCGGGTTTTTCGCTGATCCCATTCAAACGCGTGGATGGGGATCCCGACAAGTCGTACGAATTGACGGCGGAGAACGGGCCGTGGACGATTTTTGCGACCTCGTTCGCCGGCGAGGGAGCAGAGAAGCAGGCTCATGATCTCATCATCGAACTGCGGCAGAAGCACAAACTGCCCGCTTATATGCACAAGCAGCATTACGACTTCACGGACAACGTACAGGGCTTAGGGGTCAATAAATATGGTGATCCCAAGAAGATGAAATATGCTCGAGCGACGAAGGAGTTTGATGAGATTGCCGTGATGGTAGGAAACTATGCAGGACTGGAAGATAGTGAACTCCAGAAAACGTTGCAGAAGATCAAGTTCCTCAAACCACAGTGCTTGGATCGCAGCGGTAAGAAGGCGACCACTCAGCGCTATGCCACGCTTCGCGAATTCCAGAAAATGGTCACGCCCGATAAGGATGCGAAGGTGAAAGGTCCCATGGCCAAGGCCTTTGCCACTCGCAATCCACTCTTACCGGAAGATTATGATGCCATTCGAGGTTTAGATCCGGCGGTGGTTGATTGGAATCGCAACGCCGAGTTCAGCTTGCTCTCGAATCCCGGCAAATACACGGTGAAGGTAGCCACGTTCCGCGGAGTATCGACGTGGAAGAAGGATGAGATTGAGCAGCTGGAGCGGGGGCAGATGCGCAGTCGCTTAGAGGAAGCGGCGACCAAAGCCAATAAACTTGCCAAAGCCCTGCGGACGCAAGGTGTCGAGGCGTATGAGTTTCATGATCGGAATGAGAGTATTGTCTGCATCGGCAGCTTTGATTCGGTCGGCTCGCCGCGTGCGGATGGGAAGATCGAGATCAATCCGGCAGTGCATAAAATCATGAAAGAATATGGTGCTCAGCAGTTGCAGTTACCGGGACAAGCTAACCTGGGATTGCAGCCACGACAGCTAAAGGGTATCAACTTCGATGTCCAGCCGATTGCCGTGGAGGTACCACGCGTGTCGGTAGCGGCGAATCTTTCGCGCGGCTTGTTGCAGTGAGCATGAATTCGAATCGAGTGCTGGTCGTTGGCAGTCATAATCGGAAGAAGGTCGGCGAGCTACTAGAGCTGCTCGGCCCGCACGGTTTTACGCTGCGCACGTTGGCCGATTTTCCGGCCGCGATGGAAGTGGTCGAGGATGGTGATTCTTTCACCGCCAACGCCCAGCTCAAAGCACGGCAACAAGCTCTGCATCTCGGGCACTGGGTTTTAGGCGAAGACAGCGGCCTCTGCGTGACTGCTTTAGGAGGAGCCCCGGGCATCTATTCGGCTCGGTTCTCTGGCGCGCAAGCGACGGATCAGTCGAACAATCAACTGCTGCTGGAAAAATTAGGTGAGCGGACGGGTGAGCAGCGAGCGGCTTACTATGTTTGTCACATGTCGCTGTCCGATCCGCAGGGAAAGATCTGGATTGATTGCGAGGGACAATGTCATGGTCGAATTCGCCAGCAGGCATCCGGCGCCGGTGGTTTCGGCTATGATCCTCTGTTTGAATTGGTGGAATACCATCGCACGTTTGGCGAATTGAGCTCCACGGTCAAGGGTGTGCTCAGTCATCGTTCGCGAGCGGTGGCTGCGTTTGTTCCTCAGCTGCTAAAGCTGGTGGCCGCCGGTCAGTGGCCAAGCTGAGCGCTGAGCCAACTCGTTCCGTTCATCAACCGCATTCTCGTTGAGGAGCTTCTCATGCGATCTTCGCGATCTCGTGTCGATTTCAGCTTGGTACGCGGCAGCTTACGTCTGCAGGCAATGCTGCCGACACTACTGCTGACAGGGTTGCTGGCAGGGTTGCTGACAATGCTTGTGCCGGTCGGTTGGTGCCGCAGTTCGGCTCGTGCGGTAGCAGCGGCGGAACCGGCGGCTGGAGTGGTGACTGAACCGGCGGCTGGAGTGGACGCAATTAAAGCTTGGACCGCCGAGCAATTACCGGGGCTGATCGATTTATATCGCCACTTTCACACTCATCCCGAGTTGTCGCTGAAGGAGCAAGAGACGTCGGCCAAATTTGCAGCGGAATTGAAAGCGGCAGGCTGCGAGGTGACGAGTGGAGTGGGCGGTTTTGGCGTGGTCGGGTTGCTCAAGAATGGTGCTGGTCCGACGCTGATGCTACGCACCGATTTGGATGCTCTGCCGGTCATCGAACAGACCGGATTGGCTTATTCGTCGACGGTTAAAGTGAAAGACTCCGCGGGGCAGGACGTGGGCGTGATGCATGCTTGCGGTCATGACATTCACATGACGACCGTCATCGCCACCGTGCGGTATCTGGCCAATCACAAAGCCGCTTGGCGCGGTACGCTGATGGCGATTGGTCAGCCGGCGGAAGAACGCGTGCTGGGTGCCGAGGCGATGCTGAAGGATGGCTTATTCGAGCGTTTTCCGAAGCCGACGTTTGCCATCGCTTTGCATGTTGATGCGGCTCTGGCGGCCGGTAAAGTTGGCATTCGCGCCGGTTATTCGCTCGCCAATTCCGACAGCATCGATATCACGGTGAAGGGTAAAGGTGGACATGGAGCCTACCCACATACGACGATCGATCCGATCGTGCAAGCCGCAGATCTGGTGCTGGCGCTGCAGACGATTGTGAGTCGTGAAGTGAAGCCGACCGAGCCGGCCGTGATCACTGTGGGATCGATTCACGGCGGTACGAAACACAACATCATTGGCGATAGCTGTCATCTGCAATTGACCGTGCGCAGTTACTCGGATGAAGTCCGGCAGCAGTTGTTCAAAGCGATTGAGCGGAAGGCGAAAGCGGTGGCCGCCAGCTATAACGCTCCGGAACCGAAGATCGTAATTTCCGACGGCACTCCGGCACTCTTCAACGACCAGAAGCTGGCGGCGCGGATGGAAGGACTTTTTCGTCGCACGCTGGGCGAGGAACAGGTGACGCTGGCGGAACAGTCGATGGGTGGCGAGGATTTCAGTCGCTATGGGAAAGCGGGTGTACCGATTTTGATGTATCGACTGGGAACGATCGAGGCCGCGCGACTGGCGCGGATGGAACAGCTGGGCCAGGATCCACCCTCCTTGCACTCCCCATTTTTCTACCCGGATGCGGAACCAACGCTGAGCACCGGTGTGTTGACGATGGTGGTGTCATCTTTGGAGCTGCTGGCAAAGTAGACGACTCATGCATCATGTTCCTTTTGCCGCTCCCCGATCGGTCGCTGAACTAGAAGAGCAGTTGAGCGTACCGAACGAGCGGACGATTGCCACGCTGGCCAAGATGGCGGGCGACTTAGTGATTTTGGGAGTGGGCGGGAAAATGGGCCCCACGCTCGCGCGACTGGCCCGGCGCGCGACCGATGCGGCGGGCGTGAGTCGCCGCATCATCGGCGTGTCGCGTTTTCAAACGCCTGGATTACGCGAGAAGCTGGAGTCGTGGGGCATCGAAACCTGCGCGACCGATTTGCTCGATGAGCGCGCGGTGAGTCGCTTACCCGACGCACCCAATGTGCTCTACATGACCGGCTTCAAGTTTGGAGCGACTCGCAATCCAGCGCTGGCCTGGGCGATGAACTGCTACACACCGGCGCTGGTTTGTCAGCGTTATGCGACGAGTCGCATCGTGGCCTTTTCCACGGGCAACGTGTATGGTCCGGTGCCGGTCACCAGCGGTGGTTCGGTGGAGTCCGACGAGCCGCGACCGGACGGTGAGTATGCGATGACAGCGGTGGGACGCGAACGCATGTTTCAGTATTTCAGCGAGGCCCGCGGCATTCCCACCGCTCTCGTGCGGCTTAACTATGCCACGGAGCTGCGCTATGGGGTGCTGGTAGATTTGGCGCTGGAGGTGTACGCGCAGCGGCCGATCGATGTCTCGCTGGGCTATGTGAATGTGATCTGGCTGGGGGACGCCAATCAGATGACGCTGGCGGCCTTCGAGCAGGTGTCAGCGCCCGCGCGCATCATCAACCTGGCGGGGCCCGACATCCTCTATCTTCCCGATGTTTGTCAGCAGCTGGGGGACTGGCTGCAGAAGCCGGTGCAGTGCGTGGGTACGCCGGGGTCGCTGGCGTTGCTGAACAATGGATCCGCCGGTTACCCCTTGCTCGGCTTGCCTCAGGTGCCGATCGAGCGGATGATGAGCTGGACGGCAGACTGGGTGGCTCGAGGCGGCGAGCTGCTTGGCAAGCCGACTCACTTTCAAGTGCGCAACGGAAAATTCTAACCTGGCGGGGAGACTCGTCGATGACTGGTCATGCGCGAATGATCGCTAGCTCTGCGGCCTGGCTGGCGGGGTGTGTAACGGTGCTGAGTCTCTCGGCTGCGGCGGCTGCTCCGCCGCCGACGCCCAGGCCGCCGAGGCTTCATGTGCCGACGATGCCTGCTGTGCCGACGATGCCTGCTAGGGCGGCTACGGCTGCTAAGGCGGCGACTGTCTCTCGCGCCGAGTCGACGGTGGTGGGCAAGGCTGCTGCGAAAATTGATCCTGCGCCGGCGGCTGACAAAGCGAAAGCGGCTGCGCGGGCGAGGAAGGCTGATGGGGCGGCAGCCGATGGGCCGCAGCCGGCGGAGCGCGTGCCGGTGGTCGGAGTGCCGATTGTCAAACTGGTACCGGTTTCGTTGCCGATTACTGGGACGGTGGATGCGGATGTGATCCGCGTGCTCACGCGCGTGGTGGAGACGGCGGAGTCACGGGGGCTGGTCGATCCGCGACCGCTGGTGGTGCTGGCCTTTCGCGCGGAGAGTGACGAGACGGCGGCGAACAGTGAATTCGAACGGTCGCTGGCGCTGGCTCGATTTCTTACCAGCGAGCCGATGCGGCGTGTGCGAACGGTGGCTTACATTGAAAAAGCGGTGACGGGGCATGCGGTGTTGCCGGTGCTGGCCTGCGAGGAACTGCTGATTGCCAAAGCGGGTTTGGTGGGGGATGCCGGCGCGCAGGTGAAGAACGTCGATGAGACGCTGCGTACCGCTTACCTCGATCTGGCTCGGCGTCGCCTCATCCTGCCAGCGGCGGTCGTGGCCGGTATGTTGGATCCGGCAGAAGCGGTACAGAAGATCAAGATCGATGGCGGTTCGCGGCTGGTGTTGGAGGCGGAGCTGCGGGAGCTGGAAAAAACGCAGCCGGTGACCGAGACGGAGACGGTGAAGCCGGCGGGGAGTCGCGGAGTTTTCACGGGGAGCGACTTACGGGTGAAGCTGGGGGTGCCCTGTCGCCATGCGGAGGATTTAGCGGAGGTGGCGCGTGTGCTGCAGGTGTCGCCGACCGATCTCAATCGCGATCCTGGACTAGAGGGCAACTGGCGACCGCTGCGCGTAGATTTGACGGGACGCTTACAGCCGCGGCGATTGAACTGGATTAAGCGTCAATTGGAATTGAAACTGGCGCAAGATGAATTCAATTTGCTCTATCTCGTGATCGACAGCACCGGTGGAGCGCCGGTGGAGAGCGTGGAGTTTGCTAGTTTTCTGATGAGTCTGCCGGAGCGCGTGCAGACGGTGGGCGTGGTGTCGCGGACCGCTAGTTCAGACGCGGCGCTGTTGGCGCTAGCGTGTCGTCAGACGGTGCTGGTTGAGGAAGCGAAGCTGGGGGGCGGGCAATCGGCGGCGATTCGCGAGCCGATGCTGGGGAATCTGAAGGTCGCGATTCGCGAGATTGGACAGCGTCGCCCGCTGGGGGCAGCGCCGCTCATCGCGATGCTCGAACCAGAACTGCCGCTCAAGGAAATCAAGCAGCGCGTGACGGGGCAGGTGCGTTTGGTGGAGGTGGAGGAATGGGAGCGGCTGCCGGATCGAGAGCAGTGGGCTGAGCAGCGGTCGTTGACGCTGGCCGAAGGCCTATCGCGGGCGCGGGCGCAGGAACTGGGACTCGCGCAGCTCGATGTGGATTCGCTGCCAAAGTTGTTGGCGGCCTATCAAATTGCCGGGGAGCCGCCGCAGCTACGTCCCACTTGGGCCCATTTGCTGGTCGATCGACTCGCTTCGCCGGCGCTCGCCTGGCTGCTGCTATCAATCGCTTTCATTTCATTTGTGGTGGAGATTTCCTCGCCCGGTTGGTCGGGCGCAGGCTTGTTGTCGGCGCTCTGCTTCACGCTGTTTTTCTGGAGCCGGTATTTGCAGGGGACGGCGGAGTGGCTGGAGATTCTGCTGTTTTTCTTGGGAGTGATTTTTCTGGCGCTGGAGATATTTGTGATTCCCGGCTTTGGCCTGTTTGGCATCAGCGGGATTCTGATGATGGTCGTGTCGTTGGTGCTGGCCAGTCAGACATTTATTTTTCCTCGCAATGCGTTTGAAGTGGAGCAGTTAGCGAGCAGTTTGGGGACGGTGGCGACGGGGGGCGGTGTGACGGTCGTGGCGCTCTTTCTGCTGCGACATTATTTATCGCGCTCGAATCGTTTTCGGAAATTTGTGTTGGTGTCGCCGACAGCTGAGCAGATTCAGGATCTATCGCGTCGGGAATCGTTGGTTGACCGCACGAATTTGCTGGGGATGATTGGGCGAACTGCGAC
>JBJSXJ010000074.1:0-24203 GCA_046086325.1 Planctomycetota bacterium | reverse complement strand
AAGCGTATGGATGGTGAACTGCCGCGGCTTTTTCAAACCTTGCCACGCACGCCGTACGGTTTACGTCCCATCCCTGATTACATCGCACCACGCACCACGAGCGCTTATTATCAGCCACCCGGAGGCGATGGCCGAGTCGCGGGGTTTTACTACATCAATACATTTAATCTAAAAAGCCGTCCTCTCTATGAAATGGAAGCTCTTTCGCTCCATGAAGCGGTCCCTGGGCATCACCTGCAACTGGCTCTTCAGCAGGAACTGACCGGTCTGCCCGCTTTTCGTCGCTATACCCATTTCACCGCTTATATCGAAGGCTGGGCATTGTATGCCGAGCGTTTGGGATTAGAGGTGGGTTTTTATCAGGATCCCTACCAGGATTTTGGCCGCTTGACGTTCGAGATGTGGCGGGCTTGCCGACTCGTCGTAGACACCGGCATGCACTATCAAGGTTGGACGCGGGAGCAAGCGATTCAGTTTATGGCTGAGAATACTGCCTTGGCGTTACACAATATTCGCAGTGAAGTGGATCGCTACATTGCTTGGCCGGGACAAGCTCTGGGGTACAAGATTGGTGAACTTAAAATCCGCCAGCTTCGTGAACGAGCTACGCAGGAGCTGGGGGATCAATTTGATGTCCGGCAGTTTCACGACGTGGTGCTTCGTAGCGGTTCCGTGCCACTCGATCTACTCGAAGCCAACGTGGTCGAGTGGATAGCAGCGACTCGTAAGAGATCGAGTGTGAGCGAGTAACATGCCCGTTTCGTCCTGGGAAGTCTTGTTTGAGGACAATCACTTGCTGGTGGTGAACAAACCGGCGGGACTCGCCACGATGGGAGTGGCGGAGGACGAACCGAGTTTATGGCGGGAAGGTCGCGAATATATTCGGCACAAGTATCACAAGCCCGGTAATGTTTATCTGGGAGTGGTCAGTCGAGTGGATCGGTTGGTGACAGGCGTGGTCGTATTTGCGCGCACGTCGAAAGCTGCTAGTCGCTTAGCCGAGCAGTTTCGCGAGGGAGTTGTCGAAAAAATCTACTGGGCGTTAGTCGAGCAGCCACCTCAGCCAGCGGCCGGTTGCTGCGAAGACTGGGTCTATAAAAACGAGGCTCAGCAGCGCATGGAGGTGGACACCCGACGTAGCGTTGCGGCGGCTCAGCGGGCGAGTCTTTCCTATCGAACGCTCGCTCGTGAAGGGGGAGAGACGTTGGTGGAGGTGCGGCTGGAGACGGGGCGAAAGCATCAGATTCGCCTGCAACTGGGTAGCCGTGGCTGGCCGATCCTCGGTGACCTGAAATATGGAGCAGGTCGGCAGTTAGCGTCTGGTAACCGCATCGCCCTGCACGCGCGACGTTTGCGACTGGAGCATCCGGTGCGACGTGAGCCGATGGAGATTGTAGCGTCGTTACCGGCGGCTTGGGGAGCGCGCTGGCAGGCGTGGGTACGGGCGCAGGAATAACTGGGTTTCGGGCGTTAACCGTTGGCCACGGCACGGCGGCACTCTATGATACTAGACCGGAAATCTTCGTCCCTCTGCGACTCGTGGATCGTATGTCTGCCATCACTCCTTTTCGCAATTCGGCCATCACCAGCGGGCTGGTGACGAAGCAGCAATTCGCTGACGCGATTGATGCCGTGCGATCGGTGTCGACTGCGGCGCCTGGGTTAGCGACCGAAGTGGATATTGAGCAAGTATCCGCCAAGCTCATTGAACTGGGGTTGTTGACCCCGTATCAAGTTGAACAGCTGCGAGCGGGGCGCACCAAGCTTAATTTGGGACCGTACTTGATCACCGACTGGATTGGTCAGGGGGGGATGGGACAAGTTTTCAAGGCGGTCCACAAGATGATGGGGCGCGAATGTGCGGTGAAGGTGCTGCCAAGTCACCGCGCTACCCCGGATTCCATCGCCAACTTCACGCGTGAAATCCGTACGCAGGCACAGCTCGATCATCCTCACTTGGTCCGTGCCTATGACGCCGGCCATGACGGCAACGTGCATTATCTGGTGACCGAATATGTTCCGGGCACCGATCTCCGGCGACTGGTGCGGCAGCGTGGAGCGCTGACGATGCAGCAAGCGGCGCGTGTGATTCTGCACGCTGCTCTGGGACTTGATCATGCGCATGGTCGCGGACTTATCCATCGCGATGTGAAGCCGGGCAACATTCTGGTGACGCCGGAGGGGATTGCGAAAGTGTCGGATTTGGGGCTGGCATCGTACATCGATGAAGCCGAAGAGGATCCTCGCGCGGGCAAGATTGTGGGCACGTCGGACTATCTGTCACCGGAGCAAATTCGTACGCCGCGGGAAGTGACGAGTGTCAGCGATATCTATTCGTTGGGCTGCACGCTCTATTATGCGATCTGTGCGAAAGTTCCTTTTCCCGGTGGCACGACGCGCGATAAAGCTCGGCGGCATTGTGAGGAAACGCCGTGGCATCCACGCCGATTCAATGTGAACATTAGCGAAGAGTTCGTGGAAGTCATTGCCGACATGATGGAAAAAAATCCAGCCGCTCGAATACAAACAGCGGCGGAGGTGGTCAGTCGCTTAGAGCCTTGGGCGCAGGAATCGTCACCGCTGCCTGCGCAGCAGCTTTCCAAAGCGCGCTGGATGGCACCGCCGATTGTTGTTGATACCGCCGACATCGTTGAAGCTCATTTGGCGGACGCCGGTGAATTGGATTCCCGCGGCTTAGATTCACGCGGGATCGACTCGCGCGGCTTAGATTCACGAGCACTGGATTCGCGCGGTGTTGATTCGCGTGCGCTCGATGCCCGCTCCATTGATTCGCAGGTCGTGGACTCGCGGGTGCTGGATGCTCGGGCCATGGAAAGCCTGAGTGGCATTTCACGTACGGGTGATACGGCTGTGGCGAGTTTTGCCGACACCCGGCGTTCGCGTCGACAGAGTAATCGGCGGCTGCGGCCCATGTTGGCATTTGGTGAACGGTTCACGGAGGGCGAGCAAGCGACGACTGGTTTAGCCGTGGCAGTCGCGTTAGCCATTGCCGTCCCCATCGCCATGCTACTTGGCGCCGCCCTCACGCTTGTGATTCAGCGTTTTTAATGAGTGCCAGGGTGGGGGGAAGATTAGTCCCAGTTTAGTGCATCCAGCGGTGGTAGAGGCGCTTGGGCTTGCACGGCGTTGACGAGCTGCTTAACGATTTCTCGTCCGGCGGCGTCCTCGGGCGGCTGCTGCACGAGCGGGGCCAATTGAGCTTGCGCTTCCCGCCAATTTCCGACGGCGGCAAAACGATGGGCACGCGCGATCTTGGCGTTGGGTGAGTTCGGGGTACGGACCAACAGTCGATCGATGGCGGTGGTCAGTTTCTCTTGACGACTGAGAGTGGCGGCACGTTGGCGCCAGCGCTCAGCGGTCGTGCCATCTCCTTTAAGTTGAGCGGTATCGGCCATGAGCTCAGCTGTGCGAGCTCGGATTAATCCATTGACGGCCAGTGGCTGCAGCCAGGATTGAGCTTCATTGTGTTTGGAATTTCTCAAGGCTTGAGCGGCGAGTTCTTCGCGCGCTGTCGGTTCCAGCGACTGCAGCTGGATTGCTTTTTGGAAGAATTCCCGAGCACTCTCCGCTTGCTCTAATTGCAGATAGATTTTCGCAAACAGCACATAGGCGTCGGCGTTGGGCTGGGCCGCCAAGCTGCGTTCCAGTGCCCGCTGTGCCTCTTCGATCCGCTGCTCGGCGAGTAGCACTTGGGCTTGTTGCAGAAAAAAATCCTGAGGTGGAGTGGGAAGGTTGGCGGCCGTGGGATCAGCGGCCACCGCTTGCTCAAACTCCACGATCGCCTCGGCACGCTGTTCCATTCGTTGATAGAGGAAGGCTTGCCAAGCATGTCCCCGTGCGGCTGCTGATGGAATGGCGGAGAGACGCTGAGCGGTCGTCAGAGCGTCGTGATAAGAGCCAAGTTGCAATTGGCAAGCGGCGAGATCTTCGAGGGCTTGTTGATTGGCGGGTTCAGCGGCGACGACTTGTTCGAACATCGCTGCTGCTCGCGACCAAATCGATTGCCGCTGGTACGCCATCGCCAGCGATTGCACATCCGCTGTGGTGGCGACTCCGACCTGTTCAAAGATCTGAATCGCCGGGAGGTCGCGGCCGAGCCCTCCCAGGGCCCGTGCCTTGAGGGCCAGCGCGCGTGGGTCGTCTGGATGCTGGGCTAAGTAATAATCAATCCGCTTGAGCGCTTGATCGTAGTTGTGTGTGGCAAGCAGTTGACGAATTTCGCTCAAGGGTCGTTCCAGCCACCACTGGACTGCAACAGTTATTCCCACAACAAACAGTAACACCAGCGCGACGCGGAACCAGCGCCGAGCGATGTGGCGGAGCGGCGGAGCAGCAGCGGTTTCCATTCTCAAACGGCGACCACGAAGGTGCCCAGTCCAACAGATTCACAAAAAGGGTTGATCACGATGCAAGAGCGTAAGACCCACTCGAGCGTCGCAGCAGATTAGGACTTTACTTTAGTCGGGATAGAAGGGGTTGAATATGGCCTGTTCGGTATGCCGTTGGCTCTGTCGCCAGCGAACTCTTAATAACTCTTAATAGCCTAACTCTTAATAGCCTGCCCCCGTGGCAGTTGGCTCGCCTGTTGGCTCGCCTGTTTTTCCTTGATTTTTCTGTTTTTGTTTCTTGCTGGCGGTCGCGGATCGCCTGTTGGCCGCTCAAAACCTCAGCACCGATCGTCTGAAAACAAAAAAAGCCGCCCATGGCCGCTCCTAAAAAGAAAAAAATAGCCGAGTCTTCGGTATCTACGCCTCCCCGGCGCGCACCACCCACGCAGCTCGCGTTATAACTCGAGCGAAAAATGAATCTCAGCGGCTCGCTCTCGACAGTCTGCTCCGCCTTGCCTCAGGCTTTATCCAATCTCAGCCCTCAGCCTTTAGCTTTCAGCCGCACTAGGCCAACGACTGTCGCGCCAACGTTGCGTCCGCCGGCATCAACCCGATCGACTGGAACCGCCGCCTTGCTCCTTCGCTCGCCGATGGGCTTCCGCAAACATCGACGCCATGATCTCCAGCTCACGATTAAAACGTCGACTGGTCACCCGCATCGCAAAATCCCACTCATCAGCGTTCACCCCCAATCGCTCCAAGACCGGTGGCAACGCCAGCGGCTGTTCCACCACCATCTCCCCAGGCTTGAGCTTTTGCCGCACCTCCTTCTGACGCTTCTCATGCGTCGCCACCGCATCCGCCAGCTCCAGTTGCTGCGCAAACGGCACATTCAAGTACCCCTTGTTCGACGCTCAACGGCCCGCCGCCATCCCGTCGTATCCGTCGCCGTCCACATGCACCGGAGCCAACCAGCCCGACAAACTCCGAGCCGGATCCTTCGACAACTGGTCCTGTAGCCGAGCATGAAGCGAAGTGAACTCGGCATCCTCCACCTTCTCCGCCTTCCCAGCTCGAATCGTATTCAGCACCACGTACAAACTGCACGCCTGCAGCGACGCATCATTGGGCAGCGGAACCGCACTGAAACGCGCCCCCCAAAAATGTCCCGGCGCCTCGTCCTGAATGTTCGCCTCGCGAGCAATCGGCTCCTTCAGGTACCCCATAAACTCGCTGATCGACGACAACCGCTGCCGTGCCTTTTGCACTAGCCTCACATCCTTCACGAACTCATCGATCCGCTGCTCAGACGGCACTCCATTAAGCAGCAAACTAGCCCGATTCAGCTGCAGCCAACGCTTCGCCACCTCCCGGTCCGACAACGGCTCCACCAGATCGGGACGATTCCGCAGGATCGAGTGAAAATGATTATCTAAGATGGCAAATTCATGCACATCGATTAGAAAGATCTGAGCGAGCAGTTCCATTCTCCGACGTATCCAGCCCTTGCGCACCGACCAGTCGGCACCCGTCACGGGATCCTGTCCTAACAAAAAATGACGACGATTGATCCGAGTGTAAACGTGATACAAACCCGGTCTCGACTCATCAATCACGTCTCTACGATTACGTCTAGCCATGGCTATCTCCTTGTATAACAAGCTAGATAATGCCCCACGGTTAATGGTGAACAAATTATCACATAAACGCTTTTTCGCAAGCCACCGTGTTCGAAATGTGCCCCCACTCACCGCTCCCCGCCCCGCTCGCAGAGCGCTAGCAGCCCAACAACCTATTCGATGAGGATTTGGACCACATGCCATCCAGTTCCATCGTAGCGCGGCACGCATCAATCGTGCTCCAAGACGATCCTAAGTTCCTGCCGAATCGCAGCATTAATGCTTAGTTGCTGTGGAAGCTTGGGCGCAGTGACTGGCGACAAAACAAGCGGCAGCGGCGTAGACCGGAAAGGCGCTGGCCAGTACTGCGGGTGAACTGCGACCAAACAGTTCCCAAGCCATCACGGTGCAAGCCAAAGGCGTCCTCGTCGCACCCGCAAAGACAGCCACGAATCCCAGCGCAGCCAGTAGTTCGACCGGAGCCCCCAGTAAGTCCCCCAGCGTATTCCCGAGAGCACTGCCGATGAAAAAGAGCGGTGTCGCCTCGCCTCCCTTAAAACCACTTCCCACGGTGACGGCCGTGAAGATCAGTTTCCATAACCAACTGTCATAACGCGCGCCGCCCACCTGAAAGCTCGACTGAATCGTCACAGCATGTGGTGCTAGCGGATTGGCATTCACACCTAATCCTAAGTAGTCGCGGTTGGCGATGGTCAAGGCGAGGAGCACGACGAACACACCGCCCGCAACCGGCCGCAGCCACGGTCGCTTGATCAACCGCTGACAACCTTGCCGTACGGCCCGCATGGCCTGCACGAAGAGCGAACTGGCCAGTCCAAAGAGACAACTCGCAAAGATAATTTTCAGCACCAGCAGTGGATCGAGTCGACTGAACTCGGGGCCCACTGAGCGCGTGGCCCAGTCCGCACCGGTCAGCGGATACGGTGTGTGTACGATGCCCCATGCCAGCGTCACTTGATCGCCCAGCACACTGGCGAATAAACAGGGCACGACCGCCATCCATGGAAACTGCTTCCGGGCAATCACTTCGGCAGCAAACAAGGTGCCCGCCAGAGGCGTCCCAAAGACGGCGCCAAAACCGGCGGCGATGCCAGCAGTCATAAGTAACTGGCAATCGCCGGGGCGCAGACGCAGCCAGCGTCCTAATGCACTGGCCAAGCTGGCTCCCACTTGCACGGCCGTGCCCTCGCGCCCCGCCGACCCGCCGCATAGGTGGGTAACGATCGTCCCCAGAAGTACCAGAGGAGCCATGCGCAAGGGAATTCGACCGGCCGGCTCGTCGATCTGCTGCAAAACCAACGGCAGCCCCGCTTCAACCGCTTGGCCCCAACGATGGTAGAGCAGTCCTGAGGCGGCTCCCGCCACGGGCAATAAGAACAACAGCCACGGATGCTGCCATTGCCACTGCGTTACTCGATCGAGTGCCCAGAGGAAAAACGCCGCCGTGGAGCCGACAAGCAAGCCCAGGGGCAAGGTGATCGCAGCCCACTTAGCAATCCAGACCACTCCCCGCAGAAATACCCATCGCTCGCGTCGTTCCGTCATCGCTCCGCTCTCACCGCCGATTTGATGTTCAGTTTCTGTGTCATAATCCACGCCCACCGGATAAGTATAGATGAGGACCAAACAATGGATGAAGCAACCCCGCAGACGACTCGACAGGCCATGCGTCAATGGACGCTCGCTCAGCCAGTCGTATCGGCCTTCGTTCACTCCGTGGTGCGAGATGCTCGTGACCGCGATGATTTGCTGCAAGAAATCGCGGTCGCGGTGCTGGACTGCTTCGCCAAATCGTATGATCCACAGCGACCGTTTTTAGGCTGGGTGCTGGGCGTCGCACGGAATCAAGTGGGACTTTATTTACGCCGTCGGCGACGTGATCGTTTGGTGTTCGACGAGGCCACGATGCTGGCACTCAGTACCGCCTTTATGGAATCGGCTGAAGCAGATCCGCCGGCTCTCGAAGAGCTTCGTCTTTGCCTCCAGCAACTGGCGCGTCGCTCACGCGAGCTCATCGATTTGCGCTACGAGCAAGATTTGAAACCGGCCGCGATTGCGGAACGCTTGGGGATGACTGCCAATGCTGTCGCCAAAGCGCTGCAGCGAATTCGCGACCAGCTCAAGGCCTGTCTGGAATTGAAGACCAAGGAGGGTCCACAGGCATGACTCAGCCACCGCCGTTTAATACCCCGTCACCCAATACACACTCATTCAATACCCCGTCACCCCCACCAACTCCGCCCCATGTACCGCTCGCCCCATCCGCCGCTTGCTGGCCGCTCCTGCAGGCCTACTGGGATGATGGTTTAACAGCTGAGCAGCATCAGCAGTTGGAACAGTTTTTACAGACAGATCCCCAGGTTGCCCGAGAATTCGTCGCCCTCGCTCGCCTGCATGACCAATTAACAAATCATGGGCAGTTGTCCGCCGTGGATGGTTCGAGCCACTTAACCGCAGCTACTACCACCTCGTCCGACCCGCATGTACCTACCCGGTCATCACGAGTCTGGAGTCGACGCCAGACGCTACTGCTGGCCACCTTGCTAACCGTCCTGATCGCACTGACCTTGCTACCCTGGCAAATGCTCACGAGCGACAAGGCGTCAGCTGCCGCTGTGGAACTGCAGCGCATCATCACTCGACAGTCTCATTCCATCGATCGCACATTTCTGATCGTGGTCGAAGAGTCGCGGCAAGAACGCAGCGCTGACGCCCCGCCAGAGGCCGATTCGCCTCTCACGAAGTCCTCTGCCCAGGCTACCGACAGCAAGCCGCTTCCGCCACCACCAAAATCATCTCGGCCTCCAAAGCCATCGATCGATCAAGCGACCATCGATGTCCGTGGCGCTAATCAGTTTGTGCTCAAACGCTTTCTTCCCCAAGGCGAACTATTCATTACCGGCAGTGATGGGCAGTCCAGCTGGGCGGTGCGTCCCGACGGACCAGTGCGTGTGAGTCGTGATTGGTCGACCTTCAATCATGATGTTCCAGGACATGAACAGCAGATGCCGCTCAGTAATCTGCGCGATGGACTCGAACAGCTCTCCCTGGCCTATGAGATTTCCGCATCACCTATTGATTCAACTTGGTCCGCAGTTGCGGCAGAATCAGCCGTGGAGCCTTGTCGCCTGCTAGTGGCCACTCGTAAACCAAAATTTCGTGGGCCACGACGAGTGGAGATTCTTTATGGAGCCCATACCGGAGGTATTCGTGAGTTGCGTTTTATTGGTATGCCGTATGGACCTGAAAAGCTAACGTTGCGGATGACGCTCATCGCGGAGCGTGATTTGGGTGCAGACTATTATCAGCATGCGTCGCATCACAGCAGCCATCGTGTTGTGGAATTGGAGGATTGAATCATGAAGCGATTATTCTTGGGCATTCTGTTACTAACACTGGGCACGAGTGGGATTTGGGCCTGGGCTCAGCGTCCCGAAGAGAAACCAGCGGGCAAGGGCGGAGGTCGAATTCGCAAGCCGCAAATGACGGACACCATCAAGGCGAACGTTTATGCAGATAATTGGTTCAGCCTGTACATTAATGGCGAATTAGTCGCCGTCGACTCGATCAAATTCATTCCTCACAACGTAATCTCCGTTGACCTGTTACCCTCCTATCCGATGACCATCGCGGTGATGGCCAAGGATAATGCGGACCCGAAAACGGGGATGGAGTATGCCAACACCAATATCGGCGACGGCGGATTCATTTTGAAATTCAGTGATGGAACCGTCACGAATAAATCATGGAAAGCAAAGAAATATTCCTGGGGACCCATCGATCGCGATATTAAAAATCCCCGTGTAGAAAATATTCCTATCCCTGAAAACTGGTTCGCCGTCGATTTTGATGACCGCGATTGGCAAGCTGCGAAGGAATATTCCGAAGAACAGGTCGGTCCGAAAAAGCCGTTTTACGAACATGATTTTGCGGGTGCCAAGTTCATCTGGACGGACGACATCGAGCTCGACAACACCGTCCTGTTTCGGCACGTCGTCCATTCACCACCCGACGGCAAATCACGACCTGATTTCACGAACTTGAACAACCTCGTGCCCGACTCGCCGCCCAAGCCAGGTCCGGGTGGGAAACAGCCCAAGCGTTGAAATACAAGCTTCCGAGGGCGCCGAGTGAAACAAGTTGCTCTGCTGCCAGTGCCTAGTGGTGATTCGTACGAAAGCGGACGGAGAAAGACGATGAGGACTAACATCACAGGCTCTGTTTACCGGCTGATCTTCTGTGTGGCCGTTATGCTGGGACACCCGCTGAGCGGACTGGGCGTGGGCTTAGCGGCCGCCGACGAGCGTCCAAATATCGTGTTGATGCTGGCTGATGATCAAGGCTGGGCAGGGCTATCCGTGGCGATGCATCCAGAGATCAAAGGATCACGAGGCGAGTATTACCACACGCCCAATTTGGAAAAGCTGGCAGCGCAAGGTATGCGTTTTTCGGCTGCCTACGCACCCGCATCCGTCTGCTCGCCAACTCGCATTAGTCTGCAAACCGGGAAAAGCCCCGCTCAGCTGCATTGGACCAAGGCCGCTCCCGCTGAAACGGGGCACAAGCTGATCGAGCCCCAATTGATCAAACGCATCGCGGATAGCGAAGTGACGATTGCCGAACTGTTACGCGATGCTAACTACGCGACGGCTCATTATGGCAAGTGGCATATTAGTGGTGGTGGTCCCGAGCGTCATGGGTATGACGAATCGGATGGTGATACGGGGAATGAGCAGGCCTTCAAATACAAGGATCCCAATCCGGTTGACATTGTTGGCATGGCAGAACGTACGGCTGCGTTCATGAAAAAAAACGCCGCAAAAAAGAAACCCTTCTTTATTCAGCTCTCCTGGAATGCACTGCATGCCTCACAAAATGCCAATGCAGCGACGCTCGCTAAATATCAAAACCTGATGGGTAGTGCCAATTCCAAACAGATCTCGATCGCCGCCATTACCGAAGATCTCGACACGGGCGTAGGCAAGGTTTTAGAGTCGATTGATCAATTGGGATTGGCCCGTAATACCTATGTGATTTACATGTCGGACAATGGTGCGGGAGGCGGTGGTGCGCGGCGAGTGCTCAATGGCGGTAAAGGAGGAATGTGGGAAGGGGGAATTCGAGTGCCGCTGATCATTCGTGGACCGAACGTTAAGCCCAATTCCTGGTGTCACACGCGCGTGGTTGGCTACGACCTATTTCCCACGTTTTGCGACTGGTCTGGAATTGATGCGCAGCGGTTGCCCAAGGGAGTTGAAGGCGGCAGCATCGCGTCTCTGCTCAAGAACGGTGGACAAGGGAGCGTGCGACGTCCTCGTGAGGAACTCGTTTTTCATTTTCCGCACTATCAAGGGGATGCTCCCCACTCCGCGATTTTGCTGGGGAATCTAAAGCTGCTGCATTTCTATGAGGATGGTCGCGATCTGCTATTTGATCTCACCACAGACATTAGTGAGCGGAATGATTTGTCGAAGACTCGAGTGACCGAAGCGCGACAGCTGCGGGAGCGACTCGATAAGTACTTGGCGGACGTACAAGCGCAGTTGCCCACACGCAATCCCAGCTTTTCCGGCAGTGATGACCAGTCAGGAAAACGTGCTGGAAAAAAACGAAATGGAAAAGAATCATCATGAAGAAGAAGCAACTCTGGATAGCTCTGGGAATCGTATTTGCAAGCCTCCTGTTCAGTCGTACCACGATCGCGCATCCGGGAGGGCACGGTGAGGCGAGGGGGAGTGCGGCACAGACGGCTCGCATTAGTCGCGCGGTCAATTCCGAGGCGGCTGTGGAGGCGATGACCCAAGCGATAGCGGTCAATCGCGTGGCCGCGCCAGAAAAACAAAACAGTGAGGCCCCGAAGCCCATTCAAGCACAGCATTTCGCAGCGTTCGATAAGAGCCTGCAGCTCAAGTGGGATCAGAATTATTTGTATGTGGGCTCCAATGGACTTCCCGATCATCCGCTCATGGTGGGCATTCGTGCCTGGCAGCAGCAGGTCCCTCTACCACAGAAATACTTTGGTGAGAACGCGTGGCGAGTGCCGCTGCATCCAGTTCCAGCTCGGGACCCGATGTCGGCCAAAAATCATTTTCTACGCGGAGCGATTGCGCTAGCCATTAATGGAGTGCCAATTTTCAATCCGCTCAATAATCGCGGTGACGATGCTTTTTTGATCGGTGAGCTAGATGAATTTGGCGGTCACTGTGGTCGAGCAGATGACTATCACTATCATCTACCTCCCGTGCATTTGCAAAAATTCGTGGGACGCGATCAGCCGATCGCTTATGCCTTAGATGGTTATCCCATTTATGGATTCGTGGATGATAAGTGTGCTGATTGTGGCCCACTAGACTGGCTTAATGGACATAAAGATAAAGCTGGCAAGTATCACTATCATTCCACCAAGAAATATCCCTATATGAACGGAGGATTCTATGGGCAAGTGGTGGAACGCGAGGGGCAAGTTGATCCTCAGCCGCGAGCGAATGGAGTGCGTCCGGCGTTGACGCCCCTGCGCGATGCCAAAATCACCGCGTTTACCGAATGGAAGCCCGGCAGTTATCGATTGACGTATGACGTGCGGGGCAAAGCTGGCACGGTGAGCTACAGCTTAATCGATGATGGTTCCGTGAAATTTGAGTTCGTTGATCCGAGCGGGAAGAAGACGGAAGAGACTTATGCGCCGCGGCGGCGAGGTCCGGACGGTGGCGGTGGCGAGACGGGCAAAGGTCCACCACGCGAAGGCAAAGGGAAAGGACCGCCACGTGAGGAGGCTAGACCTCGGTCGGCCGGTGAGGGGGCAGCGCCGGCGGCTGGTGCAAAGGGTAAGTTGCAGGTCAGCAGTGAATCGGTGGATAAACGCGGTTTTATTGCCGTCGCCTGCACCTGTGACGGTGGCGGCCAGACGCCAGCGGTTTCGTGGAGCGACGTGCCAGCAGGTACGAAATGTCTGGCCGTCAGTGTTTGGCATACAGCACCAGATCAAGAAAAATCTTATTGGCTGGTCTATAACATTCCAGCGACGGTTGCTGGCTGGAAAGCGAACGAAGCGCCCCGCGGTACCGTGGGGCTGAATGATAAACGCAAAGCGACTTATGACCCGATGTGCAGCAAGGGACCGGGTGTCAAGGAATATCATGTCACGGTGTTCGCCTTGTCACAGGAACTGACGCTTACGGCGGACAAAGCGACACGTGCGAATCTGCTCACCGCCATTAAAAACATCACGCTGGCTGAAGGTACGCTCACCTTTAAGCATGAACGAAAATAGCAGTTCAAAAGCAGGCAGCAGGATGTCCGAGTAAGGGCGGTTGGATGAAAAGGAGTATAAAAGTGACACGAAGACGGCAACGGGCTTGGGGCGCACTGGCTGTCGCACTGGCCATGATGGTCGGCATCATGGTGGCCATGAGCGGTTATAGCGCTACGATGGCGGCTGAGCGCGGCCCGAATTTTATCGTCATCTTGATGGACGATATGGGGTGGCGCGATGTCGGATTCATGGGCAATCAGTTCGTCGAGACGCCTCATATTGATCGGCTGGCCAAACGAGGCTGCGTGTTTAGTCAGGCCTATGCCAGCGCTCCGAATTGTGCGCCGACACGAGCCTGCTTACTCTCCGGTCAATACACACCTCGGCACGGCATTTACACCGTGGTCGATCCACGTCAACCGAACGGCTCGCCCTGGCACAAAATGCTCGGAGCCGAGAGCAAATCAGAACTGGCGACAGAGGTTGTAACACTGGCCGAATCGCTTCAGGCGGGCGGGTATGACACGGGTTTTTTTGGTATGTGGAATTTGGGTCGCGGTCGCACTGGACCGGTCACTCCGGGCGGACAAGGATTTCGCCGAGTGGTTTTTCCGGAGACGATTGGCTTTGGCAAAGATGCTTACTTCGACAAGCAAGGCAAATACCTCAGCGATCGACTCACGGATGAAGTGCTCGCCTTTATGGAACAAAACCGCGAACGACCATTCTTTGTCTATTTGGCGGATCACGCCGTCCATGCGCCGTGGGAACCGAAGGCCGATTTGCGGGAGAAGTATGAGCAGAAGCGCAAGGCTAGTGAGCGGCCGGAGCGTGGTGATGATCCGGCGTATGCGGCGACGATTACGGCGGTCGATCAGAATGTTGGTCGGATCATGGAGGCGCTCGATCGCTGGCAACTGACGGATAATACCGTAGTCATATTCACGTCCGACAACGGTGGCACGGCGCAGTTCACGGCACCATTGAATGGCAGCAAAGGTCAGTTGTACGAGGGAGGGATTCGCGTACCGCTGGCGATCAGTGGGCCCGGTGTGACGTCGGTGGGAGCGGTCAGCAAGGTGCCGGTGTCGAGCGTGGATTTGTATCCGACGATCTTAGAGGTGGCGAAACTGCCCGCGCCACGTCAACAACGGCTCGACGGCGTCAGCCTGTTGCCCATTTTGCAAGGGGCACCAGCACTGAAGCGCGAGCGATTGTTTTGGCACTTTCCCTGTTACGTCGGTAAAGCTGGGCCATCCAGTGCGGTGCGTGAAGGGAATTGGAAATTGATCGAATTCTTTGAAGAGGGCGGATACGTGGAGCTATACGACTTGCAAACTGATCCGCAAGAACGCAAGAATCTGGCTAAGTCGATGCCCGAACGAGCGGCGGCTCTGCGGCGCACGCTGCACGAGTGGCAGCAGGAAACCGGTGCTGCGATCCCCAGCCAAGCCAACCCCGATTACGACCCCAAGGCGAATCGTCCTCGTGGTCAAAACCCTGGCGGAGCCAATCGCCCCGATGATGGAAAAAAGAAAAAAGGTAAATCATGAGCGCCGTGAAATGCTGCGCACCAGCCTGCTCGTCGCTGCGGGAATTCTGGGCGGCGTGCATGCCAGCACTTCGGCTCAAGCCAGTCGTTTAGCCAACGATCGTCCCAGATTCGGCGCGATCGGTTTGCGCTACCAGGGAAGTGTTCTGGCGCACAAAGCGCAGCTTTATGGTGACATCGTGGCGGTTTGCGATGTTGATCGTCATGTGCGTGATCAAGCCAAAGCTGCCTTCGGAAGCACGCCGTTCGCCTGTGAAGACTATCGTGATCTATTGGTGCGAAAGGATGTCGATTTAGTCACGATTGGGACACCCGACCACTGGCATACGAAAATGGTCATCGATGCTTGTCGAGCGGGTAAGGATGTCTACTGCGAAAAGCCCCTGACACTCACCATCCACGAAGGGCAGCAGCTAGTGCGCGTGGTAGAGGAAACGGGGCGCGTGGTTCAGGTGGGATCGTGGCAGCGTAGCGACGATCGCTTTCGGCAAGCGGTGGAGATGGTTCGCGGCGGTCGTGTCGGAAAGCTGCAGCGAGCCGCGGTCGTGCTGGGGAAGAATGAGCAAAGCAAATCATTCACCCCGACCAGCGTTCCCCGGCACCTCAACTGGAACCTCTGGCAGGGCCAGACACCGGACGTGCCGTACGTTGAGGAACGCTGTCACTACACGTTTCGCTGGTGGTACGAGTACTCGGGTGGACAGCTCACCGACTGGGGCGCGCACCATCTGGATATCGCCCAGTGGGCGATTAACTCCTGGCCAGTCCGCGTGCAGGGGAATGCCACGTTTCCGACGGTTCCCAATGGATACAACGTGCCCGTGAATTTTCAGGTCACCTATGAATATGCCAATGGAGTTACGCTGGAGGTGAGTGACGAAGGGGAGAACGGCATACTGTTTACTGGCGACGCGGGGCGGCTGTTTGTCAATCGTGGCAAGATCACGGGTGCACCGGTCGAGCAGTTAGAGAGGAAACCGCTGCCGCGCGAAGATTGGTCCGTTTACGCTCACGACAATCGGGAGCGCCCGCCGCGCGCCGGAAAGCTGGACGCGATCATCAACCACATGGGCAATTTCATCGATTGCGTTCGCAGCCGGCAGCAGCCGATTTCGGATGTGGCCGATTCGCATCGCACGGTCAGCACTTGTCATCTAGGCAATATCGCTCTGCGCCACGGTCGTCCGCTGGTGTGGGACCCGAATCACGAACGGTTCACGGGCGATGGCGACGCCAATAAGTGGCTGCGGCGGGAGCAGCGGGCAGGGTTTGAGACCACGTGAACGAGCGGGGGATGACAGGCAGAACGTCCCAGTAGCGACGGGTCCGATTACGATCCGTGGCGCGACACCAGATGCGTCACTTCGCCATCCCAGACGCGGCTGAGTTCGTCGGCGGTCCAGACTTCGATCCCCACGCCCGGCTTCGGATCGGCCACTTCGATCAAATGCTCGTTGATGAACCGGAGCAAAACGACCGAGTGACCGATGCCGGAGTGCAGCCCGAGTTCAAGTTCATCGCGCTGCCGCAGCGAACCATTTTTAGTGCTCAGAAAACCCGCTCCGCCCAGTCGCAGGATGGCGGGGGCAGAGCCTAGTTGGCGGAGCTGCTTGATATCCAGTTGCTCGATGCGCACATCCCAGGCGGAATCAGCGGTCTTGCGTTTCAGGCCGTGATAGAGCCCTTGCCAGGTGGTGCCGCCACGCGTGAGGCACAGTTGTGCCATTTCTTGTTCCGTCGCGTTAATTCCATGATGTCGTAACAGAGTCGCCGCACAGGCCGGTGTGCAGGTGCGGTCGGTGGTCTGTAAACAGATCCGCTGATTCAGCCAAGCATTACCGCAGCTCGGTGCTGAACCGATGAGTGGGGTGAACATCGCCAAGAGGCTCATCGAGCCCAGGGCGGTGAGGTTTAGCCAGCGGCGCCACCGCGCGGTAGCTCGCAGTTCATGATAGACCAATCCCGCCAGGGTGGCGGCCAGTAGGGGAAACAGGTTGCCGACCACGATCAAATTGGAGACGGGAAGCAGCTGCGTTAACCAGACCCGATCCCAGACAAAGGCGGTGTAGAGGAGCACGGTGAGAACGAGAAGAAGCATGCCGAGTCGGCGATGGGCGCTGCTGAGGCGACCGACGGCTCGTCCAAGCAGGATGCCTACCAAGCTGGAAATCAGCAGCGAGCCGACAATTCCGCCGTAGATATCGTTCATGATCGCCCCGCCCGTCACTGTCCGTTCGATCAACACTCCGCCCGCTCGGACGCTCAATTATGAAGATTCGGCGAGCGCCTGTTGAAGATATTACAAAAATCGGCTCGTTTTTGTCGAGTGAAAAATCATTTTTGGAGGTGTGGAGGTGTGGAGGTGTGGAGGGGCGAGTGGGGGCGGGCGACGTCGTCGGTCGCCTCTCCGAGGCGACATTGTCTCGCGCCTCTCCGAGGCGACGCAGCAAAAGCCACCACGGCATGGTTAGGAATGACCCTACCAAGGTTTAAGTCTGATCAATGACAGTTTATGATAACCAGCTCGAGAGTGCGGGCTTCGTATATGAGCGCGCTCTGTGTGGTTCGGGTAAGAACGGAGTGGGAGTAGGCGGCCATGAATTGTTGGCGGGAGAAGCCGGAGAAGGGGGAGAAGCGAATGACGAATGCGGGTCGAGGAATGCGGATTGGTGGGTGGCTGGCGGCCGTGCAGGTCGTTGGGCTCGCGGGGCTCGTGGCTTGGGCCGGTACTTTAAGAGCGGCTGAAGACGATCTGTTTCGCGACACCATCGCGCCGCTCTTCGAACGACGCTGCGTAAGTTGTCACAATGAAACCGAGCGTAAAGGGGGATTGTCGCTCAGCACCGCTGCCGACTTGGCAAAGGGCGGCGAAAGTGGCGCGGTGGTGAAGGCGGGCCGAGCAGCTGATAGTTCGCTCTGGACAATGATTCATGGTGAGAAGCCCGAGATGCCCAAAAGCGGCCGGCCGCTCACGGCCGCTCAGGAGCAAGCGGTCGCTCGGTGGATCGATGCCGGAGCTAAATGGCCAGCCGGTTTGACGCTCGAAGAAAAGCCCGCCGCCGATACCAATTGGTGGTCGCTGCAGCCGCTGGTGCGACGAACGCCGTCTGCTATCTCACCTCCGAATACACCTCCGAACACACCTCCCGGCACGACAGCGAATGCACTGAGCGGCGACGGTCCCGTGCTCAGGGCTGAGGATCGGATCTGGTCGCACGGGCTGGTCGACGATTTCATCGCCACGAAGCGCCGCGCACAACAGCTCCGGGGAGCGGCTGAGGCGGAGCGAGCGACGCTGGCGCGGCGGTTGGGGTTTGACTTACACGGGCTGCCGCTTGATCCGGAAGTCATCGCGGACTTTATCGCGGATGATGATCCGTCGGCGTACGAGCGACTGGTCGATCGGCTGCTGGCATCACCGCGGCTGGGTGAACGCTGGGCTCGGCACTGGCTGGATGTCGTGCATTACGGGGATACACATGGCTATGACAAGGACAAGCTGCGACCGAACGCGTGGCCCTACCGCGATTATGTGATTCGCGCGTTTAATGCGGACACGCCGTACGAACGGTTTGTGCGCGAGCAGTTGGCGGGGGACGCCTACTATCCCGACACGACGGATGGCATCACCGCGCTGGGTTTCATCTCTGCGGGGCCTTGGGATTTTATCAGTCACGCCGAAGTGCCGGAAACAAAACTGGACGGCAAGATTGCGAGGAATCTGGATCGCGACGATATGGTCGTCAACACGCTCAATACCTTCTGCAGCACAACCGTGCAGTGTGCCCGCTGTCACGATCATAAATTTGATCCGATTGCGATGACCGATTATTACCGCTTGCAGGCCGTCTTCGCGGCGCTCGATCGAGCGGATCGAAGTTACGACGTGGACGCTCAGGTGAGTCAGCATCGGCAGCAGCTGCGCGAGCGACTCCAGCGGCTCGGTGGCGAGCGACAGCAGCTGGAGATGGAAACGGCGAAGCTGGGTGGTGAGCCGCTCGCGGCGCTCCAGCGCCGCATCGCCGATTTGACGAAAGCGGCAAGTACAAATCCGGCGCTGCATGCGGAGTATGGTTATCACAGTCAAATCGAACCGGCGGCGGACCGGCCCAAATGGGTGCAAGTTGATCTGGGTGAGTCGCGATCGATTCACAAGATCGTCCTCCATCCGTGCTGGGATGATTTCAACGGGATCGGCGCCGGGTTTGGTTTTCCGGTGCGCTATAAACTCGAAATTGCTGACGATGCGGATTTCAAAACAAACGTTGTCGTCGTCGCCGATCGCACTCGGGAGAATGTTGCCAATCCGGGCACGGTGCCGCAGGAAGTGGCGGTGACGGGCAAAACCGGACGCTTCGTTCGCCTCACGGCGACTCGGCTGGCTACGCGTAGCAACGATTACATCCTCGCGGTGGCGGAACTACGAGTGCTGGATGAGGCGGGGCTGAATCACGCGCTGAATCGGCCCGTCACGGCACTTGATTCGATCGAGGGAGCGCCGCGCTGGCGACGTACGAACTTGGTGGATGATCGCTATCCGGTGGCAACGAACAAAGCCGCTGCCGAACAATTAGCCGATGCCACTCGAGCGCGCGACGAACTGCTGCAGCGCGTCGTGCCGCTGGAACTGCGCGAGCGACGGCAGAAACTGGAGCAGGAGATCGCGGAGCTCGAGGCGGCGCAGCGGCGCTTGCCGCCACAACAATTGGTCTACGCGGGCACGGTTCATTTTGGTAGCGGCGCGTTTCTGGGGACTGGGCCGACGGGCGGTAAGCCGCGTCCCATTCATGTACTGGCGCGCGGCGATGTGCGCAAGCCGGTCCGAGCCGTGGGCCCTGGCACGCTGGCCGTAGTGCCAGACTTGGCTGCCGAGTTCTCGGTTCCTGACGATGCCCCCGAAAGTGCTCGACGCGTGGCCTTAGCAGAATGGATCACGAGTAAGCAAAATCCGCTCACGTGGCGGTCGATTGTGAATCGCGTGTGGCAGTATCATTTTGGCCGTGGGTTGGTGGAATCGGCGAGCGACTTTGGACGCATGGGAATGACGCCCAGTCATCCGGAGCTGCTGGATACCTTGGCGGCTGATTTTCGTGATGGTTCACAGTCGCTGAAGCAATTGCATCGGCAATTGGTTACCAGCGCCACGTATCGCCAGTCGACCGCTCATGATGAAGCGAACTTCAAAGTCGATTCGGGCAATGTTTATCTCTGGCGAATGAATCGTCGCAAATTAGAAGCGGAAGCCATTCGCGATAGTGTGCTGTGGGTCGCCGGTCGATTGAATCTGGCCATGGGCGGACCGGGCTTTCAAGATTTCGTGATTGAACGTCCCGAGCATTCCCCGCACTATGAATATCGCTTGCATGATCCGAGTGATCCGCGGAGTCAGCGACGAGCGGTCTATCGGTTTTTGGTGCGGTCGCAGCCGCAGCCCTTCATGACGACTTTAGACTGCGCCGATCCATCGATTGCGGTCGATCGTCGCAATGAAACCATCAACGCACTGCAGGCACTCGCTTTGATGAACAACAAACTCACCGTGCTCATGGCGCAGCATTTTGCCGAGCGACTGATGCAGATGAGTCCGCAGGTCGAGCAGCAGTTGGAACTCGGCTTTCGCTTAGCGCTGGGGCGGGCGCCGACGCGGGACGAACTGCAATCGCTGACCGAGTATACGGAGCGGTTTGGCTTGGCGAATGCGTGTCGAGTGATCTTGAATCTGAATGAGTTCGCGTTTGTGGATTGATTGTTGACGGATTAAGTGTTGGCGGCTTGATTGTTGGCGGCTTGATTGTTGGCGGAGGGAGTGTGTGCGATGCGGGAATCCTACGAGCAAATGCTGAGTCGGCGGGCGTGGCTGAGCGGGATGGGGCAGGGCTTCGGCAGCTTGGCTCTGGCCTGCTTGCTGGCTCGAGAGGGCCTGGCCGATGAAACCGCAGCTGGTAACTCGGGAACCGGTAAATCAGGCCCCGGTAATGCAAACACGTCTGGTGCGCCGGTCGCGGGCGCAAGCACGGGTGGAAGCGCGGCGGCGGGCGTGGGTGGTGTGCTGAGTGGAAAACTGCATCATCCGCCGAGGGCGAAGCGCGTTGTGCAGTTATTCATGGCGGGTGCAGCGAGCCATGTGGATTTGTTCGATCACAAACCGGAACTCGATAAACGCAACGGCCAGCCGTGGGATCCCGGGGAGCCCGTGGAGTTGTTTCAGAATGGTCATGGCGCGACCTTTGCGTCGTGCTGGAAATTCTCGCCGTATGGCGAATGCGGCAAGATGTTGAGCGAAGCGGTGGCGCCACTGGGAGCGGTGGCCGACGAGTTGACGTTTATTCACAATCTGGTCGGTGCGACAGGCGTTCATAGTTCCGCCACGTTGCTGCAGACTACTGGTTTTCAGTTGCCAGGTTTTCCAGCGATGGGCGCGTGGGTCAGTTACGGACTAGGCAGCATGAATGAAAATCTGCCGACGTTTGTCGTCTTACCCGATCATCGTGGCTATCCCTCGAACGGTCAAAAAAACTGGGACTCAGCATTTTTACCCGCTCAGCATCAAGGCACGACCATTCGTCCGGGAACCGAGAATCCGATCGAGGATCTGTTTGCACCGCCGGCGGCATACGTGAGTCGTGCCGGGGACTCGCAAGCACTAGCGATCATGAATCGGCTGAATCGAGTGCATGCAGATCAGCGCGCGGGAGATACTCGACTGGAAGCGCGCATTCGCAGTTACGAACTGGCGGCACGCATGCAGTTGGCTGCTCCCGAGGCACTAGATCTGTCGCAAGAGCCGGCCCACATTCTCAAAATGTATGGAGTGGAGCAGGGGGCCAAGAAATGGCCGACGGAGATCAATGTACCGGAAGAGGCGGATTACTTTGGTCGAAAATGTTTGGTCGCTCGACGTCTGCTAGAACGCGGTGTGCGGTTCGTGCAGATTTTCTCTGGCAATGACAACAGTTTTCCGCGTCGCAATTGGGATTCGCACGAAGATGTGGCGCGCGATCATGGGCCGCTCGCATCAGGAATGGCAATCGGGGCTGCAGCGCTGATCAAGGATCTGCGACAGCGCGGCTTACTAGACGACACGATCGTGTTGTGGACCACGGAATTTGGACGAATGCCATGTGCACAGGGTGGCAAAGGGCGCGACCATAATCCGTTTGTTTTTTCGAACTGGCTAGCAGGCGGCGGACTGAAACGTGGATTAACCTATGGGCCCAGTGATCAGTGGGGATACAAGCCACTGGATCGCGATCGGCCAACGAAAGTGTATGACATTCACGCCACGATCCTCCATCAGCTCGGGATCGACCACACCAAACTCACCTTCCGCAACAATGGGATTGATCGTCGTTTGACCGACGTTCACGGTCACGTCATTCACGACATCCTCTCTTGATGGAACTCACCATGAATCGATTTTCGGTCTGCCAACGACGAGCGTTGTCCTGGATCGTGCGCTTACGACTTGGGCTCGAGCTGCTTATCGCTCGGTTCGTCATGCTTAGTCTGCTTGTGCCACTGATTTTGCTCGTGATGTTGCCGACCGTGGTTGCGCAGGAGCCCGCTCCGGCGCTGACCTATTTAACAGGGCATCAGCAGGGCGTTTATGCCGTTGGCTATTCGCCGGATGGCAAGACCATGATCAGCGTGGGCCTCGACGGCACCGTGCGATATTGGGATCGGGCCACGGGGCAACCGGTCTTCACTCAGCGCGTGACGAACGGTCCGCTGCTCAGTCTGGCAGTATCACCAGATGGTACGAGTGTGGCGGTCGGCGGAACGGATGCAGCGGTGCGGCTAGTGGATCTGGCTCGTTCTTATCCCACGATCGACATGCCAGGTCTACCGGGCGCGGCGACGGCGCTGGCTCGGTCAGCCGACGGGCAAATCGTGATCAGTGGGGATGCCGCCGGTACGGTGCGGCTGTGGGATCAAAAGACCAAGATGGCCGCTCGAGATTTTCCGGGCGCGATGGCACCCATCAGCGCTGTCGGACTCCTGTCGGCACCCAATCAGACGGTGGCGATTGGTGGCGACGGCATTCTGCGCGGCTGGCAGTTACAGGATGGTAAGCCCGTCGGCGGCGTGATGGTGTTACCCGCTCATGACCTGGCGTCGGCACCCGACGACCGTCGCATTGCGGTCGCGGGACAGGATGGAGTCGTGCGCTTGGTGGATTGGCCGCCGGTGGCGGTGCGCCCGCTGGTGACTCACAACGATCAAGCGATGTCGGTCGCCATCTCACGCGACGGCAAGTGGCTGGTGAGTGGCGGGCTGGATCAGCAGGTGTTGCTGTTCAGCACAGCGGATGGAAAGCAAGTTCGAGCGCTCGCGGGGATGGGCGGCAAAGTCGCAGCGGTGGGGCTCTCGGCGGATGGCCAGCGGGTGGCCGCGGGCAGTGATCTGGGCGTGGTTCGCCTTTGGAATGCGGCCGATGGAACAGATGCCGGGACCGTGGCGGGACACGTCGGTGCGATCAGCGGAATTGCGTGGCATCCGACGAAGGCGCAGTTCGCCACGACGGGCGTCGATGGCACCGTGAGGATCTGGAATCTGCCCGCTCCGGTAGGAAAATGGGCCGGGCATACGGCCGCCGTGTCGCGCGGTGCGCTCGACGCGAACGGCAAGGTGGCGGCGAGTGTTGGTGCGGATCAGATCGTGCGAACCTGGGATCCGGCGACCGGCAAGCAAACGGCGGCGACCGAGAAGATCGATGCCGCCGTGACCGAATTGACGATTACACGCGACGGCCAGCAGATCCTCGCCGGTGATGTGCAAGGCCAACTGCGCCGCTGGAATGCCGCCGATGGAAAAGCGCTGAGCAGCTTGGGTGCACACCTGGGACCGGTCTCCGCCATCGCCAGCGATCCCACGGGCAAACGAGTGATCACGACCGGACACGATGGTCTGGTGAAGTGGTGGGAGTCGACGAGCACGGCGCCGGTTACGCTGCCAGGATTGGCTGAACCAGCCGCTGCACTGGCACTCGCGCCGGGGGCGAAGCAGCTGGTAGTCGCCCAGGCGGACGGTTCACTCTCGGTGCTCAACGCCACGACCGGGCAACAGATTCATAAACTAGCCGGCAGTGGTTCACCGATCACGCTGCTCAAGTGGTCGCCCGATCCGAAGGTGCTTGTTGCGGGTGATCGTACAGGGCGAGTGACGTTTTGGAATGTGGTCGATGGACGTGAGCTGAGCTGGGTGGGCGGTCATGAGGGAGCGGTACAAACGGTGGCCTGGTCGGCCAAGGAGCCGCTCTGGGCGACAGCGGGAGTGGACGGCCAGATTCGCGTCTGGCGAAATCCCGTGGCCCCTATGGCACTCATCGCAGCCCCCGCTGCTGCAGCACCTGCAGCACCTGCAGCACCTGCAGCACCCGCTGCTGCACCGGCGGCGAATACAGTGCCGCC
>JBJSXJ010000073.1:0-31742 GCA_046086325.1 Planctomycetota bacterium | reverse complement strand
ACTCAAGCCACTCGGCCCAGCCGCCACCAAGACCACTCGCGGCAAAGGCGTCGCCGCGTTCCGCGGTGCAGACGGCGCGTTCGTCGTCATTCACTGATTCGTGGGTGGCGGGTGACGGGTGGTGCGTGGCGGGTGGCGGGTGACGGGTGGCGGGTGACGGGTGGCGGGTGGCGGGTGGCGGGTCGGATGAAGAATTATTCGTTGTTCCGCTCTTCTCCGCGCCTTGGTGTCTCCGTGCGAGACCAAACCGTGTCCTCCGTCTACTCCGTGTCTGCGCCACGGAGCTGAACTCACCAGTTGACCTCACCCGCTGATCTCACCGGCTGACCTCACCAGTTGTCAGTGCGAAACGGGGAAGCGGGAAGCCCGTCGCGGTTGTACAGGTTCGCGCCGGCTGGGTTCATGGTAAAGGCGTAGCGCACCGCGACCGGTTCGGCAATATCGGGATGAGTGCACACGACGGTGTCACCTTCAATACGAGCCGTCGCCCAGCGCCACTGACGATCTTTGCCGGCAATCGTGAAACGCTGGAGTTGGCCCGCAGCATCCACCTCAAAGGCCGCTCGCCCCGACTTCTTACCCACCGTCAACCCCGCACCGACGTGGTCGAACCGTACGATCGCGCGTGCTCCATCCACCTGCAGTTCACGAAACAGAGGACCTGACGGTTCCAGTTTCTGACCGTACTGGTTCACTAGTGCCCAGCGTGCGAGTCGTTCCCCCACATCCGCTTTGTTATGCGGGTGAATGTCGTCGGCATCGCCGATATCGATCGCTACCGCCATCCCGGTGTGTGGCAACGTGAGGCACTTGCGCTGCGCGTCACGGATGAAAGACCAGCCATCGCCGCCCGCGGGCTGCTGCGAAGGTTTCTGCCACGCTGCGAGCTGCACAAAGTAAAACGGCAATTCGGGATCGCCAAACCAAGTTCGCCAATCCTTAAGCAGCGCTCGTTTCTTTTCTAAATACTGTTCGCCGTCCGCCGCACTCCCAGCATTATTTTCACCCTGATACCACAACGCTCCGCGCAGTGCGAAGGGGACCAGGGGAGCAATCATGCCATTGTGCAAGGTCACGCAGCGCGGCCGAAACATTTTTTCTCCGAAGGGAAACTCTGGCATCGCTGGCGGAAGCGGTAAAGGCTGGCCCGCCTGCTGCGCTTGACGAGCTCGACTGAGCCAGCCTTCGAGCGTCGGGATGGCGGTCGCCAAGTCGTTTTGATAAGTGGCCAGTGAGGCTCGCATCACCTTCCCATACTCGGCCAGTGCCGGTGTCTCCATGAGCGTCTGCTGGGACATCCACAGTTCGATATTCGTACCACCGACGCTGGAACGTAACAGGCCGATCGGCACATCAACATCTTGCTGAATACGACGAGCAAAATAGAATCCGACGGCGGTGAATCCCGGAGCAGTCTGCGGTGAACAGGTCAACCAGCGACCGCGAACATCACGCTGCGGCACCATCGCAAAATTCATTTCCACTCCGAAGTGCCGAATGGTGGGCAGGTCAGCCTGACGAATGTCGTCCGGGGCATCGCAGCCCCCCAATCCCCACTCCATGTTCGACTGACCACTGCAGAGCCAGACGTCGCCAATCAAGATGTCACGCACCGTCACTTGATTACGACCGGTGACTTCCAGCGTCACCGGCTTCTTGCTCGCCGTTTGTGGTGGCAGAGTGACTTGCCAGCGCCCGTCGGCAGCGGCGGTGGCGCGAGCGGTTGTGTCCTGCAGGCGCACCTGCACCTCCTCACCCGGTTCTGCCCAGCCCCAAACGGGTAGCGGTCTTTCGCGCTGCAGCACCGCCCGATCGGAGAAGAGTGCCGCGAGTCGCACGTCCGCCTGCGCCGTGCGCAGCGGACTGCCGGTCACTCCGAACTGACCGAGTACCAGTTCACCCACGGGCGAAACAAACAGCATCACGATTAGCACCACGAACGGCCGAACTAGCCGATGACCCTTACGACCTGCGCCTATCAATTGATCGCTCATCCCGTCACTCCCCGTCTTAACGACACCCGAAACACTCAATCCGTATTGGCTAACTCGAGCTTATTCAGCTTCGCTCAGCTAAGCCGCTGGATTATGGCGGATCGAAATTTTTTTGGTATCGGCGATGAAAAATATGTCTCCTGCCGCCGCGCCTCTACGATTCTCTATTGGATTGGGTCGACGGTTCTCGATTGATCCTTCCTGACAGTTAGTTTTTCAATGCTACGATGCACAGGAACCCGCCACGATGTCGAATGAAGAAGAATTGAGAACACCGGCCGAGTTGGAGCAGGCACGAGTGTTGGAACCGGTTACGGACGCAGTGCCAGCGGACGCAGTGCCAGCGGACGCAGTGCCAGCGGAAGTCGTGCCAGCGGAAGTCGTGCGGTATGAGCAGTCAGGTGCCGAGTCGCCACCGTTCGTGGTTCCACCACCAGTGTTGCCTTGGCCACCACCGCTGCCGCCCTCTAAGCCCATCATTTGGCTCGCATTCCTGGTCGTGATTGCCGGGTGGATGACCGCCAGCACGGTGGCGGGAGTTTTACTCGTAGTGGGTCTTATAAGCGAAAGAGGCCCTGAGGCGTTCAAGCCACCGAGAGTCAACGTGGAGAAGTTGACGGCGGAGTACGCCACGACGGGAACTGGATTGCTGGTTGTCGCCCTCACTCCGCAACTCATTTTTGCCCTTTCGGCCATCGTCCCGGCATTCTTTTCAGCCGAGGGATTTCGTCAGCGACTGCGACTGCGGCGGGGGCGAGGTTCCAGGCTAGCCTGGATTCCACTTGCCCTAGCAACACCCGGCATCGGATTCATTACCTCCTGGCTGGGATCCATGGTTTTCACAAAGCGCAGTAGCCACCTCAACATGATGGCCGAGATGTTCAACGGTGCTCAAGGCTGGATCTTTTTCTTGCTGCTTTTTCTGATTG
Source organism: Planctomycetota bacterium (assembly GCA_046086325.1). Taxonomy (GTDB): domain Bacteria; phylum Planctomycetota; class Planctomycetia; order Pirellulales; family Pirellulaceae; genus JBJSXJ01. Next base: position 28,819 of record JBJSXJ010000073.1, on the reverse strand, counting down.
GGATTATGCCGGCGATCGGTGAGGAGTTTCTCTTTCGTGGATACTTACAGTCGCGTCTAGAAAAGCGCTGGCGACCCTGGCTAGCCATTTTGGTGAGCTCGATTTTGTTCGCGATGGCGCACTTCGATCCCATGCATGTCGTGCTTGTGCTCCCGCTGGGAATCTGGTTTGGCGTTGTCTCGTGGTATACCGATAGCTTGATCCCCCCGATGCTTGCTCACATGGCGAACAACGTGCTCGCTGTCATCATGACTCGCCGCTCGTTCGCTTTGACACAAGGTGAACTAAGGACAACGACGCTCGCCGAAGATCTCAGTGATCCATGGTCGCTCGTCGTGTTAGTCGTCACCCTGATTTCCCTGCTGATCAGTGTCGGTCTGCTGCTGCGAAGGCCCCCTCTCCCCTCCCCCTCTCCCCAACCGCTGAGCTGACCGCTGGGTGGAGCCAATTTGGTTTCGCTGCAGCGGTTGAGGAGAGGGGACCGAAACACCAGAGCCCAGTTTTATCATCTGCTAGCTCTGCCCCCCTCTCCCCCGCCAACTCTCTGTGTCCTCTGTGCCTCTGTGTTTCAACTCCCCCCTCTGTGTCCTCTGTGCCTCTGTGTTTAAACCGCCCCCTCCGTGCCCTCTGCCCCCCTCCGTGCCCTCCGCCCCCGAATCCCGGCCTTTGACTTGTTCCCGGCGTTGCCAACCTGTTACGCTGAACCAGTTCCGCTCCGAAGTTACCCGCAAACAAAATGCCGAGTCCCCGTTATGATTCGACTCCTGGGAAGTCCGCGTCGCTGCTGCGACGGAATCACTCGACGTGAAACCCTCCAAGCTGGTGCTATTTCGCTCTTGGGTGGATTATCGCTCGAGCGACTACTGCAGGCCGCACCAACCACTTCACTCAGCCCGCTCAGCAGTCGCAGTCGAGTGAAAAACGTGCTCTGCATTTACTTGCTCGGCGGCGCTGCCACTCAAGATATGTGGGACCTGAAACCGCAGGCGCCGGTGGAGGTGCGCGGGGAATTTAAGCCGATCGACACGAGTGCTCCAGGCGTGCAGATCACCGAGATGTTGCCGCTGACGTCCAAATGGATGCATCGAGCGGCTTTAGTGCGGTCGGTCAATCACAAGGCGGGCTGTCATAACACGCTTCCCAGTTACACCGGGTTTGAACAGCCACTCGCCGATAACACCACGACCAAGGAAAGTTATCCGCCGAGCATGGGTTCGGTCTGCCGTTTTTTGGAATCTCGTGCGGGTCGCGACGAAGAGCTACCGGCCTACGTCTATTTACCCTGTTATCTTGGTTGGGGCCAAAACATTCGTCGTCCCGGACCTTATGGTGGCTTCCTGGGTCGACGCTTTGATCCACTGTTTACTGAATGCACTCCGTTCAAAGATGCCGATGCTCCAGCGGCCACTCCTGGTCAGCCGCGCGTGGTACGAGGGGTGCCGATCCTGGCGAATACAGCTTTGCCGGAAGCGATCACACTCGACCGACTCAACCAACGCAAATCGCTGCTCACGCAGATGGACGCCGAGCTTCGTAGGCTCGATGGGAGCTTCGCCGTTTCTCAGCAAAGTCGACTCAAGGAACAGGTCTACGGGATTCTCACCGCCAATCAGACTCGAGCGGCCTTTGATTTGTCGAGTGTGCCATCGGAAAAGCAGGATCGCTACGGACGCACGTTGTTTGGCCAAAGCACACTTATCGGTCGCCGGCTGCTCGACGCCGGCGTGCGTTTCGTGAATGTGACCTGGGACTTATTCTGGGATCGAATTCCGATCGACTACGACGCTTGGGACACCCACACGCGCAATTTCCAGATCCTCAAAGAAAACAAACTGCCGTATCTTGATCAAACGTTAACCGCGTTGCTCGAGGATCTAGATCGTTCCGGACAGATCGATGAGACGATGATCGTGGTGATGAGCGAGATGGGGCGCACTCCGAAGATCAATGCGAATGCTGGACGTGATCACTGGACCTACTGCTATACGGTCGCCTTTTTCGGAGGCGGTATTCGTGGTGGGACGATTTATGGTGCGTCCGATGATCAGGCGGCTTATGTGAAGGACAAGCCGGTGAGCACCAGTGATATCTGTGCGACGATCTATGAAGCGCTGGGCATTGATCCATTAACGACGGTGCCCGATAAAACGGGTCGCCCCGTAGGGATCAGTCATGGTGGCCAGCCCATCGCGGAAATCCTGAGCTGATGTGGAGAGCGCGTCGGGCGGATTAAACGAGAATCAAGAACCAGCAGCTTGCCGCAGCGGCAAGGATAAACCGGCAGGACCAATAGGTTAGGAATGCGGGCTGGACTTCTTCTTCGCTTCGATCGGCACTTACTTCGGCGTTTACTTCGGCGCTTCGATCGGCGTTTGCTTCGGCGCACCGATCGGTGCTTGCGTTTGCTAGGTGGGGAGGCGTTCGGCTAAACGGCGAGTGGTGACGGAGCTGGGACTTTGAGCGCGTGAGCGATCATGCGCTTGCTGCAGTGCCTGCACCGCAGCAGTTGGCTGCTGCGCATCCCAGTGGGCATCGGCGAGGCTCACCAGCATGTCAATGTTGAGGGACTGGGAGAGTTCGACGGCGCGTTGCGCACAGACGACTGCCTGCGCTGGCTCGCCCGCTGTTCGCAGCACGTGACTCAATCCTCGCCAAGCTTGTGCCTGCGCAGGCTGTAGTTTCAGCGCTTGGCGAAAATGTTCACCCGCCTCGTGTTCGTCACCCGCTTGCAGACAAGCCAGAGCCCAGCGAAGTTGAATTTCGGCGGCCTGCGGAAGCAATTTATCTGCGCGAGCGAAAGCGCTGCGAGCTTCGGCCCAGCGTCCTTGTGTCAATGCCGACCAGCCGATCATGTTTTCGCCATAAGCATTATCGGGATCACACTGTTCGACCTGGCGCCAATGCTGTAACGCGCGTTCATGCTCAACCTGCATCTCGTACGCTGTCCCCAGCTTTCCATGGATATATGCAGAACGTGGTGCGACTTGTAACATCCGCTCGAGTAACTCGGTGGCCGCCGCTGCCTTGCCGCTAGCGACCAATCGCGTGGCTTGAATCAGGTCGCGGTCGAGCTGCTGCTGCTGCTGATCCGCGACCTGCTCCCACAATTCCTGTAACTCCTGGTTCGCAGCCACTCGCAAGCCTTCGCGGATGGCCCCGAGTGCTGCGAGATGACGGTGCTGGCTGAGTAATTTGCGAGCCTCGGCCAGCCAGTAATCACTCAGCCAAACTTCGCTAGCCGCGATGTCCTGGGCTCGCTGCGCGTCCGGTTGCAGTTGCTGCAGTCGTTGCCATTCCAGCCGCACGAGTTCCTGTCGAGCGGCGGGATAGATGCCGATGCGGTGCTGGTGAGGACGCACGGGAAAAACAAATCGCTCCTCTTCCGTATGGAATTTGATCGCCACTCGATTGTAGCGCGGCATGTGGCAATCCACACAGCGGTCGCGAATTGTCGCCGGAAGCTGAGGTGCATCACGACAGGCGTCGGCGGAGTGACAGCGCTGGCAGGCGGCCGCAATTGTTTGGGGCTGCGACGGCTGGTGTGGATCATGGCAGGTGATGCAGTCGAGCGGCTGGTCGTGCCGTTCACTTTCCAGATAGCAACGACTTTGCTGCACATACGAGTACTGATCCGCTACGTGATCGTTCTCGATTCCTTCCGCCGCGATCATGCGAAAATGCTGCGTTAACGGCTCGCCAGGACGATAGGCAAATAGGTCTGTGCGACGCAGAATGCTGTCGGCATGGCATTGACCGCACAGATCGAGGCGTTGTTGTCGGTTGAGCAGGGCGGGCCGGACGATGTTGTGCGGTTCTCGCTCGTCGGCATGCTCACGATGATACGCCACGTGTTGTTGGCCTGGTCCATGACATCGCTCGCACGTCACTCCTTCCAGAACACTTTCGCGGCGATAGGTATTCACCGATCCTCGTTCATGCTCGAAAAACGTCGTATGACATTCCAGGCAGCGCGTGGTGGTGGGGCGCAGCAGATCTTCTCCTAAATCTTGATACGCTTGCTTGCCCCAGACTCCCTGGGGATGTAGCCAGCCGAATGGCAATTCGTACAACCGCTGGTCGATCCAAGTGAAATAGACTTCATCGGCACCACCTTGCGAACCATACGCAAAATCCATCGTTAGAGTGGGCGGTGAATGATCGGGCGGCGCAGCAGCAGGTTCCCCGCGCTCGTTCCGTGGCGGCCGTGATACAGGCGTGATCGCTTGACGAGCACTCGCATTGTCCATCAGCAGTTGAAACTCAACTGGCCAATGATCGGATTGGTGCCGGCGAGTGTCAGCGAGTGCTGCCGGGGGCAGATTCATCGACTGCGTGGGACGCAGTGCGCTGGCATGTCGAGTTTGAGCAAATTCGTGACAACGCGTCTCATGACATTCACGACAAACGTCCAGACCAACGTAACCGGGATTTGAATTAAACTGAGTGAGTTGCTGAATGAAGGCAGCCGTATCCGAGTCGTCGAGCGCCGTTCGACCGGCATTCGTCTCTGCATCACTCGTCGGCTGCGGTAACGTCGCCGGCTTTATCATCAGGAGGTACCCGGCACTCAGCAGCACCGTGATACCCAAGAGAACGGTCGGACCAAGGCGAGATCGTGGCCACTCCCTTACCGGCCGGTGATCTGCGTTCTCGTCACGCATTTTGGCCTGCCGGGGTCAGATCGACTTGGCGAATTGTTCACGAGTAAGTCCACAGGACCAAGCAGCAGCCAAGGCCGCGAGTTCCAGAGCAACTCGAGCGGCATCGGTAGGCCAGGATTTCGGCAACGGCCACTTTTGCTGACCTGCACTGGAGACCAGCAGCAGTTCTTTGGCGGTCGTCGTGACAACTTGTGCGTTGCACTTGAGTAGTGGTTCGTAATCGCTCGCCGCCCAGAGTGGAGCGTAGAAAATCGGACGTCCCTGGAGGAGCGTCAGCAGATCGGAGTCGTGTGCAAGTTTGGCTGGCAGCACCGCACAGCAGTGCGCTGGGACGGCCCGGAGTGCAGCGATGACCGCCTGTCGAACGCGATAGTCGCCACCTCCACCCGCTGGCGATTCCACCAGATCATTCGCCGGACAATCGGTAATGACGACTCGATCCAGTCGATCATAGCCCAGCCCGTTGTGCCAAATGTGTTCTGGACTACTGGCGACGAGGGCGATATCGATGTCGGGATGCAGCAGTAAAGTGTCAAAGCGAGCAGCTTCATCGGCGAGTGCTGTATCGATGAGTGCTCGATTGAAGTACGTGCCAGCCGTCGTTGCACGGCCCGTCACGTGCTCAGTGGCGGCCAGCAGCTGATCGAGCATGGCGGCGGTCTCACAGCCAGGTCCACTGCCCGTAATTCCGACGATCGTGATCTTGGCTGAGCCTGGATTGGGAAACAGCAGATCAATAATCGCTCGCCCCACCGGCTGCGGATCGCCATGCAGTGGAGCGATATGAACGCCCAGTGACGGACCAGCGTTCACTTCCAAAACCGCTCCGCGCTGACTCTTAAACGGCTGCGAGATATCCTCCGCGATCACGTCGAGGCCAGCAACATCCAATCCGACAATGCGTGCAGCGAGAACCGCCTGAGCGGCATTTTCCGGATGCACGTCGGCCGTGCAGTCGGTGGTTAAATCGCCGACTGGTTGCACGAGCACGCGTTGGCCGAGCGGTGGGACCGAATCCGCGGTGTAGTTTTGTTTGCGGAGTTCAATGAGTGCCGAGTCGTCCAGCATCACTCGACAGAGCGGATCGGTATAGTTGCGACCTCGTCGCGGGTCGAGATTCAGGGCGGTGACCAGTTGCTGAATCGTGCTTTCGCCATCTCCATAAACATATTCGCTTTGACCACGAGCGGCGGCGACGAGTCGTGAGCCGACGACGAGTAAGCGGTGAGCGGTACCGCGCGCGTATTGTTCGACAATTACGCCTGTGTCGTTGCCATCGAGAACGGCCCAATCATAAGCGGTGAGCACTTGTTCGCGATTGGTGAGGTCGAGGGAAATCCCTCGCGAGTGATTGGCTTTACGCGGTTTGACCACGACGGGCAGGCCGATTTCGAGAGCCGCATTCCAGGCATCTTCACCGCTCGTCACAACTCGCCCTAGCGGTACCGGTACTCCCGCCGCGCGCAACAAGCGTTTGGTGAGTTCTTTATCGGAGGCGATGTTTTCGGCGATCGCGCTGGTGCGATCGGTTTCGGCGGTCCAAATGCGGCGCTGCCAGCGTCCTTCACCCAGTTGCACCAAACTGCCACTGGTGAGTCGACGAAAGGGAATACTTCGTGCTTCAGCCGCGCGCAGAATGCCGCGACTACTGGGTCCCAAGCGAAGATCATCGGCCAAGTCGATCAACTGCCGACCCTCGGCGGGAAGATCGAAGTTCGCCTGAGTGAGCGCCGCGAGCAGACAGCGTCGAGCACTCTCTAAGCAAGCTTGGGCGAGCGTGGGCTCTTCGTATCCGATTGCCAAAATCGCCACGCTCGGTTCGTCCGTTTCCGCGATCGTGGGCGGTGGCAGGCACACTCCTGCGGCGACATGGAAAAGCTGAGTGAGTTGCGCGAGAACTTGTGGCAGGCGGGCGTCGGCGGCCAGTTCTTGGGAGAGCGGCTGAGTAAGTTGCGCCACATCGACATCTTGTTGCCGCACAAGTGGCGGCGCCTGCTCGATCATCGCCGTGAGTTCCGCCAGCCGCTCCCGTAACGTGGGAATCCAAGCCGACGAATCGGCGGCGAACCGCCCTGCGGCACTCCAATCGAGATGCGCTTCGAGAACCGAGTGAGCGGCCCAGCGATTAGCGCCCGACAACGTCGTAATCTTCATGACTTCCATAATGCAAACATCCTAGGGTCCACCGCGCGGTCGAGCAATCGGGTAAAGTGGTGTTTGGCGATCGAGTCGCCGGGGGAGTATACTAACGCCCCGATTAGCGAAAACTTCGCTCGTGTGCGGAGCACGGAGTTACTTGGTGGCCAGCCGATGCGGCGAGACTGAGAGCCTGGGGAGACGGACGGGATATGGCGCGGTGTGTGGTTCGATATGGTGCGATGAAGATCGTCGGCGTGTTCACGTCCCGTGCGGAACGACATGTGCGTGGAGCCAAGGTGATTGTGCGCTCGAATCGCGGCTTGGAACTCGGAGAAGTGCTCTGCGACGCCACCGAACAAGCGCTGGCTTACCTTCGCGACACCAGCGGTGGCCAGATCATGCGTGAGATGACGGCCGATGATCAGCGCGAAGCCGATCATATTGCACAGCGAATCAAGGATGAATTACAGGCCTGCGAGCGCCATGTGCGACAGCTCAACCTCGACATGCAATTGGTCGACTTGGAGCATCTCTTTGGTGGTGAGCGGATCGTGATTTACTATCTGGCGGAACAACGCATCGACTTTCGAGAACTCGTCAAGATTCTTGCCGGTGAATTTCAGACACGGATTGAAATGCGACAGATTGGAGTGCGTGACGAGGCGAAACTGTTGGCCGATTACGGCGACTGCGGAAAACCGGTCTGCTGCAATTCCTACCTCATTGAAATGCCGCCCGTCTCCATGAAAATGGCGAAGCTCCAAAAAGCAACGCTCGATCCCAATAAAATCTCTGGTCGCTGCGGACGACTGAAATGCTGTTTGCGCTACGAGTTTGATACGTATGAGGAATTACAGAAAAACTTGCCGCCTATCGGCTCGGAAATTGTCACCTCCAAGGGCCGAGCTCGCATCTTGAATCACGAAATCCTTTCTCAGCAATTATTGATTCAAACGGAAGATAATCGTCGCATGCTGGTGCCCGCGACCGATGTACTAACGGTGCTGCAAGTCGGTACGGGTGAAATTCGCGGACGCCATCGTGACTAAAGCTATGACTACCCGCGATCTGATCGAGTTCTTTCGAATTCTCTCCTTAAATGATATTCGCTATCGTTTTGGGGCCTACGTTTTCATTCATGAATCGCTGGAATATGCGCAGCGCGTACTCAAGTACGGCCAGGATAGTCCAACGGCACCGCGTGAGGGTGAGGATCCAGAGCAGTTACCAGAGATGCCGCACCTGACGGGTCAGCAGCTTTGCGAGGCCGCTCGACAAATGGCCTTGGAGCGATACGGAAAACTTGCCTTACCTGTCCTTCACCATTTAGGATTCCATACCACGAGCGATTTTGGTGAACTGGTTTTCAAGCTAATTGATGAAGGAGTTCTGCGCAAATCAACTCGGGATCAACGTCAGGATTTTGATAACGTTTATGATTTTGATCAGGCATTTCATTATGAGCTGAAGTTAACTGATTCCGACATGGAGGAATCCGAGTGACAAATCTGACTGCTCACCCGCGTCGTCCCGTGCGCTGGTTACTGGCAACAAGCATTATTTTTTATGTGGCTATGATGGCATTTTTGTCATGGCAGGCCTGGATCAAGTGATGTTGGGCTAATCAGCGGCACAAATCGCACGCTGGCGATCACCCGCTCCGACAACTCACCGGTAGCCGTTTTTTCGATGAGCAGCAATTGCTGCTGGAGGTTGCCGACAGGGATCGCCAGTCGGCCGCCTGGTGCGAGTTGTTCGAGCAGCGGTAGCGGCACCTGCTGCGGTGCAGCTCCCACCACAATCACATCATAGGGCTGATATTCGTCCCAGCCACAGGAACCATCGGCATGTCGCAGCGTGATGTTTTTATAGCCGAGTTTTTGCAGTCTTTGACGAGCCGTCTGAACGAGCGGCTCGCGTAATTCCACCGCGTATACATGATCGACAAGCTCCGCGAGTACAGCGGCTTGATAGCCGGTTCCACAGCCCACATCGAGTGCTCGATCGGTCGGCTTTGGGCGTACGAGTTGGGTCATCAGGGCCACAATATAGGGTTGTGAAATGGTTTGGCCGAGAGCGATTGGCAGTGCGAAATCGCCATACGCGAGTGAGCGCTGCTGGGGATCGACAAACTCCTCTCGGCACACGCGGCTCATCGCACCCAGGACCTGGGGATCGTGAATATCCCGGCCCTGCAGATCCACTTCGATCATGTGCCTCCACGCAGGATTGTCCATGGACTGGATCATGATGGCCCCAGGCAGTCGGGTTGCTCGACGAGCGGTCGATGTGGAAAATGGTGACTCAACTTTTTTGATTCTACGGCTCTGAATCCGCCGGGACTAGTTCAGGGTCTCGGCGGGAGCGAAAGGCATTTATTTATGACGATTGATCTGGCAGTCGTACCGGTTGCAGGGCATGGCACTCGGCTGCTCCCAGCCACGAAAAGTCAACCCAAGGAAATGTTACCGGTCGGTCGCAAGCCGGTAGTGCAGTATGTGGTCGAAGAGCTGGCAGCTGCAGGTATTCGCCGCATATTGTTTGTGACAGGCGCCAGGAAAGCGGCGATTGAAAATCATTTCGACGAGGATCATCAGCTCAACACTTATCTCCGTGAATCGGGTCGCGAAAATGAGCTGGCGGAGCTGGAATTTGATCGGCGGAACATCGAGTATTTTTACACTCGACAACGCCGCCAGTTAGGCTTGGGCCACGCAGTGCTCTGTGCGCAGCCGTTGGTCGGACGGCAACCCTTCGTCGTCGCTCTGGGGGATTCCATCATCGGTTTGCATGCGCAGTCCACCATTGTCGCTCGCATGCTGGAAGAATTCGAACGCACTCGGGCCGATGTCGTGATCGCCTTTGAGGAAGTACCACCGAGCGATGTGATACGGTACGGGATCGCGGAGCCGATGAGTGTGGTGGGAGATCGTTTTGAGCTGCGGCGAATCGTGGAAAAGCCGAGTGTCGCGGAGGCGCCGAGTAACCTGGCCGTAGCGGGCCGCTACGTCTTTGGTCCGTCGATTTTCGATAAGCTCACTCAGACCAAACCCGGCAAGGGTGGTGAGATCCAGTTGACCGATGCCATTCAAGCGGTGCTGGCAGAGGGAGGCAAAGGCGTGGGTTTGCGATTAGGTCCCACGGAGCGGCGCTTCGATATCGGTAATTTCCGCAGTTATTTCCGCGCCTTTGTCGACTTTGCACTTACCGATCCTCAGTATGGCGCAGCGCTGCAAGAGCATGTGCGAGCCTTTCTCAAGGATCAGGCTTAACATGCGCATCATTCGTCAACGCGCCTACGCACGCGCCGGTCTCGTCGGTAATCCTTCTGATGGCTACCACGGCAAAACGATTTCGGTCATCGTAAAAAACTACTTTGCCGAAGTGACGCTCTACGAATGGGAGCGAATCGAATTGCTGTTGAGTCAGGAGGATTTAAGTCGTTTTGATTCTTTGGATGAGCTCGTCGAGGACGTAGAGCTGCACGGCTACTATGGCGGTATTCGTTTGGTCAAGGCCGCGATCAAACGCTTTGCTGACTTTTGTCGCCAGCGCCGAGCAGCGGGAGAGAGCGGCTATGAGCTTAGCGACCAGCGATTTGCCATTCGTTACACGACTAACATTCCTCGGCAGGTGGGAATGGCAGGTTCCAGCGCAATCATCGTGGCTACCTTACGAGCGCTCATGGAATTCTATGGAGTACGAATTCCGCAACAGATTCTGCCTACCCTGGCACTCAGTGTGGAGCGGGATGAATTGGGGATTGGCGCTGGTATGCAAGATCGCGTCATCCAGGTCTACGGCGGTTTAGTTTATATGGATTTTGCGAAGGCACAGCGGCAACAACAGAGTGGTTATGATTTTTATCATTATGAATCACTCGACCCTGAGTTGTTGCCGCCAATTTATTTGGCCTATTCCAGGGATCGTAGCGAGCCGACTGAGGTCGTCCATAATCCTCTTCGGGCCCGTTATGACCAGGGAGATCCAGCGGTTGTCGCCGCGATGGATGAGTTTGCGGGCTATGCGGCGAGTGCTCGGGAGGCTTTGCTCAATCGCGATTACCAACTTCTCGATCAGCTCATCAATCGCAATTTCGATTTGCGGCGCCAGATCATCAACCTGTCGCCCAGCCACGTGCGGATGGTCGAAACAGCGCGAGCGGTGGGCGCCACGGCAAAATACTCGGGGTCCGGAGGTGCGATTATTGGCACCTATCGTGACGATTCGATGCTGCGTAACCTGGAGAGCGAACTGGGAAAGATTAATTGTGTAGTGGTAAAACCACAGGTTGTTTAACTTCAGGTTGTCTCGATCCCGGTTGTTGAAACGCGAGTTATCCAAACGCGAGTTATCGAAATACAGATCATCCAAACGCGGATTGTCTAAGTACCGACTTCGGGCGGGTGAAGCGCCGGAGCGGTGAGTTCAGAGCGAGTGTAATTATGCCGATTCAATGGCCCGAGGGGAAAAAGCAGACGTGGGCGGATCAAGGTCTGTCGGCCGATGGCAAGTCGCCGGTGGGCGGCGCGATCTTGGCCGCTGGACTGGGAAGTCGTCTCGAACCACTCACGCGGCACTACCGTCCTAAGCCACTCTTCCCGCTCGGTGGTAAGTCGACCATGCTCGACACCTGGGTGCGGAAATTTGTCGACGCCGGCATCACGTCGCTATCCATGAACCTGTGTGTGCTCAAAGAAACCATTCGCGAGCACTTTGGAGCGGGTGAGAAATATGGAGCACAGATTTTATTCGCCGAAGAACATCAGCCCAGTGGGACACTGGGTGGTGTTTGCAAGCAAGCTTTCGGTTCCGCCGCACGCTTATTGCCCCACGAGTCTCCCCAGGCACACTCTCCCTTCACCGGGCAGACCTTGATTGTGCCGAGTGGCGACATTGTCACCAATTTGGATGCCGATTTATTGGGGGAGATGCACACGATTCACACTCGCCGCGGCGCGGCGGTGACGATGGTCCTGGTGCCAGTACCCTGGAATCGCGTGAAGGATTTTGGTACCGCGATTCTGGCGACGCCCGAGTCAGGCCAGGGGCCACTTAGTCGCTCGGGGCAAATCGTCGATTTTCATGAGAAGAACCCGCATTCACCCAGTAACCTGAACAATGCTTCGGTCTACTTCATTGACATGGGGTTTTTGCGCGAACTGGAGCGGCGACGGACAGAAGCGAGCCTGCAGGTTGCGGAGCCGTTTTATGATTTTGGTAAGCATGTGTTTCCGGCATTGCTGGGAAAACTTCCCTACGCGCGCTTCGCCCGTGACTGCTCGTTGTGGGGAGTCCAATACGATGGCGCTTGGTTCGATGTGGGCCAAAAACAGGATTACCTGGACGTTCATCAGCAGATTCTAGATGGGCAGCTGGCGGTGGAAATGCCCTACGAGCGACTGCCGTGGGGCTGGCTCGGCACCGACGTACAGATCGATTTTTCGCGAGTTACAATCGTGCCTCCCGTGGTGATCGGACATCGCTGCGTAATTGAGTCGGGTGCGGTTCTAGGTCCGTATGCGGTGGTCGGTGATGGGTGGACGATCGAATCCGGGGCCCGGGTAAGCCGCTCGGTGCTCTGGGAACGCTATTGTCGGCGCACGGGAGACGGTCGAGTGCTGACGGCGGAAGAGATGCTAGCCGTGGACGATCACCGAGTCCGATCGGGGTCGGACGTCGATCGATGTATCGTGGCGGGTGGCACTCTGACGGGTTGCCTGGAGAGCGTGACGGTTGAGGCGCACGAGAGCGGCGACACGATTGTTCGGCCGTTGTCGGAGCAGCCGACGGGCCCGCGTTTATAGGGAGCTCCCAAGGCTCCATCTTTTTTTTCCACCAGCGTCTTGACGCCCCTCAATCTCCCGTTTATCAATAGTCTTGTTGAGACTGAGTCTCGTTATCGGCGAGGCCGGACTGCGGTTTTGACGGAGCGGTTGGGCGGGCCCGGTTTGAAGCGCACCCTCCGGCGACACGCGTAGCAGTCTGCTCACAGTATCCAACCTTCATCGTTCAGTCCCTTTCCGAGGAACTTAACTATGTCCCGTTCAGCATCACTCCTTTCCCGCCGCGGCCGCCAGCAGGCGGGTTTCACCCTCGTGGAACTCTTGGTCGTCATCGCCATCATCGGAATCCTGGTCGCACTGCTGCTCCCTGCGGTCCAAGCCGCTCGCGAAGCCGCTCGACGTAACTCCTGTTCCAATAACCTTAAACAGCTCGGCTTGGCGCTTCACAATCACCACGACACCTACCGCGTTTTCCCGCTGGGCGGCCAGTATCCAGTTGGCTCGACCGGCACGGGTTGGTCGGCGCAGGCCCGGCTGTTGCCGTTCATGGAGCAGACCAATTTGCAGAACCTGATCAATTGGTCGCTGCCTTATTCCGCTCAAGGGAATGTGGCCAGTACGCGGGTCCCAGTATTCCTCTGCCCCAGCGAAGTGAACCAGCGATTGCGTCCGGACCCGCAACCAAGCGACCCGAATTTCGCCCACTATCCACTCAACTACGCCGGTAATTTCGGCACCTGGATGGTTTTTGACCCGGTGAATCAGCTAGGTGGTGACGGCCTGTTAGCTCCCAATTATGAGACTAACATGGCGAGTGTTTTGGACGGTACGAGTAACACCGTGGCGTTTGCCGAAGTGAAAGCGTTTCAGCCTTACTTCCGCGATAGTAACACTCCCAATGGCCTGGGGGCAGCAATGCCGAGCAGCCCGCAAGCGATCACCTCCTGGGGCGGCAACTTCAAGACTGACTCGGGGCACACCGAGTGGGTGGACGGCCGCGTGCATCAGACTGGATTCACCGCGACGTTTCCGCCCAATACTCGAGTTCCTTATGTACTCAACGGTCGCACGCTGGACGTCGATTTCACTTCCTCGCGCGAAGGCGTTTCCACGACCGCAATCACCTATTCCGCGGTCACCTCCCGTAGCTTTCATCCGGGCGGCGTGAATATTGGTTTGACAGATGGATCGGTGCGTTTCTTGGCGCAAACGGTCGACGGTCGCGTCTGGCAGGCACTTGCCACCCGAGCGGGCGGTGAAGTCGTCGTGCTACCGTAGTCCACTCAGCCGGTATCATTCACCCAGGCCCCATGATACCTCGCGACCACCGGCGTTTTTCTCTATCATTACAGCCGCGATTGAAAGTTGTTAACACTCGAAATCGCTGTGCATGAGGTGTTACAAAAACGCGGAGGTCATTCGGGGCATCATGACCAGCCAGTTGATTGAATCACCGCGTCCGTCGTCCCGGAGCACGGGGTCGGTGACGCGGTGGCTCCGTTCTCCTCACGATCAAGCCGCTGCGCCGGCGGCGGAGTTACTGTGGCATCGCTTTGGCTTTCGTCTGGTGCGACTGGCACGGTGGCAACTGCGATATGCGGGCGATCATGCCTATGACGAAGAGGATTTGGCTCTCAGTACCCTTTTCGCCTTCTATCAGCGAGCGGTGACTGGCAAATTCCAGTCCATCTCGAATCGCCATCAGCTTTGGAAATTACTGGTCACAATTTCGCTTAACAAATCCCACAATATCCGGCGCCGCACTCGGCGGCAAAAGCACGTAGCGTTTCCCCAAGAATTCTCTGCCGAAGGCCAGGGTTCGACGCCTACCCTTGATTCAGCCACCTGGATCATCGAGATGGCGGATCATTGCGACTATTTGCTGCATATTTTGGATGAGCATGATCCGACGGGAGTACTTAAAACCATCACTCTCTTGCGGCTCGACGGCACCAGCGTTTCCCGGATCGCTCGCCACTTGAGCTGTACGCGGCGAACCGTCAACACTCGGCTGGCCTTAATTCAGTCGATCTGGCAATCCTATCTGGCTGAATATCCATGAAGCCGCTCGACAATCTCTGGCCACCTCTGGAGACGCTCAAGCAACTGGCGTCATCGTGTGACGAGGTGGAGTCGCGATTGAAGGCTGGGCGCGACCCGGATCTGGATGCGATCATTGGTAATTTCCCCGCACCATTTCGCGAAGCCGCACGTCAGGAATTGCGAGCGGTGGTAGCCGAGTGGCGAGGAGAATCTTCTTCATTAGCCGCTGCTGGAACGGAGACACGGGCAAATTCTCCAACTGAACGGTTCCAGATTTTGGACAAGCTGGGCGAAGGCGGCATGGGACGAGTCACGATTGCGTGGGATCGCGAGCTGGAACGCCGCGTTGCACTCAAGGAAATCCGTTTGTCCGAAGCGGATGATGAACATTATCAGAGGCGCTTCCAGCAGGAATCCCAGATTACCGCTCGTCTGGAGCATCCGGGCATTATTCCCATTTATGCGCGTGGTCTGTTCGCCGAGGAACGTCCGTACTATGCCATGCGGCTGATTGCCGGGGGGAATTCGTCCACCATGCAGCAGGCGATCGACGAGCTGCATCAGCACTCCCATAACCTCGTAGATTTCAAGCGGAACAAGCGCGAACTAGTGCGGCGGCTCATTCATGTCTGTAACACCGTCGCCTACGCTCACAGCCAAGGGATCTGTCATCGCGATTTAAAACCCGAAAACATCCTCTTCGGACCATTCGGTGAAACCATTGTCGTCGACTGGGGACTGGCCTACGAGTTCCAGCATGTGAGATCGCCAAGTTCTTCTGCCGAGCGTCAACTAACCGAAACGAACCTTACGGACAACCACTCTGGGACTACGGACAGGTCCGATGCCAACCGAGACCAGCGCAGCTTCGCCGGGACACGCGGATATGTCGCTCCCGAGTGCCAACTGCAACAGCCGATCACGAATTGGCCGGCGCTGGATGTGTACTCCTTGGGTGCCGTGCTGTACGGCATCATCACGGGGCGTTCTCCCTGGGAATCCCCCGCGCCACGTCAACTTAACCCTCGTATCTCTCGATCGATCGAGGCGATTTGTTTGAAGGCGATGAACAGCTCGGTGAGTGAGCGGTATGCGTCGCCGCTGCAGCTAGCGACCGATTTAGAGAATTACCTCGTCGGCGAACCAATCAGCGTGTTGCGCGAACCCTGGTGGGAAAGAACTTTTCGCTGGATGGGCCGCCATCGACGGTTCATGACCGCAAGCGGCCTGCTTCTATGTGGATTTTCAAGCATTGCGATCACCTGCGCCGTGCTAGAGATGGAGCATAACCGTGATCTGACTAAACGCAACCTGGAGCTACTGACGGCTCGTAATCAAGAAATCGAGCAGCGGCAGGCGGCAGAGAATGCCAAGCGATTAGCGGATGAGAAATCCGTCATCGCTCAACGCCACGAACAACGAGCCATCAGTGCGATTCAGTCTTTCGCTGAGACGGTCAGTAACGATCAAGTCATGAAGCTCAGCCCTGAACTGCAAGGACTGCGCCGCGAACTGCTGCAAAAACCGATCCGTATCTATGAACAACTGGACGCTGAACTTTCCGCAGCCTCCGAAAACTCGCTGGATCATCAAGAGCAACTAGCGGTCGTAGCGGCGCGCCTGACGCAGTTGAGCACCATCGCCAATGAGTTATCAGCGGCCACTCAATGGAACGATAAGTCGCTCGAGCGTTACAACCAATTGCTGTCTCTAGTCGATCAGCAACCCATTCGTGATTCCTTCACGGCAGCTAGTAAGCGGGAAAAAAAAGCTCGAGCACGCCTCGGACTGGCCGACTCCTATCGACAAAAATCGCTCCTGATATCCCAAGGCAATCAGCCCCTGGAAGCCACTGACTACTTGAATCAAGCGCGGTTGCAGTACGACCAGGTCGAGGACGATTCACGCTGGCGTTTGCTGAAACTTCGAGGACGATCAACGGTGTTGGCGACGCTGGCGATGAACCAGGCGCAGCTCCATGACCTAGCTGCTGTAGCGCAGACATTTGATCAAGCGATTCAAGATCGACAGGCGATCGTTGATCTACTTAGCTCCGATCACTCGGCCATATCCGAGGATCCTGATCGTCAATTGCAACAAGCACGCGATGATTTGGCTGACCTGAAACAGGATCAGGCAAATATCTATTTGCTCAAGAGGCTGGGTAATCGCTCCGCTAGCTTTCAGCAATTTGAGCATTATATTGCCGAGCTACGTGATCGTCTGAAGGCAGGTCGAGGTGACGAGAATGTTTGCCTCAAACTTAGCTGGGCGCTAGCCAATCATGGTATCCATCTGCGATCGGATGGTGAACTGTCACGGGCCATCGAAAGCTTGGAAGATGCTGTGGCGCTACGCAGCGATCTGATGAATCGCTTTCCCAGCGTTTTGTTGTATCAAGTCAACGCGGGACAAACGCTGCTCGAATTGGCCCTGACTCTGCGCAGCTCTGGACAGCTGCAGCGATCGCTACGACGTTACGAGCAAGCGATTGGTTTACTGCGACAGGTCGATCGTTCGCAGCCGAATGGTGCTGGTAATCGAGTGGCATTCGCTTTCGCACTGCATGACTTGGGACATCTGCATCTCGACCTGTTCAACGATGAAGCCGCCTCGGCTGCCTTCGAGGAATCGTTCAGCCTGGTGCGCGATACGGATCTATGGCAAACCACCAATCCTGATGTCATACGATTGCTAGTGGATTTGTTGGACCACGAAACCTTCCGCTGGATGAATCTTGGTGAATGGTCGTCGGCCCAAAACACCTATCAGCAGCTCTGGCGCTTCGTCACCCGCTCGCAATCTGTCGCTCCCACGCTGATCACGCCGGAACATCGAGAGTTCCTGTGGCGACGCTGGCTGCTTTGTTGCCAACGTGCTGGCGACCTGCAGACGTTCGCTGAGTTGCTGCGCCTTGGTGCCGAATTGGAACGAGCCGAAATGGAACGTGCCGATGGCGATCGCGAGACGCAGCGTCGAACTTGGGATGAATTGCTCAGTCACGAGCGTGATTGGTCAGGATATGCCGAACTTCCGTCGGGACTGCTACATGAATTGGCCGCACGCGCGAGCCAAAAGGGCGAGTTCGAGCGCGCGGTGGCCCTACTGCAGTTGGTCAGCGAGCGGGCTGACGAAGAGTCGCCATCAACTGCGCCGCCATCAACTGGGCCGCGTACCGCCAATTCAGTCGCCGCGCCTCCGCGCTGGCAAACGTTGATCCTCGCCGCCACCGCTGTACTGCAAGTGCCCGGTGACAAAACTGCTCAACTCGCCAAGCGACAACAAGCCCTAGCCTGGATGCAGCAAAGCGTGACAATCGTCGAGCGACAGCTGCGGGAAGCCCGCTCTGCGGGGAATGTCAACGAAGCGAACCAGATTACTCGTCAGGTTTGGGAACAGACGCTGCGTAATCCCGTTTTTGTCCCCACTCTCCGCCTGCAGTCACTCGAACTGCTCTCGGCCGAAGAGCGGCAAGCCTGGGAAGATGTTTGGACGCGTATTCGAAAGCTCGCCCCGGCCGCACTGCCTAACTAATCACTTCTCGCACAACGCGCCCGAATACGTCCGTGAGACGTTCGGGACGACCTTGATACAGATAGGTCAGACGCTCATGATCGAGTCCCATGAGTGCGAGGATTGTGGCGTGCAAATCATGCAAATGCACTCGGTTCTCCACCGCCTCAAAACCCCAGTCGTCGGTCGCTCCATACGCCATGCCACCGCGTACACCGCCACCCGCCATCCAGATGGAAAAGCCATACGGATTGTGGTTTCGTCCGGGTTCACCTTGTCCTTCGCTGAACGGCATGCGACCGAATTCACCGCCCCACACCACCAACGTTGAATCGAGCAATCCACGCTGTTCGAGATCTTTCAGCAGAGCAGCGATCGGCTGATCCACCTCGCCCGCATGCTGACCATGATTCGTTTCGATACTTTTATGCGCGTCCCAGGTTTCCTCCAGATGCCCACCTCCCGAGTAGAGCTGGACGAAGCGCACGCCACGTTCGACGAGTCGCCGTGCGACTAAACAATTCCGGCCGAACTCGTCCGTCGGTTGCTGACCCACGCCATAGTCGGTGAGCGTCTGCTGAGTTTCACGGCTCAGGTCAACCGCTTCGGGTGCTTCGGCCTGCATGCGATAGGCCAGTTCATAACTGTTGATGCGTGCAGCCAATTCGTAACCGCCAGGGCGCTGCGCCAGATGCTGGGCATTGAGTTGTGCGAGCAAATCAAGTTGCTGTCGCTGGGTTTGGCGATCAACGTGAGCAGGGCCGCGCAGATCCAGAATCGGATCACCAACGGGTCGAAACAACGTCCCCTGAAAACTAGAAGACATGAAACCGCTCGACCAATTCGGCTGACCACTGATGGGACCACCTCGTTTGTCCAGAATCACCACATAACCCGGCAGGCTTTGATTCTCGGTTCCTAAACCGTAGACCGCCCAGCTTCCCAGCGAAGGCCGTCCGATAAACGTTTTCCCAGTGTTGATGGCGACGAGTGCCGAACCGTGTGCGTGGCTATCGGTATGACACGAACGAATGACGGCTAATTTGTCGGCATGTTCGCGCACCCGCGGAAAAAAATCCGAGATCATCAGCCCGCTTTTGCCACCTGGTCGAAAGGGGCGAAAGCTGGGAGTGAGAAAGCCAATTTTTCGACCACCCGAGTTGATGAATTTCTTACCCGGTGGCAAAGGCTGCCCCGCATATTTTTGCAACTCGGGCTTGTAGTCAAACGTATCAACCTGACTCGGACCACCATTCATCGTCAAAAAAATTACATTCTTCGCACGCCCAGCTTGATGTGGCTGTTTGGGCTCCAGCGGATTTCCGCCGCGCGCCGGTTTCGATCCTGTCGCGGTTGCAACTGCCGGATTTGTCGTTCGCTTCGTGGTGGTCTCGTCAGCGCGCACGGCAGATGGAAAACCATCGCGACCGAGCAGGTCCATTAACGCCAGCCCCGCAACTCCTCCACCCATCTGCCACACTAATTCGCGCCGAGTGAGGTTGCAGGGAAACTGGGGCTGTTTGAAGTGACTCATCGAAACCTTCCTCAACGGCCATCCGTTTAGTCAACGTATATGAACTCGTTACTGTTGAGCAGCACTTGGCCGAGTGCCGTCCAGGCTAGCAGGGACGCCGTCAGCGGTTCGGGCTTTAATTTCCGCGAAAGCTGCTCCAACAGAAATCCTCGCGCCAGCTGCTCTTCTTGCTCCGTGGGGGCGCGACCAAGAGTGCTGCGCCACAGTGCTCGCAGACGTTCGTCGATCGCGGCGGGATCGTCGAGCTCCCGGGGATCTCCGAATGTCAATCTGCGTGCGAGCTGTAAGCTTTGCTCATGCAGAAAGGGATTGTTTAGTAATGCGAGTGCTTGGGGGGCGACGGTGGAGACATCGCGTTGACCGCAAGGCAGCGTTGTATCGGCAAAGTCAAAGGTCGTCAGCAGTGGTGATAAGAGCGAACGCTGCGAATAAATATAGATCGCTCGGCGTAACTGTTCCTGTGGTGGACTGGCAGCCCAGGCAGCCGATTTGCGGGACAGACCCTCCAGTGCTTCGGCGCTGATGGTGGGCTTGAAGCTGGGTCCACCGAGTCGTCGATCAAGCTGACCGGCAGATGCGAGAATGGCATCGCGCAGTGATTCGGCATCTAACCGTCGTCGCTCTGCTCGCCACCACCAGCGATTCAAGTAGTCTCGTTCCTCGAATTCCGCTTGCTGCGGATGTGTCGATGCTTGGCGATAGACAGCGGACGTGACCAGCAGGCGATGCAGCGGTTTACTCTGCCATCCCTGCTGCTGAAATTCCCGAGCCAGGAAATCCAGCAGTTCCGGATGTGTCGGACGTTCACCTTGAAAACCAAAATTATTCGGAGAGCGCACGAGTGCCTGACCGAAGTGATGCAGCCACAAGCGATTCACGGCCACGCGGGGAGTCAGTGGATTACCCGTCTCCACTAGCCACTCGGCTAACTGTCGTCGCCGCTGACTGGTGCGCGCTCCAGCCGGTGGCGGTGCGACGGCACGATCGAGTTGTGGGAGCAGCGACAAATAACCAGGCTCAACCGCCGCTTGAGGTCGCAAAGGATCGCCTTTCTTCAGCAACTGGAGCGGTGGCGGGGTGGCCGTTAAATCGGTCCAGCCCAGTACGTCGAAACCGAGCTCCTCTCGCGAAGGTCCTCCCAGTAATTCGCGTCCACGCGAGGCGACGGGCCCTGCCCAGAAAGCGGCGGCGATTCGGTAGTAGTCCTGCTGTGGAATGGGATCGAACTTGTGGTCGTGACAACGTGCACACTTGACGGTCACACTCAGAAAGGCGGTGGACACAACATGGACCAAATCCTCCAGCCGCTCATATTGATATTCCAGCGGATCATTGGGTTCATCATTCCACGTGCCCAGGCGCAGGAAGCCTGTCGCGATCACGGTAGTTTCATCGCGCTGGGGAATCTCATCTCCAGCGATTTGTCGCCGGACGAAATCGTCATACGGAAGATCTTGATTGAGTGCCAGGATGACCCAATCACGATAACGCCACGCGTGAGGCTTATCCTGATCACGCTCGTAACCGCAGGTGTCGGCGTAGCGTGCCAGATCGAGCCAGAATCGAGCCCAGCGTTCTCCAAAAGCGGGCGCTGCCAGTAGCCGATCAACTCGTCGTTCATACGCATCCACGCCATCATCGGCAGCAAATTCATCCAGCGCTTCCGCCGTGGGTGGCAAGCCAACAAGATCGTGCGACAACCGTCGTAGTAACTGCCGCCGCTCGGCCGGTGGTGCCAGCGTCAACGACTCCGCTTGCAGCCGCTCGAGGATAAACGGGTCGATCGGCGTGCGGACGGTCGCCACCGACTGGGAAGCAAGTTTGCTGACAGGTGAAGTGACTTGGCTCAGCGGTTGAAACGACCACCAATCGCGACCGCCACGCGCTTCCGTGCTGCGTTCATACGGATCGAGCACTCGACGCTCCGGCCAAGCGGTCCCTTGTTCGATCCAGCGCTGCAGCAATTGCTGGTCTGCAGCCGCTAGCGGGCGCTGCTTACCTTGTCGCGGCGGCGGCATTTCTCCCGCTCGAACGCGATCCAGGAGCAGACTCTTCGCAGGTTGCCCCGCCACGATTACCGGCCCGCTTTCGCCGCCGGCGAGCAGTCCAGCGGCCGTAGTCAAATTCAACTTACCAGCCGACTCCGGGCCGGAGTGACATTCCAGGCAGCGCGCCAGCAGCAGCGGCGCGACCTCTTTTTCAAAATCCACTTTCGCCGGGGCTTCATCAGCTGAACTGTGCGCGCCGAGCTGCATGCTCAGTAGCAGCCCAGTCAGAACGAGAAGCGAGCCGCTGGTGAGCAACCAGTGCAGCCCAGAACGTGCCATCATGTGCCGCCTCATCGCTCACCTCCAACCACTCACTCTTTTTGCAGCGGGATGCTGTACACCAGAATCTTGTGCTCGACTCCATCCTCGCGCGAAGTAATCGTAAACGTGCGGTCAATCTTCATGCCGGGAATGGGAAAGTCATGGCAGACGATACGCGAACCCGGCTTCATTTTTTGCAGTTGCGGAATCAGCCGCTCGTTGAGCCGTGGGAGCAAATACAGCGTGATCACGCTCGCCGGCGTCAAATCAACTTCAAAAATATCCTGCTGAAAAATCTCGATGCGATCATCCACCTTGGCTTTTTTCGCATTCTCGCGCGACTCTTCCACTCGCTGTGGATCCAGGTCATAGCCGCGTCCGCGACAGCCGAGCTTCTTGGCGGCGGTGACGATGAAGCGTCCGTCACCACAGCCGAGATCGTAAACCACGTCGCTCTTGGCAACCTTGATGGCTTCGAGCATCTTGGCCACGACATCGTGCGGCGTAGCGACATAGACCACGTCGGCCGTCCGTTTCTTGAGCGGATTTTCGGGTGGCTTTGCGGTCGCCGGTTTATCCGCCTTCGGCTTCTCGGCCTCAGATTTTTCCTGCTCCTTTTCCTGTTCCTTGTCCTGCTGCTGGTTAGCTGCAGAGGTCGCCCCGCTACGCTTCGATTCCGAGTCGTCGGCGCACAGCATGGAGGTATGCAGCAGGACTGTGCCGGACAGCAGAAGGTGCGCCGTCAGGCGAACGAAGCGGGCAGGCAGAAGGTTCGTGACAGTGGGGTGATACATCGTGGCTGTCTTTCTAACTTTCTAAAGCTGAGACCGGGAGACAGGTTGTACACGTTGAGCAGGGTGATAGCAGAACAAAACGTGACTCGGGATTCAACACGACCGGCGTCCAGCGCTAAGCTCCCACATGAACCGCCTGCAACCAGTCGGGTAACCGTCGCACTCGGCCTGTCGAGTCAATGCAGCCGACGATACTGCGACCGCGAGCGATGAGCTGATCGTCTCGATAGAGCTCGTAGCCATGTTCAATGCGAGCGCCTTTAGCCTTGTGCGTGGTGGTGACGAGGCGTAGCAGGTCATCGTACGCGGCGGGCAGGAAATACTGACAGGTAACCTCGGCAACTACCAGCAGAATCCCTTGTTCTTCGAGCGATTTGTAGCTGTATCCCGCCGCCCGCAATAACTCCACCCGCCCCATTTCAAAATAAGTGATGTAGTTGGCGTGATGGACACGAGCTTGAGCGTCCGTTTCCTGATAGCGAACTCGAATGGTGATTTCGTGTTGAGTGAGCATGTGCGAGTTGACCGAGTGCGGCGGTTTCCCCTATAGTTGCCCAGGGCCGATATCGTCCCGGCTCATCCATTGCTCGGCCACCAACTGCCACTCGAACGAGTCACTTGGGCTGGCGAGCGGACTAGGAATCTGTGAATCTTTCGCGAGCGGACCGGCCGCTCGCCTTGAGACAGCCAGAATAACGTTCCGTAAGGACACCGCAAGTCACATGAGTATCGGCGCAGGAGCAGGCACAGATTATTCGACGCTACGCGGTCGCAGCTATCCCACGCTGCGGCAATTCACGGTTTTTTTGGAAAACCGCGTGGGACAGTTGCTGGAAGTTGTGCGTCGTTTTGAATCCACCCACGTGCGCATCGTGGCCTTTTCTATTAATAATGCCACCGAGTGCGCCTTTGTGCGGTTGCTTCTAAGTCATCCCGAACATGGCCGAGAGATCCTGGAGCGGGCCGGGTTGGCGATGATCGAGAGTGATCTGATTGGCATCGAATTACCCGACGTTTCCCAGCCCCTCATTCACGTTTGCAGCGCCTTACTACAGGCGGAACTGAATATCGTGCAAGCCTATCCCCTGATGATTCGACCTCGGAATCGACCCGCCGTCGCCGTCATGGTCGACAATACGGAACTGGCCCTGGAAACACTGGCCACCAAACGCTTCGTGATGCTCACCGAACACGACCTGCACGACGCCGAATAAACGCTGTTGCTCCGGTGGGCCTAGCACGTTGCATCCCGGTTCACGGTCAGGCACAATCTCTGTTTACAAGAGTCAGGTTCAGGTTCGAGTCAGGGAATCGTGCGCATGTCTGGTACGCCACTTCAAGACATTGTCTGCTGCATGGGGCAACCCGTGGCTGGTAATCCCACGCAATTTATGATGGAACGAGCGTTCGCGGCCGCGAAACTCGACTGGCGCTATCTAACCTTTGAAGTTCCGCCCGAGAAGCTGGGCGACGCCGTACGCGGCATGCGGGCGATGAGTTTTCGTGGAGGCAATTTCACGATTCCGCATAAATGTGCCGTCATTCCCTTGCTGGATGGGCTCAGTCCCGCCGCCGAACTTATGGGAGCGGTCAACTGCGTCTATCGTGATGGCGAGTTGCTTCGCGGCGAGAACACGGATGGCAAGGGCTTCTTGCAGTCGCTGCGAACAATCACCGAACCGACCGACAAACGAATCGTGATCCTCGGTGCCGGCGGGGCCGCACGAGCCATCGCAGTTGAACTCGGCTTAGCTAAGGCTCACGAGATTGTCGTCGTGAATCGCGATCCCGCTCGCGGTGAAGATCTCACTCGCCTGCTGAGCGAACGAGTGGGAGTAAGCGCTCGCTTTATCGCTTGGCAGGGTGATGTGGAAATTCCCGAAGGCACGCAGATTGTCATCAACGCCACCTCGATTGGACTTGGTCAGGAAGATGTCCGAGTGCCTGTGCAAATGAAGACGTTGACCGCTGAGATGGTAGTCGCCGATGTCATCTTCAATCCACCGCAAACTCGCTTTCTGCGAGAAGCAGCCGAACGCGGCTGTCAGACGCTCGACGGACTCGGCATGCTCATCAACCAGGGTGTGATCGGTTTTAAAATTTGGACTGGCATCGATCCCGATCCAGCCGTCATGCGCGAAGCCCTGGAAGAGTATCTCGAAATCTAGTTCGTCGATGCGGCAGCCAACTCAGCAACTTCATGGTGAGCGTTAAGCTCACGCAAGCAGTTCGCGCACGACACGCCCGTGAACGTCGGTGAGTCGAAAGTCGCGACCGGCGTAACGATACGTGAGTCGCTCGTGGTCAAACCCCAAGAGATGCAGCAGTGTGGCATGTAGGTCATGCACGTGCACCGGTTTTTCGATCGCTCGAAATCCAAATTCATCGGTCGCACCATGAGCGTAACCACCTCGCACTCCACCGCCGGCCAGCCAGCAGGTAAAGCCGTAGTGGTTGTGATCGCGGCCATTAAGTTGCGGCAATTCGGCGACGGGCGTGCGGCCGAATTCGCCGCCCCACAACACTACGGTCGACTCGAACAGACCACGTTGCTTTAAGTCGGTGAGCAGTGCTGCGATGGGCTGATCCCACTGACCGCATAAATCGCGATGTTGTTTTTCGAGATCGCTATGGTTGTCCCACGGCTGTCCCGCACCGCTCCACACCTGCACAAATCGCACTCCGCGTTCAATCAATCGGCGAGTGATCAGAAGCTGACGACCGTGAGTGCCGGGGCCATAAAGATCTCGAGTGGCGGCTGTTTCACGGCTGATGTCAAACGCCTCCAGTGCCTCGCTTTGCATGCGATAGGCCAGTTCGAATGATTCGATCCGAGCGTCTAAAGCTGCGGCCGAACCACGTTCCATTCGATGCTGCTCGTTCATCGACCGTACCAGATCGAGCAGTCGCCGCTGATCGGGCATCGACAACCGAGCATTGCGAATATTGGCAATCAGCTTTTCGACGGCCGTGTGCTGGGTGTCAATGTAAGTGCCTTGAAAAGCACCCGGCAAGAACGCGGCTCGCCAGTTCTGTGTTGAGACGATCGGAAAACCGCCCGGACACATCGCGATGAAACCGGGCAGATTCTGGTTCTCACTTCCCAGCCCGTAAGTAATCCAGGAGCCGACACTGGGTCTAGTCATGCGACCCTCACCACAATTCATCAGCATCAGTGATGGTTCGTGATTCGGCACATCCGCGACCATCGACCGCACCACACAGAGGTCATCACTATGTCGCGCCGTGCGGCTGAATAATTCGCTGATCTCCAAGCCCGATTCACCATGCTTTTGGAATTTGAACGGCGATCGCATCGCCGCTCCGGTTTTGCGTTCCGTGCGAAGATTCGTTGTCGGTAGCGGCTTGCCGTGATACTGGTCGAGGAGCGGTTTGGGATCGAAAGTATCAACCTGCGACGGTCCACCATTCATGAAGAGATGAATGACCTGCTTGGCTCGCGCCGGAAAATGAGGCTCTCGGACAGCCAGTGGCTGTGAGGCCGGCGCGGCTGCGGGTGTTAGAAGTCCCGCCGCGGCGATCATGCCGAGTCCACCGCCGCACCGCTGCAGTAAATCCCGCCGAGACCAATTCGTCGGTGGTCGTACCACCCGCACCGGATCCCCCGGCCCGCGCCGACGGCGGTCATCACCAGCACCAATCTCAGAGTTACTCCAGCGATCACTCATGGCCATCTCTCAATCAATAAACAGAAACTCGTTTGCCAGCAGAAGCGCATGAGCCATTTGATGCCACTGCTCGTCACCCGGCTGTGCCCCCAGAAATGATTTCAATTGCTGGCGTAAGGCCTCGTCCGGTGGCCGCCCCCACGCGAGTTCGACGAGTCGGTCGAGTCGTGCGTTGGGATCGGAGAGGGCGACGACATCGGCGCGACGAGCGAGTCCCAGCGCCAGCTCACTGACGACCGGGCTATTCATGAAATAAAGCGCCTGCGGGGCAACGGTGGTTTGATCGCGCAGCGAGTTGCTTTGGTTGGGATTGGGAAAATCGAATGTGGTCAGCAAACTGGGAATGTCCATGCGATCAATGAATCCGTAGAGCGAGCGACGCGGCACGATGCCGTCACCCAGCAACTGTACCGGTGGGCCACCTAAACGACGATCCAAGCGATCAGCAACTTGCAACAGCGAGTCGCGTAGCACTTCAAACTCGAGTCGCCGTGCATTCATGCGCCAGAGCCAACGATTCTCGGGATCAACGGCGAAAGCGTCGGCCCGATTACGACTGGACTGACGATAAACCGCCGATGTCATAATCGTTCGATGCAGGCGTTTGATGGACCAGCCGGTGGTTTGAAAGTCATGTGCGAGAAGATCGAGCAACTGCGGGTGAGTGGGCGGTTCGCTGCGCAGGCCAAAGTCACTCGGTGTTTTCACCAGTGGTTCGCCCACGTGATTCATCCAGACTCGATTCACTAGCACGCGCGGTGTGAGTGGATTGCTGAGTGCCGTTAGTTCGCGTGCCAGCTCCAGACGCCCACTTCCCTGAGTAAATGGACGACGATTGGGATTGATAGCAACGAGGAACTGACGTGGGGTATCGGGACCAAGTCGATTGGGGTTGCCGCGTAAAAACACTCGCGGCTCGAAGGGCTGAGCGGCATCAACAAGTGCATGGGCTCGCGGCGGTGCTCCCGGACCTGAAATCAGCCAGGTTTCAACTTCTTTGAGCAGCTTTTGGTATTCGCCCTGTGATGCACGATCGGGGAGCAGTGTTAAGAAGCCCCAGCCGATCAGTAGCGGCACGTCAGGTGGTGCTTCGGGGCCGTATAAAGCCGCTCGTAGCTGTTCCAGTTGCGGATCATCAAGTTGCTTGGGTGGCGCTTGCTGCTGAGCTGTCGCTGTGGCCAGTAGCTGCTGCCACTGCTGATCTACCTTCAACAGCAACTCGCCATAGACGGCGGCTAGTTCGCCGATCGACCGTGGTGGTTTGGCTTCCAGAGCGGCGCGTACCAGTGGATGCAAGTCCGCGAGGGTCGACAGATTAGCTGACGACCAGCTCGAGTCATCCAGCTCACTCGCCGCGTGCCACGCCAACCAGATTGGATCACGCCGCTTTCCCATTTTTTCCAAATAGACTTGCCACCGCAGCACCATCGTGGGATTCACGTCGGTCGGATCGGCGATGAGCATGAAATCATCGGTCGCTGGCTGCTTGCGCTGCGCGTGTGCAGCGAGCAGATACTCGGTCACTCGTTTTCGTGCCCCGCCTACCAGTTCGCTATGCTTGCGATGAACGAAAGCGTTGAGAGCTGCTTCACGCTTTTTGAGTTCGGCGTCATACTTGCGATAGTCCTCCGTATCCGGCGGAGTGGCCACGAGCGGTGCCACGAGCGGTTCATCGCTGCTGCGTAGAATTCCATACAGCGAGTAATAATCGGCTTGTGGTACAGGATCGAACTTATGATCGTGACAGCGTGCACACGTAACGGTAAGTGCCATCACTCCGCGAGTGATCACGTCGATTCGATCATCGATGATGTCATGTGTATTCCCCATGAAATGAGCACCCAAGGTGAGAAACCCGAGTGCTCGCCAAGTAGACTGCGACGCGGAGGTAGCGGGCCCATCCGTTAGCAACTGATCCGCTGCAATCTGCTCTTGGATGAACCGATCGTAGGGTAGATCGCGATTCAACGACTCCACCACATAGTCTCGATAACCGTACGCCCAGGTGAAGTTCTTGTCTTCGAAGAAGACATAGCCTTTGTTGTCCGCGTAGCGAGCGACGTCGAGCCAATGGCGCGACCAGCGTTCACCATGTGCAGGCGCGGCGAGGAGTCGATCGAGAAGCCGTTCATACGCATCGGGCTCGGGATCGGCCAAGAAGTCGACCACCGCCTCCGGACTGGGCGGCAGTCCCAGCAGGTCCAAGTACGCTCGTCGAATGAGTGTGACGCGCGGCGACTCGTGCGACGGTTCGAGCCGCTGTGTGAGCAGTGCTTGCTGTACGAGTGAGTCGAACGGGCCTCGCGACCACGCTCGACGTTCCGTCGGTAGTTCCGGCATGACGGTTGGCT
>JBJSXJ010000072.1:0-19319 GCA_046086325.1 Planctomycetota bacterium | reverse complement strand
GTGTCCGGGCGTCCGCTACATCGTCCACGATCTTACCGTTGGCGATGCAGATATCCTTCACCACTCCATTAACATTGTTCGCCGGATCATAAACTCGACCACCTCGGATTCGCAGCATCACCGATCTCCCGCAGCATCATCATTCGATCGCAGTCGCCACTTCGGGCGACACCACCGGCAACGGTGGCTTTTTGGCGAGCGCTTCGTAGATGCGATGTAAAATCTGTTCGTCGGTCGCGTAGGGTGATTCAAGTGCCGGTCGCAGCGGCAACGGGATCTCATCCATGCGATAGACAGTACCCGGCGCCGACACTCCGGTCGGAGCCGTTGTGAAATGCACTTTGGCCAGCTTACTGGTGTGCGTAACTTTCGGATCAAGCACAATCGTGGGCACTCGCGCGAGATGGTCAATCGCCGGCTGCGGCATCGTGGCACCGGGATCAGCGCCCGCCACCAAGACTGCATCAACATCACCGCGCACCAAGAGATCGATCGTCGAGAACTCGCCAGGATTAAATCGCGGAAAACCACGACTCAAATTCACCCCAAACGGATAGCCGGTCGTCCAGCGCATCACCACGTCCGAACCGGTCACGTTCCCGTGCCCCCGCATCGGCATGGCCACGAATTTGGTGTAGGCGTTGAGTTCCGTGGCTAATGTCAAAATAGCGGCGGAATTCATGTGTTTGCCACGAGTCATCGACAGCCCCATGCCAAAGAAGAACACGCCAAATCGCGCCTTCTTCATCCGCTCCGCCAAGTCCGTCAACTGCGTGAGCGTCAAGCCGGTGTCGACCAGCGAGTCGGGACTGATGCGCTGCCCCTTCACGATCGCCCGCAGCGCCGTGATCACCTCAAAATCTTTCCCCGGTCGAATCTGTAAGAACTCGTCGGCCGCCTTGGCACTCAGCGTCTCACGAATGTCAACCAACACCATGTAACGGTCCTTACGACCGTTCGGTACGAACTTGCCCTTGGGAGTGAGCGCATACTTGGTGAAGTGTCGCGGGTGACACTCCGCCGGATTCCCGCCCCAATAGACGATGAAATCAGCACGATTGCGAACTTCGCCGAGCGTGCAGCTAACCTTGCCACCCAACTGGGCGGCGATCTCGGTGGGACCGTGTCACAACGAGGTGTGACTGTCGATCACTCCGGCGACCAGTTCCGCGATCGAAACCGCCTCACGCTGCGCCTCGCACGTGACATTGCTGAGTCCGTAGACGAGCGGCAGATGAGCGCGATAGAGGCAGTCGGCTGCCACTTCCACCGCTTCATCCACCGTGGCCGGCTGCCCATCAATCAGAGCTTCCGGATAGAGCCGCTCCGCCGTGTGATACTTGAACCACGAGGCGCCCAGCGAACAGGCGGCCTTCGTATGAACAATCCGGTCACCCTCGGCGTGCAACTCAATGTCGTCACAAACGCATCCACAAAACGTACACGTGGCGTGCTGAATAATCTTCACTGGTTATTTTCCCTTGCTAGCGTCCAAACTGGACGGAACGACGAACATTCAGCCCAGCTCGCGGCCTAAATAACTGCCGCGAATGCGTCGCGGACGAAATCGCCCCACATCCACCTGTTCCCAGGCCGGTAACTTTTCCGCCGACATCAAGTCGCCAGCGGACGCCCCGGCCAACGAATCCAACGAACCGGCAACTGGCTCTAGCGGCGTTATCAGCGGCTCGTTCGTCTCTAAATCAAACGACGTGCGTTCCATTGCTATTCCTCCCAAGTCCCGAAGTTTATCAAAATCAACTCCGCGCCGTTAGGCCGACGAGGATTCGGCTGGCCCCCGGACCAGTTCCACCGTCACTTCCCAGCCCTTCGACTGCGGCATACCGGTGCCGTCCGTCGTGTATCCCATTAATCGGCAAGTGGGAGGTCCGTAGGGTACAAAGATCATCCCGGTCGGAATCTTTCCCGACTGACACAAAAACTCCGCCTCACCGGACTCCGAGCGAATCCGCACGGTGGACCCGGGCGCAATGCCGATTTCCCGGAGGTCGTCGGCATTCATCGTGAGCATGTTGACCATCGCATCGTACTCGGGGTGATCCTTGCCGATGTTGATTTGCTGGCCCTGCTTCGTCGTCCGGCCAGGGTTCATGATAAACAGTCGCTCGCTCATCGCCGCACCTATCTCTTTTTTGAATTGATTTCTGCTGGCTCACGGACGCTCCCGCTCCGCAGTTCACCTGTTCCGCAGTGTAGTCGCTCCCCGGTTTATCAAAAAGAGATCCCTGGCTTTGGAGACGCAGGGGGGAGGATTGCGCACGGGCAGAGTTGCGCACGGAGAATTGTTTCGCACGGAGACACGGAGGCACGGAGGTGGATGGCAGTATTTCATGACGCTCTGCATCTTTTTTTGGTAGGGCTCCCCTAGTTCTTGTGGAGTTTAATCCATTACCTGTTTAGTCCATTAGCTGTTTAGTCCATCAGTCTTTTATCCTCCCCTCCGTGTCTCCGCGTCTCCGTGCGAAACATCCTCCCCGTGCGAAACATCCTCCCCTTGCGATTGCGAGAAATCTCCGCCCTTAACTGACCTTGACGCCAAACGGGCGATGTCGCACAATCCCGCCCGCGTTGCTGGTTCGCAGGATGCGAGTCGGCAGCGTCGGAATCTGTTCTGTTTTTCGACCTCGCAAGTTCTAAGGCAAGGAGGCCTGCGAACATGCCCACGCTATCATGTCAACCAGCCGCCGTAAGCTTACGGGGACTCTTCCCCCAAGCTCGTTTCATTGGTGGTCGGGATATCCGCGTCGCCTCGTGCAAGGCGGAAGCGGAGCAGTGTGAGCCCGGGGATCTGTTCATCGCGATCACTGCTGCTGATGCGGATGGGCATGAGGATGTGGAAGAAGCGCTGCGCCGCGGTGCTAGTGCCGTACTCAGCGAACGACTATTACCAGTATCCGTACCGACCTGTGTGGTGCGCGATACTCGTGCGGCCCACGGCGAACTCTGCCAGGCACTGGCTGGTCACCCCACGGAACAAATGAAAACCGTGGGTGTCACGGGCAGTCTCGGCAAGACCGTAACCTCCGAATTACTCGCTTCGATCCTGCGTGCCGCCCAGCAGCGTCGTGGGCTGATGAACAGCCTCATCATCGACGATGGCGAGATGGTGATGCCCAGCGATCTGGAGGCACCCTCCGCACCCGAGTTGGCGGACCATTTGGCACGCATGCTCCACGGACGCTGCTCACATGCCATCGTGGAAGTTTCTCAGGAAGCACTCACCGACTACCGCACGGCCGGCATGACCTTCGACGCTGCTGTGCTCACCAACGTTTTGCGCGATCCCTCGCTCCAGGGTGGCTCGGCACTCACCATGCGTGAAATCCAGTCGCGCCTGTTCGCTCAGCTCAAGCCCACCGGCTTCGCGGTGATCAACGCCGATGACCCGGTGAGTGAGTTTTATCTGCGCACATTGAAGATTCCGGTGCTAACGTACAGCCTGCGGAATTCGGCCGAAGTGACGGCGACGGTGCTGGAACGGTCGAGCAGCGAGCAGACCTTTATGCTGCATGCCGGTGCCGACTCGATTGCCATCCGCTCGTCGATGATCGGTGATCATCATGTTTACAACTGCCTCGCAGCTGCCGCTGTCGCCTTAGTTTGGAATATTGATCTACCGACGATTGCGCGTGGTTTAGAGCGTCTGGAGCAAGTCGCCGGACGACTCGAACAAATCCAGTGCGGTCAGCCGTTTTCCGTCTACGTCGATCAAGCTCGAACTCCAGCCGCCCTGACTGCCAGTTTGCGGGCGATCCGGCAAACGGTTTCGGGGCGCGTCATCTGCGTGTACGGTGCTGAGGGCGAGCGGCGACAAGAGGCGCGTGCTCAACTGGGCCGAGTGGTGGAACGCGGAGCTCATTTGGAAGTAATCACCAGCGACAATCCGCGGGGTGAAGAACCGCTGGCGATCGCTCACGACATCCTGGATGGCTATGGCCGTCCGGCGCGACCACTCGTCCGACCTGATCGGCAAGCGGCCATCCACTGGGCACTCCAACAAGCTCGCCCCGGCGATGCCGTATTGATTGCGGGGAAGGGTGGAGCGACCTGTCAGGAGATCGGCTCACGGCGCATGCCTTGGGATGATCGCGACATCGCTCGCTCGTGGCTTTACGCTCACCCGGAAGCCGGCAACCTTTACCCGCCCGGTTACGCACCCCTGCGAATTTTTGGCTAACAAGCGAAAGGTTTTACCGTACATCTCCGCAAGCTCGATCGCAGACGCCGGTTCTCTGGAAGCGGCCGTCTCCCTCCCTCCTGGGGCGAAGCACTCGATTGTCGAACGACGGTTTCTGGGTCAATCGTTCTCGACAATCGCTTCACGATCGAGCTTGAGACTGAGCACCGGAGCGACCACGGGGTCGCTCCGGTGCCAGACATACACTCGCTTTAGACCGCGACGGCGGCGCGCGATGCTTGACGCTCAAGCGACCGTTTCACGCCGACATAGGCTGCATGAGATTTCTGGCAAGCAGCTCGGAAAGCTCCTGGTCGCGACACTCCCTCCAAGCGGAATTTTTCGATCACGCCCGATTTGAATACCAAGTCGCCAGCGTCATACCAGGCTTGCCCCGGCTGAACCACGATGTCGATCGAGTCGAAACGATCCAAGTCGATCGACTTCACTTCCACGCCGCGAATGCCTCGCAGCACCACAATCCGGCGATTCGTAAGCCGGTAACGCACTCCTAGCCCAGGAGCGATTCGCAGGAAGTACAGCCCCAGGGCAATGGGGATCGACAGGAGGGCGATCAAATTGCCGAGTCGAAAAATGTAGGCGCCCGCTTGGTTTTCATAGCCTAGACCCAGCGCTCGCCCCAGTCCGAACTTGGCCACGGACGGAAACACCGTCATCACCGTTGCTTCGGCGGTCGACGCAGGGCTCACTCCAGCGATGGCTTGCTTGGCGGAATCCGACATAGTCTGATAATCCTTCCCTCGGATGCACGGTTACAGAGCAATTACCCTAACAAACCACTCGCCGCGTTGCCAGTACCGTACGGACGACCGAGCCCCCACCTGCCCACACCGGAGCGACCGCCTGCATGTCTGACCGCTTAGCCCCTAAAGCCGCGAGTGAACCGAGTGCCACGAGCGCCGGGAATACGCCGACTCCACGGAATCCCGCGACTGCAGTAACTGTTCCGTTTTCCTCGGTCGCGCGGTGGCTGGCCTTCCTGGCCGCTCTGCTCGGGGCCAGCGGCGTAGCACTGGGAGCGTACCAAGCTCATGGACTGCAGCGCTGGCTGGAACGCCAAGTTACGACCGCCGGAGAAACCGCGCCCGCATCGGAAGCAACCGGCAGCGGATCAACCGGCAGCGCATCGACCGGCAGCTCATCAACCGTAGCGCGGCGATTGGCCAACGCCGAAACGGCGGTGCGCTATCAACTCGTCCATGCCGTGGCACTCCTCACTCTGGCCCTCGTACAACCGGTCGTCGGGCGTCGGGGAGTCGCCTGGGCGGGTGGTTTCATGATCGCCGGACTCGCGGGCTTCTCCGGGGGACTCTGGCAGATTGTCATCACCGGTCGACCGTGGCACTGGGCGATCGTCCCAGCGGGTGGACTACTCCTGATCCTCGCCTGGCTCACGCTGGCAGTCGCCATCCTGCGGCGGCCGCCGAGCACCGCGCTATAACGCGGTCACTCGAAGAGCGGGCGAATCACGGTGCCAGCGACATCGGTGAGCCGGAAGTCGCGACCGGCATGGCGATAGGTGAGTTGCTCGTGGTTGAGCCCTAGCAGGTGCAGCAGCGTCGCATGCAAGTCATGAATATGCACCTTATTTTCGGCAGCATAATACCCGTAGTCATCGGTCGCTCCGTAGCGCAGCCCGCCGTGCACTCCACCGCCCGCCAACCACATCGTGAAGCCATCCGGATTATGGTCTCGACCATTCGTTCCCTCGGCCGTCGGCGTCCTTCCAAACTCCCCGCCCCACCAGATCAGCGTCTCCTCCAGTAGTCCACGCTGCTTCAGATCGCGCAGTAAACCAGCGATCGGACGATCGACCTCCAGGGCATTCTTTTCATGACCTGCTTTCAGGTCCGAGTGCTGATCCCATTGCACTTTGTCATCATTGTGAGTGACTTGGATGAAGCGTACGCCCGCTTCGACAAAGCGTCGAGCGAGTAAACACATGCGACCAAAATTTGCGGTTTTCGGATCGTCCAGACCGTACAGACGCTGTGTCGCCTGAGTTTCGCTCGACAGATCCTCTACTCGCGGCAGTTCCGTTTGCATCCGGAACGCCAGTTCCATCGATGCCAGTCGCGCATCGAGAAGATCGTTGGGTGGTGTCGTGGAGTTGCCGGCAGTTCGCTGCTGCGCTGCCATTTTTTGTAATTGATCAAGCTGTAAGCGCTGCAGCTGCCGCGACCAACGCGGATTGGAAATATAGGAGACGCGCGCCCGCTCCGCCGGAATGCTCGCATCACCCAGCGGAGTGCCTTGGTAGACGGCGGGTAAAAACGCGGAGCTCCAGTTGTTCACTCCCCCGAAAGCCAGTGTCGGACAGATGCTCACAAACGCTGGCAAGTTTTCATTCTCACTACCCAGCCCGTAACTCACCCACGATCCCATGCTGGGGCGAACAAAGTTGTCGCTCCCCGTATGAATCTTCATTACCGCGCCGCCATGCGCCGCATTGGTGCCGTGCAGCGAATGGATCATGCAGAGGTCATCGACACAGCCAGCTAGGTGCGGAAAAAGTTCGCTCACCCACATGCCGCTCTCGCCCTGTTGACGAAACTTCCACGGCGACGGCAGCAAGTTGCCGGTCCCGTTGAATTGCACTTGCGGCTTGGCAAACGGCAGCGGTTTACCGGCATCTCGTGCCAGCAGCGGCTTGGGATCAAACGTGTCCACCTGGGACGGTCCGCCACTCATGAACAAAAAAATAATCCGCCGTGCTCGAGCCGGATGGTGAGGTACGCGCGGAGCCAGCGGCGACTGCACTTCACCACTCGTCGCCCGCTCATTCAGCAGCGCCGCCCAAGCCAGCGCCCCAAAGCCCACACTCGCGCGCCGCAACCACTCCCGTCGCGACGAGGCCCCATGAGAAGTGGAATCAACTGCGTTCATGGGTTCGTGCTTTCCTCTCCCAGGCAGAAACGCCCAGGATATCCCTGTTTTCGGTCAACATTTCGAAATACCTACTGTTCTTGATCACATACCTCGATTTACTCAGCGCACATACGAGAATTCGTTGGCAGCCAGCGTGACGTGGCACAGTGCTATC
Source organism: Planctomycetota bacterium (assembly GCA_046086325.1). Taxonomy (GTDB): domain Bacteria; phylum Planctomycetota; class Planctomycetia; order Pirellulales; family Pirellulaceae; genus JBJSXJ01. The sequence continues at coordinate 12,057 of JBJSXJ010000072.1, read as the reverse complement.
CAAGCGGCGGCCTCGACGTGCTCCACAGATTCCGCTTGCAGCCGCTTGGTGACGGACTGCAAGAACTGCTGCGCGAGCTGGCGATCCTGAGCCGTCGCCGGACGACTGTAGGCCATTTCAATCAGCGCCTCGATGCGCTGGTTCATCTGCTCGTTAATCCGCTGTTCATTACGCTGTTCCTGCTCCTGTTCTGCGCCCACATCGGCGCCCTGCAATCGCTCCGCCAGACGCTCCGCCGCCTCCATCACAAACGGGCTGTTTAAAAACAACAGCGCCTGCGGCGCGACGGTGGTGGACGCGCGATCGCCCGTCGGCACCGCCGGATCGGGAAAATCAAGCAGCTGAAAAAAGTCATAGAGATGATTGCGAATGACCGGCAGATAAATCGAACGACGACGACTCGCATAGTCCGTGCGATCAATCGACGTGTGATCGAATAAATAGGCTCGATTCTTGACCTGCAGGAGCGAGCCGCCACGCCGGTGGTCCAGTTGTCCACTCACCGCTAACAACCCGTCCCGCAGTTGTTCCGCCTCAAGCCGCCCACTCGGCCAGCGACTCCACGCGCGATTCTCTGGATCCAGCTCCTGTGCGGCCGCCGAGACGGCATCGCTTTGCTGATAAACCTGCGACAACACCAGCAGGCGGTGCAACGACTTGACCGACCAGCCGTCGTCCATAAACCGCGCCGCCAGCCAGTCGAGCAGTTCCGGGTGCGAGGGCGTTTCGCCCAAGCGGCCAAAGTTGTCGACGGTGGCCACGAGTCCCCGACCAAAATGCCAACGCCAAAATCGATTCACGGCGACTCGAGCCGTCAGCGGATGACGCGCATCGACCAGCCAGTGAGCCAGCGCCAGTCGACCACTCGCCCGACTGGTGAACTGCGGTCTCTCCGAACCCGCAATCACCTGAGGCACGCGTCGCGGCACCACCTCACCAAGTTTCCCCACATCGCCCCGCAGATGAACGGGCACGTCGATCACTTCGTCGTCCACGACTCCCATGGTCGTCGGCAGGTCGGGACCATCTTTCTCGAGCTGCGTCACCGCCTCCCGTAGTTTCTTCAGCTCCGCCCTTTGCTCGTCGGTATACAGCGTCTCCCAATCCGCTTGTTTCTCGGGAGTTTTCTTGGCCAAGCGTTCCGCGGGAATGCTCGCATTCGTAACTCGAATGAATTCCTCCACGCGCTCGCGCTGGCGCGCCAGCGCGTGATCGTAAGCGGCCTGAATCGCAGTCGCCGCCGGTGACTCCAAGCGGTGCTCGTGCCACTTGGCCACCTTCTGATAGCTGATCATGGTCCGCGTGCTTTTGAAGATGCCCGCGAGCCCGTAGTAATCCTGGATATCGATCGGATCGAATTTGTGGTCATGGCAGCGGGCACACCCCAGCGTGAGTCCCAAGAACACTCGCCCCACCGTATCGATCTGCTCGTCGACAATATCCATCCGCATTTTGGCCTGATTCACTTCCGCCAATACTTTCGGGCCAATCGACAGGAAGCCGGTCGCGATGAGTTGCCGGTGCTGCTGTTCACGCTGGGCGCAATCCAGCTGGTCACCCATCGGTGGCTCGCGCTCCGCACCTGCCAGCTGCTGGCCTGCTAGCTGCTGGCTGGCTAGCTGGTCACCGGCGAGTTGTTCGACCACGAACTGCTGGAATGGCAGATCGGCATTGAAGGCGTCGACCACATAGTCGCGGTATCGCCACGCGTTGCCGTGGGCGATGTTTTCGTCGAGTCCATTGGAGTCGGCGTAGCGGGCGACATCGAGCCAGTGACGTCCCCAGCGCTCGCCATACTGCGGCATGGCTAGGAAGCGATCGACCCACCGCGCTAGTAGATCCGGTTCCAGCCGCTCCGCGTAGAACTCCTGGAACTGATCGCGTCGTGGTGGCAGGCCGGTGAGATCGTACGACAGGCGTCGCAGCATCACGACCGGATCAGCTGGTGCAGCCGCCTGAAGCCCGCGACGTTCCAGGGATTCCAGAATCCAGGAATCGATGCCCGAACGGGGCCAGGAACGATCCTGTACCGCGGGCAGCGGGCGGGCGACGACGGGCTGAAATGCCCAGTGACTGGCATCTCCGCGCGGTCGATTCGCTACCGCTCGAGGCGGCAAGTACGCGCCCTGATTCACCCATGCGACTAAGTCAGCGATTTGCAAGGCGGTGAGTTTACCGTCGCGCGGCATCCGCAGATCGGGATCGGTCTGGTGCACGGCGCGAATGAGTAAACTCTCCGCCGCGCGACCAGGAACGACCGCCGGCCCAGAATCTCCGCCCTTGAGCAGTGCCGCACGCGAATCCAGTCGTAAGCCACCCCACTGCTTCTTTTCGCCGTGGCAATCCCAGCAGTGAGCCACCAAAATCGGCCGCACTTTTTGTTCAAAGAACTGCGCCGCTGCCGTCTCATCCGCCGCAGCCACTGCGTAAGGAGGCGAGAACATCGTCAGAAAACACATCGTCAGAAAACACATCGTCAGCAGAAACATCGTCAGTGAGAACATGGGCAGCAGGATCATCGTCAGTGTGAACTTCATCAGCCGCCGTTTCATCAGCACGAGCGTCGCTGGCTGACAGTCATCGTGCAGCAGCAACAGCGGAGCGCCGAAGCGCGTCATTCGCCGGGATGAGTGACTGGTATTCATAAGCACTAGCCCTTCACACTCGCAGCCGCCTGCGTGGACAGCGGAATCGCTCGTCCTCGAGCGATCACGTGACGCACTTCCAGGTCGGCGCTGAGCACCAAGATATCGGCGCGTTTGCCGACCGCCAAACTACCAGTAGTCGTCGCGATCCCCACACGCTCGGCCGGCGTGAGCGTCGCCATGCGCACGACTTCGACGAGTGAAGCGGAGGTGGAGCGGGCCATGACGCGCACCATGTGATCCAGGCCCTGAATGGAACTAGCCAGACTGCCGTTCGGTGCCCAGCCCACTCGTCCATCACTGTCGAACCACGTGCCCTCTTGTTGGTGTCCAAAGCGATAGCGGCCCGGCGGACAATCGAGTGCTCGATTGCAATCGGTCACCAGGCAGAGCCGTTGAGGACCAATCAGCTTGTAGGCAAACTCCAGCAGCTCGGGTGCCAGATGACAACCATCCGCAATCACCTCGGTGCTCATCGCCTGATTCAGCAGCACGAATTCCGCCATGCTGGCCTGCATCGGCACACCCAGCCGTTGCCGCACGGAGGGGACGGAACTCATCGCACACCAGAAGTGATCGACATGACGCATGCCAGCCGCGAAGGCTTGCGTCATCTCGCTGAACGTCGCTTCCGAATGCCCGCAGGTGATCAAACAGCGACGACGGCGAGCCGCTTTATAAAAGGACTCGGCACCCGGCAATTCGGCGGCGCAGGTAGCGATGCGCACGAGTCCCGAGCGAAAGTAGGCTTCGTATTCTGCGGGACTGGGTGAACGGCGACCGTCGACAGCATGACATCCCACCTTCGATTCCGCAAAGTAGGGCCCGTACAGATGAATGCCGGCGAGATTGCTGGCGATCTGGCGGCGAGCTGCAGCACACGCCGCGATCATCGCCTGAATCGAGGCGGGTGAACCGGTGGTGGTGGTCGGAAAAATCGTCGTCGTGCCATGCCGCGCATGAGCGTCACAGGCCGTCCGGATCGCCTCCACCGTCCCGTCCATGAAGTCCGCGCCCGCTCCACCATGCACATGCAGATCGATGAATCCCGGCGTGATATAGCCACCTTCAGCATCGATGGTGGTGGCTTCTCGAGCGGCTCGTCGATCAGCTTGATTGCAGGTTGCCACGCGGGTGATGCGTGCTCCCGAGTAGCAGACGACGGCGTTGGGCAGAAGACGATCAGGGAGAATCGCAGTCCCGTTGTGAATAATCACCATAAGCGGCGCCTCGCAACAAAATCCGTGTGGTGAGGTGTGGCAAGCTGAGAGCAGTATAGTGAATTGCCGCTGATAGCGCGGCCGCAGCGGGCGTCGATTGATTCACCGTGAACGGCAAGCTACAACGTGAATCCCACAGCCTGAATCCCACAGCCTGAAACCTGTGGTCTGACTCCCTCGATCCGCGAACTCAGATCCGCCATCCAACTTGCTCGCGTCTGTTTCCCCTCCCCTTCACCCTCACCGCCCCATCCGCTCCCCATGACTTCTTCATCCATCGCTCCCGCAAACTCGGCTGAACCCGCCAAACTTTCTCGAGGCGCCTACCTGGCGCTCACCGCAGCCCTCTTGGGCTGGCTGTTTGACGGTGCCGAGATGGGAGTGTTTTCACTTGTTGGTCGTCCCGCGATTCTCAATCTTTTGCCGGAACTGGCCAGTCTCACGGCCGCTGAACGAGATGCCGAAGTGGGGCGCTGGTTGGGTGTGATCACGGGACTTTTTCTCGTGGGAGCGGCGACGGGGGGAGTGCTATTTGGCTGGCTGGGTGATCGGATTGGTCGAGTGCGAGCGATGACGATCAGCGTGCTGACCTATGCCGTGTTTACGTCGCTGTGCGGCTTCGTGACGAAACCGATGCAGCTCGGGCTGCTCCGCTTCATCGCCTCGCTGGGAATGGGCGGTGAATGGTCGCTGGGCGTGGCCCTGGTGATGGAAGTGTTTCCGAATCGATCGCGTGCGTTCATGGCGGGCTTAATTGGAGCGGCCGCCAATGTCGGCTACTTGCTGGTGGCCATTGTTGGTTTGACACTTACCAGCTTCCTCGGCCAACTCACCGCACTTTTGCAAACGACGGGAATGTCACCGGCCTGGGTGGAACATTTGATGGCAGGACAGGGCTGGCGCATCATGATGATCCTCGGCATCGTCCCCGCACTGCTCACATTTTTCATTCGCATCTTTGTGCCGGAGTCCGAGAAGTGGCAAGAAGAACGCGACTCGGGGCGCACCAATCACTGGGCAACTCAAGATCTGCTCGCCGTGCTCGTGGGCTGCGTGGGACCGGCGATCATGGTCTACCTTTATGCCTGGGACTCGACGCAGCTTGGTTCCTGGACGATCAGCCATTCCTGGCGTCTGAGATTAATCGCCACGATCGCCGGATTACTAATGCCGGTGCTGGGGTTCCTTTATCCCGTGCTGCGTTATCTGCAGCGCAGTGGTGGTACTGGTCAGCGCGGTACGATTTCTCGCATGCTGCTGGCGGCATGTTTGAGTGGCGTCGCGCTGCTGGGGACCTGGGGTGGTACTCAGCAAGCTCCCGCTTGGGCCGACAAGATGGCAGGTGAAACGTATCAAGCCGAAAAGGATCGCTTGGTAGCAGCGGGAGCCAGCGACGAAGCCGCGGCGCTGGTGCGCCCGCGCGCGAAAGAGTACATGCTGCTATGGTTGTCGGTGGGAGCGATCATCGGCACGCTCGGGGCCGCCTTTCTGGGCGACTTGCTCGGCCGCCGCCCGGCGTACTGCGTGCTCTGCGCGCTGTCGCTCATGACCGCCTTTCTGCTCTTCCAAACCAATGCGACCTATTCACCCAAACTGCTGGGGATGGGACTTCTAGCGGGCATTTGCTCCGCCTCGTTTTACGGCTGGTTGCCACTCTATCTGCCCGAACTATTCGCCACGCGCGTGCGTGCCACCGGTCAGGGGTTTGGTTTTAATTTTGGTCGAGTGATTGCCGCGATCGGTTCGTTCCAGTTAGGGGAGCTCGTGAAATTCTTCAGCAGCGACCTCACCCTCGGGCCACTCCACCTGGTGAAAGGTTTGCCGAGCGCCTGTTTTGTGCTCAGCGGCATTTATGTCGTCGGCATGGCGATCATCTGGCTAGCGCCCGAAACTCGCGGTCAATCACTGCCGGACTAAGCCGGCAGCGCGAGGTTGTTCGTCGGTGATGAACGGGCGAGTTACCCTTCCAGCGTACCGAAGCGCTGCAACACGAAATTGGCGAGCTCCCGTCCGGCATCCAGTCCATCACGATTAGAAAACTCGAAATGAATGCCGCCATAGATGCGACTGCGGCCCGCCTCATTAGCCGCCTGTTCGAAACTGGTGAACGAACGAGACACTCCTGGCAGTCCAACCGACGAGGTGGTGAAGGCGACATTATTGCCCAGGATTTCCGACAGGATCTGCGCGGCCGCTCCGCTGAATGTGGAGTGTCCTGAGATGTACTCGGGGAACGGCGGTGTGGCCAGCAGCGGGCGCCACGTCGCATCGGCGGCGGTGGCGTCGTTGCCGTCCAGATCCGCAGCGGCAATCGCCGTAATCGGGCGCCAGAATTCATACTCGTACTTTGCATTCCAGGCGACAATGGCTGCGTCGGCCAGCGCGACCGAGAGCTTCGCCATCGTGGACGCAAAAAACTCGGGCGTGACGCCGCGATCGGCGAGCAACTGCAGGGCGATTTGTTGCCAGTGGCCAGGCGGCGTATAGGTGCCGCCACCATCCGCCCAGAACAGGGCGATTTCGGTCTGATCGGCTGTGCGAACGGAGCTATTAAGTCCGCCCAGTTGATACGTTTCGTTGAACGTCTCAGCATACTCCGCAGTCGTTAAGCTTGGCGGTCCTGCCGGCTGGAATTGACTACTGGAAGTCATGGCAAAGGGCACCAGGCTGGCCCAGTTGGGCAGCAAAGCGGCATTCAATCCAGGTAGTGTGGGCTGCCAATAGCCCGGATCCGTTTTCGGTGTGTAACTGACGCTGGAAGTGGCACCATCCGTACTGCGCGCCGCGAGGATCGCTGCGGCTACGCTTTGACCGTAGGCGATCGAATCACTTTTTGCCGGCCCATCCGCCACGGTCGCGAGAACTCGATCCCGTAACGCATTCAGCCGAGTGGCTGAGTTGGGGAAGGCGGCGATGAGGATGCCGTGCGAAGCCTGCGAGAGGGCGACGTCGGTGTTCACAGCGGCGGGAGCGGTGAGCGAAGTGTAGTAGCCCGGCTGACCGGCGATCCCACGTAGCGTGTCGTAAATCGCCAGTTGCTGCATCGCCATCCAGCGCGAGGCACGCGGTGGTGCCGTCCGGTCCGCCTTGATCGCTTCCAACGCCTCAAAGCCCCACTGCACCATCCAGCCCGTTGTCGTCACGACCTCATCGCAGCGAACGACGAGTGAGGCTGGGGAAGAATTACCGGCGCGGTCCGTGGCGACGATCGAAATCGTGTTCCAGCCGATCGAGAGAGGCACGTCGGTGAGCGTGAACGCGCCGGTGCCACTCGCTGAACTGGCCGCCGCACCCGTCTGCAGTCGCAGCTGACTTCCAGCTTCGGTCGTCCCTTGCAGCGTCACAGTACTCATGCTCGTGATGAAGTCACCCTGCACTCCCGTATCACTGTCGGCTGCCAACGTGAATTCCAGACCGCTCACCACGCGATCCAGTACGAAGTCAAGACTGGCCTGGCGCGCATTCCCGGCTCGATCAAGAGCTCGCAATTCCAAGACGTAACTACCGTCGCTCAGTGCCGTCCCCCAAACCGCCGCCAAGGCACTGGGAGTCAGCGTGAAGCTACCATTGTCTTGCCGCGCGGATGTGATGTTCACCCAGGAATCCGTGGCGGCACCAGCGAAGCGAGCAAATAGTCCCGCAATTCCGCTGGCGTCCGTGACTTGCCCGGTAATCGTGGCGTCGTTGGTGAGGCGATCGCTATTGGTAGTACAGTCGGCGGCCGAGTCGTTCGCTAAGCCGACTATCAGTGTCGGGGGCGTCGTGTCACGGACCACTCGCCGACCTGCCATCCGCTGCTGGTCAAACTCATCGCCCGCCCCCAACTGGACGAGATTCAGTCCTTCGGCCAGCGGCTGGGGAAGCGGCCCAGAGAAGTTTCCCGCAGTCGTCTGATTGCTGATGACGGGGACGGCAGGCTGTAACGCCGAGTCTTCCGCCAGGACGTGGAAGTTCCGTGAAACAGCCCGCTGGACCAATTCAAAGTTCTTCGTGGAAAGCGTGAAATCAATGGTTTGGACGGGTAATTGGGCAGAGCGTTCGCCGGTAAAGAGCGCAAACGTCTCGGCCGCCGGACTCGCCGTCGCCATTACCGACCGATTCTCTAAAAGCTCGAATAATCCCCGCTTTGCGTTCGTCTTCCGCCGTCGCTGCGCAACCTTGAACTGCCATTTTCCGAACATCGTTGACCCCTAGTAAATGCGTGATTACCGGGTCGATGTGCCCCATCATCTGACCGCCAGCAAAAAACTGGCGGAGATAACGTAATGGTTAGAGAGCAGCTTGGGAAGTTACCGTTCCTTTATTTATCAATAGACGTTTATTGGCAGAATGGTGGTTATTCATTCGCTGTGCGAACGTCGAGTCGGTGGCGGTTCCACGACAGCCGGGGAAAATGTCGGCACTAGGAAAAGAATTCGAGTGGGATGACTTCGAGGTCCTTGATGTCGACGCGGTCGATGTGCGACCAATCGATGAGTGTCAGTGAATACTTATCGTTTTCATCCTGACCGGCGAACAACGCGAAATCGCCCTGCGAGAGCTCCGCGGCGAACCACGTGGGAATGAAGGTGCGACCGTTCTTCATGTGGACTTGTACCACGCTGTTGGAATCGCGCTGGGTCCAGATCCAGGTGAGCAGTTGTGCGAGTCGATGGGCGGTGCCGGGAGGCGGTGGAGCTTCACGCCATTCGCCACCGACGCGCGGCAGCTCATCGCCGTCATCCAGCGGTCGGCCCTGAGCGATTTCTTCCGCCTCGTCATCCAGCGAAACGCTAGTCGCATCCACATCATCGGGATCTAAAACCACCTGGCCGGTCTTCACGTTCACTACCGACTCGCGCGCCGGCGGTGATGCTTGGCGACTGGTGCTGGGCGACTTGGCTGCCGCTGTGGGAGCGGCAACCGATGACGGGGCGATCGATGATGCAGGGGTTGATGCGGATGCAGTGGGAGCAGTGGATGTGGTGGGAGCGGGTGTTGAGGGTCCGATGGTAGCGGAACTCGGTCCCACCGTGGCAGCGTGATGAGTGGGTGCCGAGAGCTCTGCGGCGGACGATTCCGTGGGAATGCGAAACTGACTGCCGCAGTTCGGACACTTTCCCAGTTTGCCACGTAGGGACGTGGGCCCCGACAGCTTGTGGCCTTGCGGACAAACGAAGCTGATCAGGTCGCGAGTGCCTGTGTTGCCCGTGGCGGTGGAGCCGGTGGTGGAGGAGCCGGTCGCTCGCGGATTCAGATCGGTAACCGTTTGGCTGCCGACTGTCTTGAATCCCTGTTTGATTGCCGGCGCGGCCGCGGCAGTCGTGCCGGTACCCGTCACCGCGGGCACCGCGGGCTGCACTGCTGCTACCGGTGCAGGTGCCAGTGCAGGTGCTGGTGCTGGTGCTGGTGCTGGTGCTGGTGCAGGCGCAGGTGCCGGAACGGTAAAAACTCCACTGGCCGCTTCCACGCGCGCTTTTTGCTCGGCCGTGCCTTCGATCGTGGGGCTCGCTGCCCCCGGCTCGTCCACTGGCAGATCACCAATTGTTTCTGCCGCTGCGGCTTCCATTTCTTCCAGGGTCGGAATCAGAAAACGCACTCCGCAGTGCGGGCATTTACCCGGTTTACCGGCGAGTGTTTCGGGGACGGTCAGGTCGTGCCCATTGGGGCAAATAAAAGATAGGTTCATGCGAAAAAATGTAGTCGTTCCCCGCAGGCGATGCAATTTGCAGCGACCGATTTTTCGCGGTCGTCGCTGCGCCGAACTGCTGGGTGATCCGCCACCAGCGCGCGTTTGACAAAAGTCGTGAGCCGGACGAGTTAGAAACTAGCAACCGGCACCGGGACTCGATAGAATCACGGACCACTTTTCCCCCTCGTTTTGATTGTGGTCGCGAAAGGTTTCGCATGCCGATTGATGTGCAATGTCCCGGTTGCAAAACTCGCTTTAAAGTTGGCGACCAGCATGCGGGCAAGAAGGGTAATTGTCCGAAGTGCAAGGTGCTGATTACGGTCCCGGACAAACCGGCGCCGGAGGTGAAGATTCATGCTCCGGAGGCGTCGGGCCCGAAGGATTCCCAGGGCAACCTGGTTCTCAAGCCAATTTCTCGTCGAGCGATTCGGTTTTCGCCCGTGGTGTTAGGCACGGTCATTGGCACTCTAGTACTCGCCATGGCCGGCGCCCTGGTGGGACGCGTCAGCTATGAAACGGCCGCTCCCAAAGCGATTCCCGGCAAGGTGGTCGTGACTCGCTCCGCTGTGCCGGTATCATGGCTAGCGGTCGGAGCCATTTGTATTGCTCCGTCCCTCTGCTGGGCCGGCTACCAGATTTTGCGGGACGATGAATTAGAGCCCTATCGCGGTCGTGAGCTGCTGATTCGAGTGCTCCTGTGTTCGTTCGCCTACGCGGCTCTGTGGGCCGTCTACTGGGGAGTCAAAATCTCGTTGCTGGAGAATCAGTCGCCCGAGACCTGGCAGACGCTGTATGTGTTGCCGCCCTTTGTGTTGGTGGGAGGCATTGCGGGCCTGGCCTGTTTCGGACTGAACTACGGCGCGGGCATGTTTCATTATGGACTCTACCTGCTAGTCTCGATCGTGCTGCGGTGGCTGGCCAACGTGGGCACTTTGTGAGCACGTGGTGGACGAACCAAGGCGGAGCCGCATGAATTCGCTGAGCGACATTCCGGAAATACGTGGACTCGATCAGCGCCGGCAGCTCATCCGGATTCCTCCCGAACTGGATGTACCGCTCACGCCGCGCGTGCAGAAGATCATCGACACGGCAGCTTTTCGTCGACTGGCGCGCATCAGCCAGTTGGGACTGGTGTCGCTCGTTTATCCCGCCGCTCATCACACCCGCTTTGAACACTCCCTGGGCGTCTATCGACTCGCGCTCATCTACCTTAAACAGCTTTCCACCGATCCCCGTTTTCGTCTCATGGTCGCTCCACGTGATGCGGAGCTGTTGATTGTTTCAGCGCTGCTGCACGACATAGGTCACTGGCCCTTCTGTCATCCGATTGAAGATATGCGGTTACCGGGACTGGTGGCTCACGAAGCGCTGGCGGAATCGTTTTTAGTGGGTGAGCAGTTGGCGGCGGTGCTGCGCGAGGATTGGGGGATCGACCCGCTGGAGGTGGTCGAATTACTTGCGAGGCCACCCCGCGACGCTCGGCAGCGGCTCTTGAAGAGCATTCTTTCGGGCCCGATCGACATCGACAAGATGGACTATCTAACGCGCGACAGTTTGCACGCCGGAGTTCCGTATGGCCGCAACTTTGACCAGCAGCGACTCATCGGCAGCTTGTGGCTGAACGAAGCGGCTGACGGAGTGGCGATTCTCGACAAAGGTCGCACGGCCGCCGAACTGATGGTCTTCGCGCGCTATGTAATGTTCAGCGAAGTCTATTGGCATCATGCGGTGCGAGCGGCAACGGCGATGCTGCAGCGCGCGTTCTTCGAACTGCGCGACCAACTGGATCCAGCCATTACGTTTCCTTGCACGGAAGCGCCGTGGATTGAACATCTGCGTGCGACGGCGGCCGGCAAGCCACTGGAAGAACTCGTCAGCGGCTTGTTTGGCGATCAGCGGCGACTCTATAAAACTTGGACGGAGTACAGTTACTTTCAGCGTCCCGATTTATACGAACGTCTGGCACGCCGTCCTTATATCTGGCTGGTGGGCTGTGCGCAGCGACTGGCGCAGCGGTTGTCCGAGCGCTGGATTCCCGGCATGCAGCCGCATGAAATCATCATCGATGCGCCACCGGTAAAGCGCGAAGTGGAATTCAATGTGGAAGTCTATTTCGCCAAGGAAAACCGTTATCGTTCCTTCGGCGAAGTCTCACCCGTCATTCAAACGCTCGCGCAGCGCCAATTCGATGACTACGTGAAACGCGTCCGCGTGTTCGTCCCTCCCCACCGACTCGACGCCTGCCGCCAAATCGATTGCCTCCCCGAACTGCTCGGCGAATGCCTGGAGTGCTAGCGCGCCAAAAAATCGATCGCTGATTTCGGCGACTGCCATCACCCCACCCACAGATCCTTAGCGCGTCCGTATCTTCGTGCCTTTGTGCCTTAGCGTGAGTCCACGGTCCTTAACCAACCTGTAAACCGCTGGTGGTGATCTGGTAGGGAACGATCGCGTCCACGCACTCGCTGCCGCGATGCTTGGCCACGTAGAGTGCTCGACCCATGCGATCTCCAGCACGCAC
>JBJSXJ010000071.1:0-10598 GCA_046086325.1 Planctomycetota bacterium | reverse complement strand
CGAAACCGCACCGGTGCCTGTACCGCCCGTGGTGTCCAACGAGTTGGTAGCGACACTGGAGCTGTAGGTGCCAGATCCCGTCGTGGTGTAGTTTCCACCGGTGGTCGTGATCTTGGCCGCCTGCGAAATCGACTCGCTATTGATCGCCAAATTCGCCCCGCCGGTTTGCAGTCCCTGACTATCGTAGTCGCCGATGGTAATCGTATCATTACCGTCACCGCCATTCACTGTGATGCTGGCAGTCGGACGAGTGAAATTCACGGTTTCGATCGTTGCACCGCTGACCGTCGTTTGCGTGGCGCTGCTGTTGGCCAGCGTGACTGCATCATCGCCGCTGGTGAGGTTCAGCGTGGCGCTGACGATCGGCATCGTGGTGGTGATTGGTTCCAAGCCTGCGAAGGTGACCGTCGAGTCGTTCGGACCGGTCGATTGGTTACCCGTGGTTCCGACCACTCCCAGTTCGATGGTGCCCGAGTTCGAATCGGTGGCATTCACCACAAAGGTATTGAACGAATAGGTGCCGTTCGTGCTGCCGTTGCTGTCAACTAGCAACAGAGTGTCGGTGCCGGTACCGCCCAAGCCGTCATAGGTGGCAGGAATTGCTACGGGAGTGGTGGGGATGGTGTTGAAGAGCGGGTCACCGTTGATGTAGTCAATGGTGAGCGAATCGGACGAATCGGCCAAGCCGGAAACGCTGATGCTGGTAACGAGTCCCAGCGGCACTAGGTCAACACCGGTATTCACGATGTTGCCGCTACCGTCCTTGAGCAGGATATAGGGACCGAAAGGAGTCGAATTGGTATCCAGCAGGAGCGTGCAAGCACCCGCACAGGAGAAGATCATCGGCTGATAAACGTAGGGGGTCAGAGTCAAAACTTGGTTCGACGTCTGAGTAACCAAACCGATAACCCACTCGATCGACTCACCCTGCGAATCGACCGACGAAGCATTTATTTGGTAGCCATTGTTCGTAATCGAGTTCAGCGGCCCCTTCACTAATTCGTAGGCTTGATTGTTCTCCATATCGGCCGTGAGCGCATTCACATTGATCGTGGATCCATTGGCGAATACCGTGGTTCCTTGCGTGGTCATCGCCGGCGATGGATTGGAGAGATTGATTGACCAACTACTCGTCGCACCGAACGTCGTGGTCACATTTTGCTGGACGTTGATCGAGGTGGTGGAGAGCGATCCATTAAACGTGATGTTCCCCGACTGATTCAAATCGAAGGCACCGACGGTCATGGAGGCATTGGCGGGCAAAGTGAACGTCGTCCCGCTGGTTGTAAATGAATCAGCGGTGGTATTGGTGGTCCCGAGGGCAATCGCACCAGAGACGGCAATCGAGACATCTCCGGTTCCAGCGCGTACACCTAAGGCGCTGAACGAGCTACCCGTCGCGTCAATCGACTGATTGGCAGTCTGGATGTATGACGCTACCGCAACCGCTCCGCCGGCTAGAGTGATGGTGCCGGTACCGGTCGTTCGCAAGAAGGAGCCGAGATTAATGCCAGATGGTGCCGTAAGGGAAATATTATTGTTTTGACCGTCCACGCTTCCAGAAATCGTCAAGCTGGTGGCGGCATTCACGATGAATCCGCCGGTCGACAAGCCGGTGTTGATCGTGATTCCACCTTGCGTGGATGTGAGGGTTACCGTGCCGCGATTGCTAGCTCCTCCCGAGGCGATCGAACCTGCCGCTAGGGGAGTGGTGATCGATGAACCCGTAGCGGAAACTGTACCGCCCGTGGTTTCCAGGCGGCTATAGGTCAAAACGCCACCCGTGGTGATGCTAATGTTACCCTGGACCGACGAGGTACTGGCCGCTTTTACTGTCACCAGTGTCAAAGCATCAGTGGCATTTACCGTCACCGAACCCCGCATGGCCGTCAGGTTGCCCGAACCGATCGTCACCGTTTTGGCATCCAACGCGATCGAGGTCGCCACGATGGAGGTCGCCACCGAGACAACTCCGCCGGTTCCAGAGCCACCCGTCAAGGTCACAGCTCCACCAACGGAGCCCGTCCAGGTGGTGATACCACCGGTCGTGACCTGAATCTGCGGCGCGTTGATCGACACCGCGGCGCCGGTCGTGACAATGCTGGGGACCGTCACCGATCCCGTCGTCGACGTGATTCCAATGGTTCCTAGGCCGGCAGCCTGAATCGCCACCGACGAGGTCACGTTGCCGACAGCACTAACGGTCAAGTTGCCCGAGTACGTGCGAATGCCAGCGGCCGTGAGCGTGTTCGTGGTAGCACTGAACGTGCCTCCGGCAACGTACTGAGACAGAGAAATGCTATTGCCAGCCAGGGCAGTCGGTGTGGTCAGAGTAATCGCGCCATAGGGTGCCGCCAAGTTGGAGGAGGCGGCCCGAAGGGACGTCGACGTAGACGTGGTACTAATCCGCGAGCCTTCGATCGAAATATTACCGCCGTCCGTCAAGGCGTTAACGATGGTGACCGCTCCACTGGCGGTGATCGTCAATCCCCCAACGTCGGCGTTCGGCCGAGCGGTGCTGATCGAGGCTGCATTGACTGCACCTGTGGATCGAATCGCAATGTCGCCGGCGGTCGACGTGAGGTTGGCGAGCGTTACACTAGCGGCCCGCTGACTGGCATTCCCGATGCTCATCGAGCCTGCGGTAAGTGGACCAGAGGAATTAATGGAACCAGTTTGATCGAGCGTCAACGCGCCGGTGCCAGACAGAGTGAACGAGTTCGTGGATCCCCGACTGAAGCTGACACCCGTCGCCGTGAAATCACCGCCACTTACCGTAAGAGCCGTGTTGGCGCTGACCGCTTCGGCGGTGAGCTGAATGCTCTTACCCTGCGTGACACCACTAAAAGCAAAGCCCGTCTGGCCTGCGAGTCCGAGTGATACTGAATCGGTACCGCCCTGCCCGTTGACTACCAAGCCAGACAGCGAGCCCACCGGGATCGACTGAATGCCTGGGTCGGTGGAGAGATCAATGGCACTTTCCAGGCCGCCGCCGGTGATATTGTGCGCCAGATTGCCGCCTGAGCCGACAGAGAGCACGAGCGAATCGTTACTGCTATCCCCGATAAACGAGGCAACACCACCGCTTAAACTCACTCCCCAGGCCATTAAATCTCGTTTTTCCAGCCCCTCGAATATCAATTTGCTTTGCAATTTACTCCGCGACGAACGTTGCTTCCGGGCTGAAATCCGACGAATTACTTGAGACAAGCGGGACATCCAAAACTCCTGAATCCTGTGACCTAAATGCGTAGGAGAAAACACTCTGGCAACCACCATGACCGAGTGCCAACGGACGGGGTTGTTGCTTTGCCCGTCGGCGTTACAACGCAGCAGACGGCTTGATTTTGTCACCGTTAAAAAAAATTCGACGATCGGCAAATCCGACCGTCGAATTTGGGAAGTTCTGACCTAGCGATTCATGGATCGCCTAATCAATGCTCCGTTAGGGTGACACGCGAACGATAACTCGCTTGTTAGCTGTCTGCACCGTGATGCTGGTCACCTTAGCCGTGAGGCCCGATTTCGTGGGTGCGGTACCCGCATAGGTAAAGGTCCCCGTCGTCGTCAAGATTGGATAATCCGTCGTGGTATTCGACACGATGGTACCCGAACTGTAGGCATTGATGATGAAGCCGCCGTTGGAGGCTGGAACCGTCAGATTGCCACCGCCGGTCTGGCTAAACACGACCTGAGGATTGTTGACGTTAACTTGTAACGTCATGCGAGCGGCAGCCGTGGCCGCAAATGTCATGTTCCCGCCCCCCGAAACGCTGTAGGAACGAGCGTTGAGGGACTGATTGATGGTGATCAACCCTGAATGATTGATCGTCAGAGCTCCCATACGAGTCGCACTCTCAAACAAGCTCACCGGGCCATTGGTGGTGAGCGTTCCACCGGTCAGTGTCAAACCGCCACCGTACGTTCGCACAGCACTCGTGGTGGAGACCGTCGGACGCAGCGTGATGGCCGAGGTACCAGCCGAAAACGAACTACTCGCTTGGCTAGCCAGACGCGTATTCATCGCTACCGCATCGCCCGTGGAAATGCCACCGGGCGCATTAATTGTAATACCGCCCGTGTAGGCGCTGAGCGTATCGCCTGTGCCCACCGTCGTGAAGGTAGTACCAGCGGTCAAGTTCATCGCCCCCGCAATCGTCGCTCCATCGAGCCGGATCGACGTGGCGAAGTTCATGGTCAACACCCCCGTGGCACCGCTGGTCGCACTGGCGGTAGCAGCTCGAATCGTCTTGGCGTTCGTATTAACGAATGAACCGCCACTCAAATCCACCGCACCGCCGTTGGTGAGGATACCACCGCGAGCATCGAGGATCCCCGTTCCTGCACTGGCGGTGATCGAGGAGGCGGCGAGGCCGCTCGTAGCCGAAATAATCACGTCACCCAACAGCGTCATGTTGCCGGTGCTCGTTAAACTAATACTTCCGGTGAGCCCGGTAACAGTACTGTTCGCCGTCAACGTCGTGGCTGAATTGATCGTTACGGTGCCACCCAGCACGGCGCCACTGAAGGCCGTTGAACCTGTGGTAGAGGTCACCGATAACGTATTGCCAGTCCCTGAAGAAGTACCGGTGCTGACCGCTGCCAGCGACACTTGACTACCAGAAATGCTAATCGTTCCGACGATGGTGGTCGACGCCGTATTGATCGTTCCCGTCGCCGTAACCGCGCCCGTGGCATTGATCGTGACGGAGCCCAACCCAGCATTACCGGTGGCGCTAACATTCACCAAGTTCACCGTACCCGCAGCCGTAATTCCCACTGCACCATCGCTGGTGGTGAGAGCGGCCGTGGCCGTCACATTTGAGGCTGAGTTCAGAGTGATTGAACCACCGGTTACAGCCGCCGTACTGATAACGCCCGTGGTGCTACTAACGGACACGGCGCCATATCCCAGCGTACTACTACCAGCCGCGACGGCAGCTAAGGTAACTTGGCTGCCCGATATCGTCACAGCACCCGCGTTGGTGCTAATGGTACCGGTGGCGGAAACCGCGCCGGTGGCCGTCAAGGTAGCCGTCCCAGGACCACTTGCTCCAGTAACCGAGACACCGGTCACGGCCAGAGAGCCTCCGGAGGTGAAACTCACATTACCGGCACCACTCGTCAAGATTCCGGTAGACAAGTTAAACGCCGACTGGATCGTCACCGAGGAACCGGTGACTGCGCCCAACGTGCCCGCGACGGTTGTGGAGTTGGTGGTAATGGAGACTGGTCCCTGGTTCGGGCTTGTGCCCGCGCTGATGGGAGTTGTCGCTGTGACTAACGAGATGCGGTCGGCAATCAAGGTGATGCCTCCACCGTCGGTCGTCATGCTGCCGTTGACATTCAGCGTGCCTGCGGCAGAGATCGAGATGGTACCGTTGTTACTCGGACCGGTCACCGACGCTCCGCCAATCGTAATCGACTGCGTGCCCGTCAGTGCCAGCGTGCCACCATTGAGGTTAACGACACCGGTGGAGATCGTTCCACTGGTGCTCGACAGCGACAGCGTGGCAGCCGTGACGTTTCCGGTCGACGCATTGCCACTGGTGGAAATCGTCACTGAGCCGCGCGTCGCACCGCTACCTGCGGTGACCGCCCCAATCGAAATCGCGCCACTAGTAGCCGATACCGAAACGGCACCGCCGTCTGTGGTCAACGTTTTTGCGGCTGGAATCGTGACCGTTCCGCCCGTACTGTTGACCGTGATCGTACCACTTCCCGCGTTCGCCGCGTTCACGGCGCTCATCGAGATATTTCCGCCTGCCGTGACGGTAGCGTTACCGCTGGCGGTGCTGAAGTCGAACACACTCAGGGTCGTGGCAGCGGTCAAGGAGACGTCGCCCTTGGCCGTCCCACCCAGCATGTTAATGACACCTTGATTGATTGAAACGGTACCGGCTCCCGTTCCTCCCAGCGTATTAAAATTCGTCGAATTTCCAAGCCCGGTGTAGGTACCTGAGCCGCTGTAGGTGATGTTTCCACCGGAAGTCACCAAGGAGTAGCTTTGATTGATATTTTCCGAGTCAATCGTGACGCTGGCGCCATTAGTCTGGTAATCAGTCGACGTGATGGAGTACGTCAGCGAATCAGTACCGTCGCCGCCGTTGATGGTCATTTGCAGGCTTGGCTTCGGGGTCGACAGCGTCGTGATCGTCGTGCCACTGAAGCGAATGTTCGTCAACGTTGACAGCTGCGTCAGTGTCACCGCGTCATTACCGCTGGTGAAGGTCACCGTTTCCGTGGCGATGGGCAATGCCGTCGTGACGGCCTCCAAATTCAAATATCCAATCTCACCTGTACTCGCCGACCGCGTCGCCGTGATCGCTCCCGCGCCAATGGTTCCCGACTTGGCATCGATGGAAGTCGACGTGAAGGTGTCAAATGAGTAGCTTCCGTTGGTGGCACCGTTCGAATCGACAAACGTTAGAGTGTCCGTTCCGGTCCCCGCCATGCCATCGTACAACGCCGGAATCTTCACACCTTGATAGCTCAGCGGATCTCCATTGGCGTAATCGACCGTCAACGTATCGGCTGAATTTGAGTTGCCATCAATTTCGAGATAATCGACGAGACCAACGGGGGTGTTGGTCGGAGTAATGTCAACACCAGAACTATTTAGGACCAGCAGGGTGGGGCCAAAGTGCGTCGTGTCGGTACCCA
Source organism: Planctomycetota bacterium (assembly GCA_046086325.1). Taxonomy (GTDB): domain Bacteria; phylum Planctomycetota; class Planctomycetia; order Pirellulales; family Pirellulaceae; genus JBJSXJ01. Next base: position 3,935 of record JBJSXJ010000071.1, on the reverse strand, counting down.
GAACCAGCGTGCAGGATCCACCGCAGTTGACGATAATGTCTTCATGCACGTAACCGTAAATCTTGAGAGCCGTGCCGCCGCCGGCTAGCGACTCCACTTCCGGAATAAAAATCGTGTATTCGCCCTCACTATCCAGGGGCACGAAGGCAGTCATGTTCATGCCATTATCGATCATCGATCCGGTGGTCTCAACAATGCGATAAATGGTAACGTTCTCGACATTGACCGTACTGGGGTCCAGATTCACCGTCGCCCCAGACGCAAATTCCACGTCGCTAACCGCACTCAAGGACATCGACGGCGTCGCCAAGTTCACATTCCAGACACTCGTGCTGCCGAACACAATCTTGCCGGCACCCGTGCTGGTAATTTTACCCGTCGTCACCTCGCCATTAAACGTCGTGGTGCCGCTGTGATTCAGTACGAGTTCCGTCATGGGAACCGTAAACATCGTTCCGGCGGTTTGCGTGAAGGTGGTCCCCGACGAAGTCAATGTTCCGCCCACGCGAACGGCGCCGATCGTAACGGCACCCGTAGCGTTGATCGTGAGGTTGTTGGTGCCGACTTGGGTTGTGCCCAGAGTCACGTTGCTCCCCGTCACCGTCATATTGGCATTGTTGACGACGATGATACCGGTGGACACTCCCGTGGCACCGCTCAGCGACACTGTCGTCGCATTCGCTGCATCCACTCGCCCACTTAAGGCTATCGCCCCATTGGACGACAACGACAAACTGTTATCGCGAATATTTAAGTTCGCGGTGCTCGTAATACCTGCATTGGTGCCAATCGTAAGGGTGCCAGTATCAATGGGGGCATTGAGCGTCACGGTGCCAGTGGCGGACGGATTGAGCGCAACGGAACCGGTGAGAGGCAGCGCCTGCTGCGTCGCAATACCGGCAAAGACACTGCCAACCTTCGGCTTCGAAAGAATGTTGGTGCCCGAAATGGTTACAGCGCCACCGTCCGTGAGCACACCTTGATAAGAGATGTCACCCGTGGTCGATACCGTGACATTCCCCACGGCAGAATCAGCCGCGGCCGCCGAAACGCGACTCGGTAAATCCAAGTTGCCCGTGGCCGAAATCGAAACATCGCCCGCCAACGATTTCCACTCTCCCGTTCCCGTGACGCTGCCGCCGGTGAGCGAGAGCGAGCCGGAGGTTACATTGCCGCTGCCCAGCGAGATGCCTGTGGAGGGAAAATTGAGGGACAGAGTACCACTGTTCGTGGTCCAAGCCAGCGAGCCCGTTTTGGTGAAGCTATTGCCGGAGGCCGTAAAGGTGCCGCCCGAAACATTGACCGCTGTCGACGTCAGCGTCAAATTTTCACTCGTGACACTGATGCTGCGACCACTGGTGATCTGCGTAAATCCAAAGTTTGTACTCGCACCACTGAACGTGACCGCATCCGTGCCCGCGCCGCCGTCGATCATCAGTCCCGTGATGACACTCACCGCCCGCGACTGCACACCCGCCGTGGTAGGATCGAGATCGATGGAGCTTGCCAAGCCGCTGCCGGCCAGGGGAATATTGTGAGTCAGAACACCGCCACTACCGAGAGTCAACACGAGCGAATCGTTGCTGGCATCACCCGTAAAGGCAACGTCATTGCCCGAGAGTGAGACGTTGAAGGCCATGAGAGCTCGTTCTTCCAGCCCCTCAAACCGCAGCCTTTGACGTCTTGTCAGCGACTGTGCCAGGCGAGCTTTACGAACAGGATTGCGACGCAACATCTCTTTCAGCCGATCAAACATACCCACCCCTCTTGTGACAAAATTGTCAGATTCTCTACCGCACACTGCGTCCCACCATGGATCCCATCGAGGTTGGACGGTGGCTCGAGAGAACAAGCCCCTGAATTTCTGTAACTGCCCACGGCAACGGTTATATCTGCGTGCATACACCCAGTTCGGCTGCCCCTTGCCTGGAGAGGCATCCGTCGCTGGCAAGTTGTGCATCGCTTCCGTACTCACCAGCGCGATTGCGGATAACGATAACGGCGTCCGGGATAAACGTCAAGCAACGCTCGTGAATCTCGCTAACTACCCTGCCCCTATCTGTGAAACGCAGATTCCACCGTCTATTTATCGTGCTTTGTTACCACTAGAGATGTGAAACTTCGTGGAAAAGAGAAGCTTCACTAGCCACTTCAGGGGACGCACTCGATCCCGCAGTGGGCCACCGACTCCCGTCAGTGCATCCGTGCAGCCGTTCAGAACCGCGTCGGCTCCCGCCGTTCGGCCCGCCTGACGCTCATGCGCGTACATCCAGTAAACATGTTTCCAATACTGCAGTCGAATGCGCCACCGACCGGCTCCTAAAACGGGATCACCGACATGCTGCCGCACGAGCAGCCCCAGGTTGCGCGCGTCGAAATAGCGCTGCAGCGGCCGCGAATCGCGCGCGAAGGCACTCGAGCCCTTATGCCACACCAGCGGCTCGCTCACGATCCCGCAGCGCCACCCCGCGCGGCGGGCGCGCAAACAAAACTCCGACTCCTCATGAATCAGAAAGAACCGTTCATCAATCAGGCCGACGTGCGCCAAGGTGGCGCTCTGGATCCACATCGCGCAGCCATTCACCAACTCGGTTTCCACCACGTGTGGCGGCTGGGTGACCTGCCACGGTACCGCGCGACGCTGGAAAAATCCGCCGCCCGCCGGGTCGTTGAAGACCCAGCCATCGGTATTGACCTGCTGCGGCTCGTCCATCCAGCAGATCACGGGCCCCAAAATCCCGTATTCGGGATGCGCAGCCGCCGCCCCACGCAGCCGCTCCAGCAGATTCTCCGCCACAATCGTGTCATTATTCAGCAAGAGGACCGCTTCGGCACCGTCCGCTAGCGCGCGACGAATGCCGACATTATTCCCACCCGACCAGCCGCCATTCTCCTCGCAGCGAATGATCTCAATCCAGTCGTGTGCCGCTCGAATCTCCGCCACGGGGGAAGGCTGAGTGCCATTTTCGACGAGGTAGACGCGCCAGTGCGGATCGCGCACGCGCCGCAGTGAATCGAGGCATTTCAGCGTGTCCTCCAGTCCGCGGTAACTGAGCACCACGACTGCTACGAGCCCCGCGGCAGTGGCCTCGGTTGTTGTCGCTCCGCCTGCTACCCCCATCCGCTCCCCCTCGCTCCTCTTTTAACCTGCATCAAACTCCCTCCCGCGCCCCGTTCCTACTCGTTCCTCGCGCGGTCTCGAGAGACTAACTTGCCGTGTGCAGGCGAGCAATAAGCCGAGTCGCCGAAAAACACCGGGAATCCACTCCCGCGGACCACTGCGCCGGATTGACCCTAACCGCCAATCGCTCCACAATGCCCACTTTCCCATCAGGTCCTGCTGCCAAGTGTTGAAGGAGCATCATGGTCGAGTTTTCTGGAAAGATTTTGTTCGTCGGTTATGGTGCGGTCGCTCATTGCACATTACCCATTCTCCTGCAGCATGTCCGCGTCCCGCTGACGCAAATCTCGATCATGGATTTTGAGGATCGCGGGGAGGATCTGCGTCCCTGGACGGAACAGGGGGTGAACTGGATTCGAGAACGTGTGGGGCGAGAAAACTTGCGCACCGTGCTGGCGAAACACTTGAGCCCGGGCGACCTGCTGATCGACTTGGCTTGGAACATCGATTGCTGTGAAATTCTGCAGTGGTGTCACGACCACCAGGTGATGTACCTGAATACGTCCGTGGAAGTTTGGGACCCGTATGCCGGAGGCGACAACCAGCACCCCACCGAACGCACGCTCTATTGGCGACACATGAATGTCCGGCGACTGATTTCGCGCTGGGAGCAGCCTGGCGCTACCGCCGTCCTGGAGCATGGTGCCAACCCCGGTCTCATTTCGCACTTCACCAAACAAGCGCTGCTCGACATCGCCGCCAAACTGGAAGAAGATGGCGAACTGAAAGGGGCCTACGGCGAGCAGGTGCGACA
>JBJSXJ010000070.1:0-56537 GCA_046086325.1 Planctomycetota bacterium | reverse complement strand
CCCGCAGGAAAAAAGGGTGCTCGTCGCCTTGGCCAAACAAGTTTCCTTTTTTTCCTGTGGGGGAGTAAGGGCTGGGGATGAGGGGGCCATTGTGGCTAGCAGCTCGCCGACCAGCCAGCGGGTTTTGGTGATTGATTTCTCGTGAGAGCAATTCTTTCTTTGTGTCTCCGGCAAACTCTCGAACGAGCCTGGTTGAGTACGTGCCATCCCGATCACGGGCGAGCACATGGAACACCTTTGCCATGCCTCCGAAAATCCCAGGGGGTTGGGGACTGGTCCCCAAGGCACCTGGTACCAATTCCGATAAGAAAAAGAGATTCATACTACACAATCGATATCCACCTTATTTGTCTTGTTGGGGGAAGCGGCGATGGAGGACCAATGCCAACTTCCCACCGGACGGCTTACGCCGGTACCGCTACTTTCCCGAGGCCGGACGGCTTACGCCGGTACCGCTACCTCTCGGCGCGACGCCTATTTTTTTAGCGGTATGGGCGTGAGCCCAGCCTTTTAAAGGTCCATCCGGGTTTCCTGTGGGGCGACGTCGAGCAACGACTCAGTGTGGCTGTCGCCACAGGATTTTTGGAGGCATGGCGAAGGTGTTCCAAGCGTTCCTATGCTCTGCCCGCCGTAGCGGTGTAGACTTTTGCCTCCGGAAAAAACGGAGTCCGGCACTGCGGGGATGCAACCCAACGAGGGATATCTCGGTCGCGGGTGCGTTCAGGCGGCCGCTGGCGGAGTTCGTACGCCAGTGGCTGGTTTCATTGGCATAAACCTTTGGACACCTGCGCGATGCCTCCAAAAATCCGACGGCCTCACCGGTGGTCAGCCCACACGAAACTCGGATGGACCGAAAAAATTGCTCGCGCGAGAAATCAACTACCCAAACCTGCTGGCTGGTCTGCGAGCTGCTGGCCACAATGGCCCCCTCATCCCCAGCCCTTACTCCCCCACAGGAAAAAAAGGAAACTCGTTTGGCCGAGGCGACGAGCACTCTTTTTTTCCTGCGGGGGAGAAGCCGTTATTCTTCACTGATCAGCCGCTCGAGCAGCCGTGCCAGTTCCTGGCGTTTGTCGGGCTGGGTGGTGGCTAAGTTGATACTCTCACCAGGATCGTTGGCCAAGTCATACAACTGTGGAGCAGCGTTCTTGTTAGCTGACACCGCGCGACTGCTCCCACCGATGTACTTCCAGGCCCCGGAGCGCAGTCCGAAGGGACCTCGCACGCCACCCACGTGCGCCACGAAATGAGTCCGCCCCTGCTGTGACTTTCCCAGCAGTGCGGGCAGGACGTTCACGCTGTCACGACATGCGCCAGCCGGTACTGGTGTACCTGTTAACGCAGCCAGCGTCGCGGGAAAATCGAGGTGTGCGATGAGTGCTGGGGAAGTTGTTCCCGCTTGAATGTGGCCCGGCCAGCGCGCAATGAAGGGGACTCGATGGCCGCCTTCCAGTAGCTGCGCCTTCGTGCCGCGCCACGGAGCATTCGGGTGATAGTCGGTCCGGCCAACATCCTCATACCCATCATCCATCACGCCTCCATTGTCGCTGGTGAAGATCACCAGTGTGTTATCGGCGATCTTCAGGCGTTCCAGTGTCGCCAGCAATTTCCCCACAGCGTCATCCAATTCATGGATCGCATCGCCTCGAGTGCCACAGGAACTCGTGCCACGAAAACGTGGATGAGGAACTCGTGGCACATGAATCCCATGCGTGGCCAGATAGAGAAAAAAGGGAGACTGCGGCTGCTGCTGTTGATGTCGATCGACAAATCCAATCGCCTCCGTGACGAATCGGTCTGACATCTCTTCATCCACCCAGCGTGCCGTTCGTCCGCCGGTCATCCAGCCAATTCTTCCCACTCCATTCACGATCGTCATATCGTGACCATGGGTATGCTTGAGTTTGAGCAGATCCGGGTTCTCTTTCCCGGTTGGTTCATCACCAATTTTCTGTTGATAACTGATGCGAATGGGATCCTGTGGATCGAGTCCGACGACGTGACGATCACGAACATAAACCGTGGGCACTCGATCGCCCGTCGCCGGCATGATAAACGCCTCGTCGAAGCCGATATCGAGTGGTCCGGGGCGGATCTCACCATTCCAATCGGCGCCGGTGGCGGGGCCGAGTCCCAGATGCCATTTGCCCACGACTGCCGTACGATAACCGGCCGACTTCAGCAGACTTGGCAAGGTTGTCGTGCCTGGAGGAATAGTCAGTGGTGCATCACCCGGAGCAATCGTGGCGCCTGCTGCCTGTCGCCAAGAGTAAACGCCCGTCAGAAACGCTCGACGCGTCGGCGTGCAGGTCGAAGCCGGTGAATGGGCGTCCGTGAAGCGACATCCGGCGGCAGCTAGTCGATCGAGGTGTGGTGTTTGAACATGCTTGGCACCTTGGCAGCTCAGATCTCCATAACCCACATCATCCGCGAGAATGAAAATGATGTTGGGGCGCTGCGCGGCGGCAGCCGGTTCGCGAGCGCTACACGGTCGAACCAGACTCGGTGAAATCGCGCCGAGCCCCCCGAGCAGGCAGCTAAGGACCAGTAGACTGAGGCGTGCACCAAGAGTGAATAATGGCGGGTAAGCTTTCATCCGATCGTCCTTCTATCGTTTAGTCATCGCGGTCACTCGTCGCGGTCACTCATCCAGCCAGTACCGTTTGGTCCAACTTAACTCAGGATGTCCGTCACGACCTGGCCGGCGACATCGGTCAGGCGGTAGTCACGACCAGCGTGGCGGAAGGTAAGTCGTTCGTGGTCGAGCCCGAGCAGATGCAGGATCGTGGCGTGGAAGTCATGCACGTGAACCTTGTTTTCACCAACCGCCACTCCGTAGTCATCTGACTGGCCGTAAACCGTGCCCCCGCGCACTCCGGCACCAGCCAGCCAGGAGCTGAACACTTGATGGTGATGTTCACGCCCCTTGGTGTCGGCGGCGAGATTGTAAGGCGTACGGCCAAACTCCGTGGTCCAGACGATGAGTGTCGAATCGAGCAGGCCGCGGCGCTTGAGATCACGAATCAAACCGGCGATTGGCTGATCGATCGCTTTGGCGAGTGGTCCGTGAGCGGCCATGTCACCATGGGAATCCCAATTCGAAGCAGAGCCGGAGCCGCTATCGAGCAGTTCAATGAAGCGCACGCCTCGTTCCGCCAGGCGCCGTGCGACCAGACATTGCCAGGCAAATCCGGTGGTGGCGGAACGATCAAGGCCGTAAAGGCGTAGCGTCTCGTCGGTCTCACCGCGAATATCGAGTGCTTCCGGGGCGGCTTGCTGCATGCCGAAAGCCGTTTCAAACGAACGGATGCGGGCTTCCAGCGCATCGTCGGCACCTCGTCGCACAGCATCTTGGCGATTGAACCGCTGGAGCAGTTTCAGTTCGAGGGATTGTCGATCGGCACTGGCATTGCGTGGCGTGACATTCGGCAGCGGATCTTTGCCGGGAAGAATGTGTGTGCCTTGGTGACAACCGGGCAGAAAATCGCTGCCCCAGGTTTGAGCACCGGCGTAGGGCGGTGAAGGTGCGATGACGACGAACGAGGGCAGGTTCCTGTTTTCCGTTCCCAATCCATAGCTGATCCAGGAGCCGATACTGGGTCGCGCGAAGTTGAACGAGCCGGTGTGCATCCCCATCGTTGCTTTATCATGACCGGTATGATCGCCCGACAAGGAATTGATCACACAGACGTCATCAATGACGGAGCCCAGGTGAGGAAACAGATCACTTACCGGCACACCGCTCGCACCACGCGGTTTGAATTCCCAGCTCGGCCGTTTGAGAAAGCGAGGGAATTGGCCCAGCTTGCCTTGCCAGTTATCGACGTTGATGGTCTTACCATGATCGGCAAATAGTTTCGGTTTGTAGTCGAACGTATCCACGTGCGAAGCACCGCCCGTGGAAAACAAAAAAATCACCCGCTCGGCGCGCGCTGCAAAATGAGCGGGCCGCGGTGCGAGCGGATCGGCTGTGGCGTTCGCGGCAGTTGCCGCTGGGGGCCGGCGCAACTCGTCGCTCAACATCGCGGCGATAGCCACACTGCCCGCCATCCGCTGCAAAAATGCTCGTCGTGGTTGCATGCTTGTTCTGGTTACCCAAAGTACGATTTTTCAGGCGTTTTGACCTGGGCCGCTCGGCAGCTCGGATAGCGATATCGTCGCAGTAGTCGGAGGGTCAGTGGTCGTGTGAGTCGGTATGGTACGGCGTGGCCAAGCAACGGAATTATGATACCTTCCTTCAATTTACCAAGCCAGCTTTGCCGCAGCCGCTCAACTTGGTCAACTCGATTTCCGACTCGCTCCAGCCAAGTTTTGTCTCGAGCCAGCGTCAGACGGTATTTGGCTAGCGAGTTCTCCAGGGTATCGAGTGCAACTTGGGCTTATCCCCCGCAAGAAAAAAGCGTGAGCGTCGCCTCGGCGAAGAGCATTCCCATGCCGATGTAGTTTGCTGGTAACCTATAAGGGGCTTCGATGCACCGGGAATCGGAAGGTTGCGCAAGAACATGATCACGGAAGACGAATTACTTAGTCTCATGGGTGACCTGGAGTCGTTTCGCGTGGAGCGTACGACGTCGGTCAGCGATACGACGAAGTTCTGTGAAGCGATTTGTGCATTCGCGATCGTTGAGGTAACACCATCCGCCTTCCCGCCGGTCCGCTACAAGGGCCGAGTGTGCATCCGGCGCGGGCCGCGCAAGTCCTACGCCAACGAATCGGAGGAAATGATCCTGACCGAGCGACGCGCGGCGGTGAACCTGACCTTTGACGCGCAGCCTTGCACGGGCGCGACGCTCGACGACCTCGCCCTAAACCTTTTCGCGATTAATTACTTGCCGTTTGCCGATATCAGGGGACAGACATGGCGGGCGACGTACTGGCGGAGCGGCGTTTCGGGGGTGATCTGCTGTCGATGCTACGTGATTTGGAATCGTTCGCGCGCGATCTGCCTATCGCGCGTCCGGTCGAGGTGTCGGCGTTACGGGAAACCATGGTGGTCGACTATCCGGCGGTCGCTTTACGGGAATTCTTGCTCAACGCCGTCATGCACCATGCGTTCGATGCACCGTCATATATTCGCATCTTGCATTTCGACGACCGCATCGAGATTCAAAGCCCTGGCCCCCTCTATGGCTACGCCAATCGGGAGAACTTTCCACAGCAAACCAGTTACCGCAACCCCGTGATCGCTGAAGCGATGAAAGTGTTGGGCTTTGTGAATCGTTTTGGACGTGGCGTCGCGCGGGCTCAGGCGGCGCTCGAGAAAAATGGCAATCCCCCGGCGGAGTTCATCTTTGGCGATAGTTTTTTTGGCGTCATCGTGAGGAAAGCGTTGTGAGAACCATTGCTTTTTTCAACAACAAGGGAGGCGTTGGGAAAACGTCGTTGGTCTACCACCTGGCGCACATGTTCGCGGATTGCGGTCGACGCGTCATCGCGGTCGATCTTGATCCTCAGGCCAATCTGACTTCGATGTGCCTCGAGGAAGATGATCTCGAACGCCTGTGGACGAAAGCGGGTGACCGCACAATCTACGACGCCATCCGACCACTGTTGGAAGGTGAGGGGGATATCGGCCACTTGCGCATGGAAGCGATTCGTAAAGACATGTCGCTCGTCGTGGGCGATCTTTCCCTTTCCAAGGCGGAGGACGAGTTGAGCAGTCAATGGTCCGACTGCCTCGATCGCAAGCCACGGGCGTTTCGCGTCCTGTCAGCGATCTCACGCGTCGTGTCTCAGGCGGGCCACGACGTCGATGCGGAAATCGCGTTGCTGGACGTAGGCCCGAATCTTGGCGCACTCAATCGAGCGGCACTTTTGGGCGCCGAATTCGTGGTTGTCCCGCTGGCTCCCGATATCTACTCCCTTCAGGGACTCGAAAATCTTGGCCCGACGCTAGGTCGGTGGCGCGAGGAATGGCAGGAACGCCTGTCAAAAAATCCCCTACCGAAATTAAACTTACCCCAAGGGCAAATGGCGCCGTTGGGTTACGTCGTGATGCAACATGGCCTCCGCGACAACCGGCCCGTGAAAGCATACAAGCGCTGGATGGACATGATTCCTCAGACCTATGCCAAGGCCATCCTGAATCAGGACGGCGTCATGGGACAAGATGTGCTGCATGATGCCCACTGTTTGGCGCTGCTCAGGCATTATCGCAGCTTGATGCCATTGGCGATGGAAGCCCGCAAACCGATGTTTCATTTGAAACCGGCCGATGGCGCCATCGGCGCGCATGTCGCAGCCGCGCGAAGTTGCGGTGACGACTTCCATCACCTCGCGAAACAGATCGCCACAAAAATCAACTTGGAGATGGAATAGGTGAGCACCACGCCGGCGGTCGTTTCGCCCAAGAAACCCAGTAGGACCACGACTTTGACCGCGCTCGCTCCCTCCGCCTACAATATCCGAACAGCTCGACGCAGCGAACTCTTCTCAGCACAATCTCTTTTCAGCGAATTACGGTCGCAAAATGTCAGCCATGAATTTCTTATCGCGTTGGCGAATGTCTCTGTGCGTCTCAGCGTTAGTCGCTGGCGTGCTGCTGAACGCAGCATCCGAGTCGCGGGCGGTTGATCCGAGCAGTAGTAAAGGGTTTGCGCTGGTGGAGCCCAATGCGGCGGACCAGCCGCGGAAGACGCCAATCACGCGCGCGGCGATGAAGCAGTACCTGGAAGACCTCAAAGATCGAACTCCGCGCATTCCGCTACCGGAGCTGAGCGCCGAGGAACAGAAGCTCGAACAAGAAAATCCGCGGCAATTTGGGTATGAGGCACGACTACGCAAGCTCTACCTGGACGATGCCGTCAATGGATATCTCACCTTTGGTGGAGCGCCAGCGGGTGGCTTCCCCAATCTGCAAACCACCGCTCGCCCCAATCCGCAAGATCCCGCTTTGACGCTCGATTATGGCTTCAAAGTACGCCTGTTCTGGATCGCCGCTCGGGCCAACAATTGCCAGTACTGTTTGGGCCATCAGGAATCCAAGTTGCTGGCGGTGGGGATGCAGGAGGATGACATCGCGGCCCTCGATAGCAACTGGCTCATCTTCCCCGAGAAGGAACGGGTGGCCTTTACGCTGGCCAAACGGCTCACCTTGGAACCTCATCTTTTCACCGCAAAGGACTTGGAAAACTGTCGAGCACATTACTCGGATCTGCAGCTGATCGAGATGTTGGGATCGATTGCTGGCAACAATGCGATCAATCGCTGGAAAGAGGGAACGGGCGTTCCGCAGATGCGCGATGGCGGTAATTTTGGGCGGAGCGGCAAAAGCGAGCACTCTTCATACCTCACCAAAACCTCGGATGAATTCGCGACGAAGCAATCGAGCGTGGTGCGATTTGAGGCGGGGAACGTTTCCACTCAGGGCGGCGCCGCGACGGTCTGCAAACGCCCACCACTACTCACGGGTGAACAGCTGGCGGAAAAAATCCGCTGGGCACAAACGCGCACGCCTCGACTGCCGCTGGTCGAAGAAGCGAAGGCCCGAGAAGCACTGGGCGAATTCGCTGCCCAGCAAACTCTGCCACGGAAAACTCTGCCGCAGTGGCAACGCTTACTGGCTCATTTTCCAGTGGCTGGGAAACGTCTGGTGGGCGCGGTGCAAGCCGCGGAGAAGTCCAGCGAACTCGACGCTGCTCTGCAAGCGAAGATCAACTGGGTCACGGCACGCCAAGATCGTGCCTGGTACCTTACCGCCGTGGCTCTCAAAGAACTGCAAGCGGCCGGTGTGACGGATGATGAACGGGCGGCACTGGATGGTGATTGGCAGAAGCCCGGAGCAATCGCGGACCAGCGCCAGCAAAGTCTGCTGGTCGTGGCTCGAAACCTCGCTTCGTCTCCCATCACGTTGACCGATGCCGAAGTGGCTCACGCGGTAAAACTGGCTGGCCCGCGCGCGGTCACTCAGACGATCAATTACACGTGCTATCGAGCGGCCTTGAATCGGATCACGGAAGGTGCTGGGCTGGCGGCTGGCGAGTGATCAGCGGGAGGCTGATCAGTGGGAGGCTGTGGTTGTCGGGCTGAGAAGGTCGGGTGGAGAAGGTCACTACGAGATTGTCTCGTTACGAGCGTCGGTTCGAGATGATCGGATGGAGAACGGCGCGGAGCGGCCACGAAGATGACTTGGATCAAGCAGATTCCGTATGAGCAGGCGGACGACGAATTGCAGGCGGTGTATCGGTCGCTGCGGGCGATCTATCCCGCGGAATATGGTGGTGCTCCGATTCCGGCACTGACGCGTGCGGATGGTGAGTCGGACAGTATCGTCGCGGTTCACAGTCTGATTCCGGAAGCGATGCGGCACATGATGTCGGGGCTGGCCGTATTACTGCAGCCACATCTGCCGCTCGCCCGCCGCCAACACGAAATGATTGCGGCGGTCGTGTCGGTCGAGAACAGCTGCTTTTACTGAACGGAGAGTCACCTCGAGTTCTTGCGTCGCACGAGTCTGGACGCAGAACTGGCCGCCGAGTTACGGCGGGACTATCGTCAAGCGAATCTCACGGTGGCAGAGCGAGCGATGCTGGACTTCGCCGTGCAGCTCACGAAAGCTGCTTACAAGACGACGCCCGCCGACGTGGAACGTCTGCGGGCGGTCGGTTTTGATGATCAAGGAATTCTACAAATCACGCTGATTGCTGCTTGGTTCAACTACATCAATCGAGTGGCCGATGCGTTGGGCGTGGGCAAGTCAGCATGACGGCTCGGAGCATTTACTGGCCACCAGCAGCGGCGTAACGACGCGAGACTTCGGCCCAGTTCACCACGTGCCAGAACGCTCCCACATAATCGGCGCGACGATTTTGATAGAGCAGGTAGTAGGCATGTTCCCAGACGTCCAAACCGAAAATCGGGGTGCGTCCTTCCATGATGGGACTGTCTTGATTCGGGGTGCTTTCGACGAGCAGTTTACCGCCCGAGACGCTCAGCCAGGCCCAGCCGGAGCCGAAGCGAGTCATGGCAGCCTTGGTGAAGTCTTCTTTGAACTTGGCCAAACCGCCGAGGTCACGGTCGATGGCGGCGGCGAGGGCACCGGTTGGATCGCCACCGGCATTGGGACCTAACACCGTCCAGAACAAACTGTGATTGGCGTGGCCACCCGCGTTATTGCGCACCACGGTGCGAATGTTTTCGGGGACCGCCGACAGATTCGCAATCAGATCTTCCACGGAATGAGCTTCCAGCGGCGAACCGGCCAGGGCGTTATTCACATTGGTGATGTAGGCCTGATGATGCTTGGTGTGATGGATTTCCATCGTCCGCGCGTCAATGTGCGGTTCCAAGGCGTTGTAAGCGTATGGCAGAGCGGGCAGTGTAAAGGCCATGATGCGAGATCTCCAGATATGTAGGTTACCGTCGAATTCCGGCTAGGTTACAACGTAGTCCGCAAGGCGACAATGAGGGACAACACGAGGCTGAAGGTCGGGTGGAGGCAGTGATCTCGCTCACTGCTGCCGCCAGAGAATATGGTCGGGGATCCCCAATTGTTGACGAAGCGTAGCGGTTTCGCTCCAAAACCGCCGCGCATCGACAGGATAGCCGGCGGTCGGTTTGAGCCCCGGAAGCTGACGGCTCCAGAACGCATTCACCGCCTCCATCGCCCGTTCGCGCAGGTATTTGGCGAGCATGGAGGCCAACGCCGTCGGCATGAATCCCTCCCCCTGAGCGACGAATTCGATCCGGACGCGCTGGTTGCCGGCGCCCCATTCATAGCGACTGGCCTGACGTCCCTCGTCGCGGACGCGTACCAGTTCCTCGGGGAAACAGTCCTGCAGTGCCGGAGCATAACGAGCTCGACCGCCATGCTTGTCGCAGCGAATCCAGACCGGACCGGGGGCCAGTCCCTGCGTCACCCGCCGCACGAGCGCCAGGGTGGTTTCCGTCAGGACCGCTCCTTTACTTCCTCGAGCCGTCACCAGCTCGTTAAACCGCCCGGGAAAAAGCGTTTCGGCTTCCAACCGGACCAGTTCCACGCCTGCCTCCTGGAGGCTCTGACGGAGGAACTGGGTGGCAGCTGCTAGTTGGGCCGGAGTGGTAGTGGTGAGGGCTGGAGCGTGGTAGTCATGGTATTCGGGAGAAGCGTCGGCGGGGCGTTGGCTGGCCGCCGCTAAGGTCTCGAACAGTTCACGCCAGGTTTGTGGAAGTGCAGCAAGATTACCGAATAGTGAGAAAACGCCGCGTTCCAGATGCTGTAGGCCCTGTCCGGAATGATATAAGGTTTTGGAGTCCGCAATGACGATTGGCTGTGGAGGGGAATCGGGCTGGCGATTCGGTCTGGGCAGGGTGGCTTGAAGGCACCTGGAAAGTCGTGCGTAGAGATCTGCGGGGCGCAGGTCCGAATCGGTGATTTTCCAGACGCTGGCGGCCACCACCAGGGGACCCAGATTAGGTCCATATCCCGCCTCGTCAGTACCGACAAAGTAGATCATGGAGTTGGTCGGTTGGATTTACCTAGCCCATGGAAAATTTAATTTGACTCGCGAAATCGAGACCGCTATTTTAACGCGAATCCCGTCTGAAGTTTTGTAACTCTTCATTTTCTTTCGTTCCTTTTTTAATCGGCTGGTGAGCATTCGTCGTCGCTTGCCCGTCGGGGAGTCACCTCATGAAGAAGTTTTGGAGTCGACGTGCCGCATTCACGTTGGTTGAATTGCTGGTCGTCATCGCAATCATCGGCATCTTGGTAGCGTTGTTGCTGCCAGCGGTGCAAGCTGCTCGCGAAGCCGCTCGGCGAACGCAGTGCAGCAACAACCTGAAGCAGTTTGGTATCGCGATTCACAACTATCACGATACGTACAAAACGCTGCCTCTGGCTGGTGCCAACTGGGGCAATCCTCAGATTGGTTGGCAAGTGCAGATTCTGCCCTTTGCGGAGCAGGGTCAATTGTGGGATTCGCTCGACATGGAATCGAAACTCCCTACGACGCCCGTCAATGGCCCGGCGTGGGACACCTTGTTGCCTACTCCGACGAATGCGAATCGTCGTGCTCGCATGATTCAGGTTCCTTACGCCAAGTGCCCGTCGGATGAATGGAATCGTGATCCAGCGTCCTTCGGTTGGGCTGTGGGCAGCTACAGCGGCAGCTTAGGTTCGCAGCGCACGCCATCGGCGAGCGGTTCCTGCAATACCTGGATGACGCCGGTCACGAACTACCAAAATCCAGGCGGTGGTGCCGATCACGGTAACGACACCAATTCGGCCAACATCTCTGGCTTGTTTGGTCGCCTCGGGCCAATGATCAACTTGGCATCCATTCAAGATGGAACGTCGAACACGATCGCCGTCGGCGAAGTGCTGCCGAACTGCCATGATCACACCGGTGGTGGCTGGTGGCATTACAACGGCATGAACAACGCTCACGCGTCGACCTCCGTGCCGATCAACAACATGACCACCTGCTATAACTCCAAGAAGATCACCAACCCCAACTGCACGAATCCCAACAACTGGAACTTTTCTTGGGGCTTCCGTTCGCGGCACCCAGGTGGTGCTCAGTTCGTCATGGGTGATGCCAGCGTCCGCATGATCTCGGATGGTATCGATTACCGAACCTATCAGGCCCTCGGTGGTCGCGCTGACGGCTTGGCCGTCGGCAACTATTAAACCGACATTTCCCACTCGATTGTTAACTCTGCGACCGGCCGATTCATTCGCCCGGTCGCATTCTTTTATTGAGTCATGGGTGGCAGCGTCGACGGTCTCCCGTAACCTGCCTCTCATTCCTTTTTATCTGTCTGGAGGTTGTGATCGTGAAGGCGAAATTGTTGCTCGTGGGCTGGTTGCTGGTGACGCTCGTCGGCTGCGGTGGCGAAGGTGGCAAAGCGTTATCGCCGGCACAGGGGACCGTGAAGTACAACGGCCAACCTGTCTCTGGTGCCTCCGTCTCGTTTTTGTTTGATAACGGAGCCGAAGTTGCCGCTGGCTCAACCGATGCCTCAGGCAAATTCACGCTGACGACCGGCGGACGATCCGGTGCTCCCATCGGCGATGCCAAGGTGGTGATTTCCAAGATCACGGGCGGAACCACAGCGGGAGTGAATACCGACCAGATGACGCCCGATGACATGCGGAAAATGCAGATGGCGGCTCAGACCGACCCGGCGAATTCAGCGCCGAAAAACGAATTGCCAGCCAAATTTGCCGATGTGAAAACCTCTCCGCTGGTAGCCAACGTCGTGAAGGGTGGCGCCACGGAGAATTCGTTTGAATTCAATCTGACCGACTAAGCGCTCGAAAGCGCCAGCTTGTCAGGTCGTGATTGATTGCCGAAACCAACCAGCTCGCGGTATCCTCAACAGGATCACTTCGAGCTGGTTTATTTTTGTGACTTATGAATCGCGTGCATACCACTCCCGACACTTCCCGCCGCAATCCAGCAGCTAAAACTACTCGGGAAACCGCCGAGTCGGGTGTGGCACGACGGTGGCCATGGCCCACGCTCCTGCTGCTGGCACTCCTGCCGCTCGGACTAGTCATCAGTTTCTGGCTCTTCGGAGATTCTTGGCGCGTGCGGTGGGGACTGAGCAGCATCCAACGCTTGCTCGATCAGGATCGTCCGTATGAAGCGGTCGAACAACTGCGCGCACTCGATCGCCGCTTTCCCAATCGCGCTGACATTATTTTTACGCTGGCGATTGCCGAGCGTCGTGCTGGCAGTCTTCCGGACGTCGAACCACTCCTTGATCGTGCCCGACTGCTGGGAGCTGACCCGGAGGAAGTACTGATTCAACGCTGCCTCCTCGACGCTCGCCGCGGTCGTTTTGAAGCCGTCGAACAATCGCTCGCCAAAATCGTCGAACGTCAAATCGATGACACAACGGCGGGTGAAATCTACGCCACGCTGGCGGAAGGTTACACGTCGGAATATCGACTGGCCGACGCTTGGCGATGTTTGGAATTCTGGATGAAGTGGCAGCCCCACGAGCTCAAAATGCGACTGCTGCGAGGCGCAATCTGTCAGCGCATTGGCAATAGTCAGCAAGCGGTCGAGGAGTATCAGCAGGCCACGCGGGATCACCCCAAGAGCCGCGAGGCCTGGGAAAAACTAGGACGCGCTCAACTGGAAATGAATCAAGTCCAGGAAGCACACGACACCTTTCAAACTGCCGTTCGCAAGTTTCCCGATGAGCCACGCTTGGCGATCGGCTGGGCGTCGTGTCAACGTCGACTGGGCGATGCCGAGGCCGCACGCCAGCAACTTACGCCCTACCTGAATGCAGATCTGTCCGCCGACTTGCGCGCCGAGGTTTTCACGGAGTATGGCTTGGTGGAATTGGAGTCCGGCGAGTACTCACGGGCGATCGAACAACTGCAAGCGGCCATCGCCATCACGCCGCACGAGCCCGCCATTCATCACGCTATTTCTCGCGCTTACAAACTAGCTGGCCAAAAAGAAGAAGCGGAAGAGCATCAGCAAACGAATCAAAAGCTTCGAGCTGCCACTCAGCGCTTGCACGAGATCTCCACCAAACTGCTCGTTGAACCACGCCGCGCTGACTTGCGCTTTGAGGCCGGCGAACTCGTCGCCGCTCAAGGTTTCAAGCACGAAGCACTCGGTTGGTGGTACAGTGCTTTGAAAGTTGATCCTCGACACGCGCCGTCGCATCGAGCACTCGCTGATCTCTGGGAGGAGCGACAAAATACTGAGCGAGCGCGCTGGCATCGACAGCAGGCAGTCTCGCCGCTGGGAAAACTGCCATGAGAACCTGCACTGCTTTCCAGAAATGTCATCAAGCCGCGACTAAGTCGTCGAGCATGACGGGCTGGAAAAACGCTCGTGTTTGCCTCGTCATGATCACCGCATTCGTCTGCCCGCTGGGCTGTACTTCGGGTTGCCGATCCCAAGTGGATTCATCTGCAACAGCGACCAATCCGAATTCCAAAGCAACTCCAGCTTCGAAATCCCCATCTGCAGACGAAGCTGGTGGCCCCGTTGGAACCAAGCCTTCCCGTTCACCGACCGCCAGCCAGCGTGCTGCCACGGATACCGATTGGGAGTTTCGCGAGCGAGCAGTCGAGCTAGGAGTGTCAGCTCATTACCGTAATGGCGGTGAGGCGGGACATGCCGCGATTTTAGAATCCCTGGGCGGTGGCGTCGCCCTTCTGGACTTCGACGGGGATGGCCGCCTGGATCTGTTTTTTCCCCGAGGAGGAACGATCAGTGCCAAACTGGAATTAGCTGGCAGCGCTTCGCAGTTCTTTCGCCAATCGCTGCACGGTAGCTTTCAAGACATCACCGTTGCCAGTGGACTCGATGTGGTGGGCCATTACACGCACGGGGTGACCGCCGCTGATTATGACAGCGATGGATTCGTCGATGTCGTGGTGACGGGTTACGGTGGCATCGCTCTCTGGCATAACGAAGGCGATGGAACGTTTCGAGAACTACACCAACCAGCAGCGCTACGCGACAAACTTTGGAGCAGCAGTGCAGCCTGGGGCGACTTCAATGGCGACGGGCATCTCGATCTTTATCTCACCCACTACGTCAATTGGTCTCCCGACAATCATCCTTACTGTCGACCACCCGCTCCGCAGAAGGAGCGTGAAATCTGTTCTCCCAAACAATTTCAGGGACTGCCCGATACGATTTACTACAGCCAGGGTGATGGCACCTTTGTCGACGCCTCTTCTGCCGCGGGACTCAAGCCAGATGGCAAGGGACTCGGTGTCATCGCGGTCGACGTCGATCTAGATGGTGACCTTGACCTTTACGTTGGCAATGACACGGTCGAAAATTTTCTTTACTTGAATGATGGCAACGGCAAGTTTTCGGAAGTGGGCTTAGCCGCCGGGGTAGCGACGGATGATCGTGGAGTGCCGGATGGGAGCATGGGCGTCGATGCCTGCGACTACAACAACGATGGCCAACCCGATCTGTGGGCGGCGAATTATGAACGTGAAGCGTTTGCACTCTATCGCAATGAAGGTGCCGAGCAGTTCCTGCATGTGAGTCAGTCCACGGGTATCACGGCACTCGGCGGTTTATTTGTCGGCTTTGGTACGGCGTTTGGAGACCTGGATCGCGATGGTGATGAAGATGTGATGGTGGCTAATGGTC
The DNA here is from genome assembly GCA_046086325.1 of Planctomycetota bacterium. GTDB lineage: Bacteria > Planctomycetota > Planctomycetia > Pirellulales > Pirellulaceae > JBJSXJ01. Next base: position 41,472 of record JBJSXJ010000070.1, on the reverse strand, counting down.
ACGTGATCAAGTTTCCCACCACGGCGCCGCGCCGACAGTCACCGCTACTGCTGGAGAACCGACGCGGCAGTCGATTTCAACGGGCAACGGTTCCCCGCGAACCGTACTTCAGTAAAAGCTGGGAATCGCGCGGACTCGCTTTGGGTGACCTCAATGGTGACGGAAACCTCGATGTAGCGATCGCGCACATGAATGAACCCAGTGCGCTGCTGATCAACACCACCAATAGCCACGGTGACTGGGTGGGAGTTCGACTGATTGGTACTCGGTCCAATCGCACGGCGATTGGTAGCCATTTGATTTTGAAGACCAGTTCTGGACGTCAACTGCGCCTGGTGAAAGGTGGCGGCAGTTATCTTTCCCAAAGTGACTACGGCGTACACTGGGGAGTGCCAGCGGGAGCAACCGTGGAACAACTCGAAATCGTCTGGCCCAGCGGCATTCGTCAACAGCTTACACCCCAGCTCAATCAATGGCAGACGATCATCGAAACACCATGAACCAAGTACCAGTGGATGCAGCTACCGCCACTCATCGGAAACGACAAAAGCGTGCCCGCTGGCTGCTCGCGGGACTCGTCGTGCTCCTGGCGATCATCGTTGGCTGGCAGTGGCGCGAACGGCAGCCCGAGCGACGGTTTCAGCGCGCCATCAGCGCGCTGGAGCGGAATGACGTCGTCGGTGCCCGACGTGAGCTGAACGGTTGGCCCAGTGCTGTCGACTTCGAACCACAACGCCACTATCTGCAAGGAAAGCTGTTTCTCGTCGACGGCGATGCGATGTCAGCACTCGAAGAGTTCCTGGCAGTGGGTGGCTGGACAGGTGCTCGTGCGGTTGTGACAGCACAGGATGAAGCGGCGCGCAATGCCCGTCGTACTACCGTTGGCATCCCTGATCGCGTGGTGAGTTCAGCGCTCACCGAGGCGGGTCAGATTCTTTACAAGATGGGGCGACAGCCGGAAGCGATCGGACCACTGGAGGACGCCATCGAGCGACAGGAAGACAATATCGAAGCGCATCGCTGGATCGCATCGTGCTACTACGATTTAGGGGTGGCTCCAGTGGTACGCGAACATCTGAATCGCGTGGCGGAATTGGCACCGGAAGATGCGCGTCCCTTTCGACTCATCGGTCTCATGCATAAAGATTTTGAGCATTACGATGAGGCGATAACGGCTTATCAAGAGGCTTTGCGGCGCACGAATCCGCCCGTGAACCAGGCGGAAGTGATGCTCGAGCTGGCGGAATGTCAGGTGAAGTTGCGACAGTTCAGCGATGCGCTCCATTCACTCGGTTTATGTGAACCGTCGGCACAGCGCGATGTGTTGCAAGCCGAATGTCACTTGGCACTGGGAAATCTGCCACTGGCTCAAAAACATCTGTCGGTGGCTTTGGCGGAAGATCCAAGTTCATTATCGGCGCTACTGCTGAGTGCGTCCTTGGATTTGGAGGCCAATGATGTGGAAGCGGCAGTGAATACGCTGCGATTAATCTGTAAGCGTTATCCGCGGGACTATATCGCTCGCTACCGCTTATCACAAGCTTTACGCCGCCTGGGTCGTGCGGACGAGGCGCAAGAGGAAGCGGCGGTGGCGGAAAAGATCAAGGAGATGCGCGATCAGTTCACAAAGTTACACGAGAAAGCAGCGCAGGAACCAGGTAATCCCGAAGTTCGTCATGCACTCGGCATGACCGCCCTCGCGCTTGATCAGCCCGACTTGGCCGTGAACTGGTTTCGCATGGCCCTGGCACTGGCTCCCGATTACGAGCCCAGCCGCCAAGCCCTGGCTGCTCTGCTGAAGTCCCAAGCGGCACCGCGCGAGTAACGGCAACGACCGAATTGTCGCAGTAGGTGGTTCGTGGTACTCGACCAATGGCATCGAGCGGCCCGCATAAGCAGGCCGCTCGTTACTTGTTTTGATCGCCAACTTTGGTGGCTCCGAGCCAACTTCGCTGACTGCTCGCTGACTTAGCCGACTAACCAACTCGCAGCTTGCGATCATTTTCGTTAATCAAGAAATCGGCGAGAGCGTCGAGTAGATCAAACAGGAAGGAATCACTGCCAGCGTCACCCTGTAATCGATCTGCACCAGCACCACCAGTGAGCGAATCATCTCCAGCGCCACCGTAGAGCAGATCACCACCCGCGTTGCCAAACAGTGAATCGTTACCGGCATCACCAAAGATGATGTCGACAGCAGCGCCACCACGTAACTGATCGTTACCCGATCCACCATAAATTCGCGAATTGATGGAGGTGGCAGTCAGATCGAGCAGATCGTTACCGCCATAGCCACTGGCCAGAATCTGACCGGCAGACAGATTCAACGTCGCCAAGCTCGCGGCATTCAATTGCACACTGTAGCTGCTTCCCGTGGCGGTCACTTTGAACTGGTCGGCGGCATTCGTTCCCGAAATCACCAGAGCAGGGTTTGTCGCCAAGGTGGTTGGACCAGACGAGTTCGTCGCGGTAAATCCTAGACCGGCTGTAGCTCCCACACGCAAGATGCTCAGTTGCCCACCCTGCACGAGTTCGGCTGGGTTACTGAAACCACGCGGGTTCGAGGCATCAATCGTGTAATGGGCTTGCACATCCACTAGGAATGCACCGTCGCCCAGGATGCTCGACACATCCAGTACTCCAGACGACTCCTCATCCTGGGTCAAAAACTTGGACGAGTCGACACCGGAAAGGAAGTAGGCGGGATTATGCTGCCCGAGACTTAAGAGAGCGCCAGACGTAGTGTCGTACATCCAGATTTGAGCCACTCGAACATTGTTACCCGGATCTTCCTGCAACAAGATCCGGCCCTGCTGATCGACCGTGATATTGTCGAACATCAGCGCGGTATCTTTTCCATTGATAAGAACTTCGATGGTCCCACCCGCTTGCGGATTACTCAGATCGGAGAAGGTTAATTTCCAGAGTCGTGAGTTACGGTTACCGGATGTGATTTGGTCCGTCGTGACGAAATAGAAGACGCGTGGATCGCGGGGATCCCAGGCTCCATCTTCCGCTCGATTGAACCCCGTTCCCCCGCTACTCACCAAACTGAACGTCCCTTGATGAATGGGTTTACCGCCGGAACCTGCCAGGGCATTGTTCCGATCTTCGGCAGTAACAGGAACTCCATTCACGGCTGCTTGAATCTGGTAAGCCGTTCCATTGGTTAACCCGGCTCGCTCGATGACATTCCCAGTCGACTGTTTCGTGCCCACATAAGTGATCACTTTGCTGGCACCGATACTGCCATCGTCCGTACCGATGACTAGCGTCTGATCGCCGGTGGCTGGATTGGCAACGAGGTTCTCCCAACTGTACGAGCCGAAGCGTGGCAACGTATAAGCGGTGCCCGCCGTGCTACCGGTGACAACCGTGGCGATCGCTCGCGCTCCGGACGATTCCTCACCGGTCATGAAAAGTCGTTCCGTCGTGCCCTTACCGGTGGCAGCGTTGTAAAACGCTGATACGGGTGGAAGGTCTGCCGAGCAGAACCGGTTGAAATTCAAGGCGGAGCCGCTGAGTGCCGCGAAGCCGGTGGCTGGGTCACCACTGCGCAACTGCGTGATCAGATCAGCGCCCGACACAGCCGCCAACGTCGATTTATTAAATGTCCATTTAGAGACGAACGCACCGCTGCCACCGTGAGCTCGCACAGCACCACCACTGGCCAATTCGTGAGTCATCAGGACCGTGAAGGTTCCATCGCTATTGTCCATGGCACCCAAACCATCGGGAATTCCAACCATACGATAGTTGGTTGACTGCGCTGCATTGTCACCGACTGACAGTATCGGCGTGAAACTGACATTCGGAATCGAAGCTTGCAGATAGTTGTCCGTGATGATCAGATTTGCCGAGCTGCTATTGGCGGTCGTTTCACTGTCACCCGCGAACGAAGCTTGCAGACCGTTCGAGAGAAGCCCAGGCGAGTAAGTTGCAAGACTGACAGTTAGCTTCGCCACTCCACTGCTATCCGTACTGGCGGTTCCCATGAGGTTGCCCTGCAAGCGGAATTCGATGGTTTTACCCGACACGCCGCTGCCAGCATCCGCGAAGGTCAGCGAGGCCTGCAACGTTGTCGATCCACCGATGGTAGCCGACGCCTGGCTGAGTGATAAATTCGTAACTCGACGACCAAGCGAAACCAGATCACTGCGGAATTTCGTCTGCTCAGCGCGCGGCAGATCCTTGGCGATGATGCTGTCGTTGTACCAGACGGTATCGCCGTTATCGCTGATCAATTGCAAGGAAGAAGCTGCAGACAACGTGCTCGGTATCTCGACAATGCCTTCGGGATTCAGTCCCGATAAGCTGGTTTCTCGTCGAATCGGCTGCTCGCCCGCCGCGCCACTCCACGAGTAGAGTGCGAAGTCCCCGGAAGCCCCGGCTGGTCCCGCAATGATCACCATCTCGGTCCCATTACTCATCACGTCCCGCACGCCTCGGCCACCCAAGTTCAGCTCGATTGGAGCGCCAAAGGTAGCACTGCCCTGAGCTCCACCGCTGATCGCTAGCGTGGAGAAATTATTCACGGGCACGAGTAAGGCGCGACTGCGCAAGGTGGTGTTTTCCAGGGGAGCCCGGAACGACACGTAGGCCGTGGTGGAACTACCCGGCGCGAATACCACACCTTCGATGTTGAAACCGTTGGAGCTTTCCGGGGCCACACCCACGGCGGCACTGGCGGCCAGTCCGTAGTAGTTGGCGCCCAACCCGTGCACGTTGTTTTGGTCCCAGGCAATCAAATCATCTTTAAGGTAGTCGTAGCGACCAACGTACGTCACCGTCGTGGTAACTCCACTGCCCGAGAGATCGGTCGCAAAGATGCGATTGCGATTGGGTCGACTGGCACCGGTGCTCGAGTTACTACTTGATCCAACCCAGTAGACTCGATTGCCAGATCGAACCGCCGCTTCCAGATCAACCTCGCGCGGTACACCACCCGACGTGTCGGTTAAGCCCAAGGAAGAGGTGAAGTCGAAACTTGCGACGGGTAAGCCAGATTGGCTGCGATGATATAGCCGCAACACTTGATCTTCGTCATCCGCCACCAGACTGTAGGAGGCGTCGATCGCCACCGCCGCAGAGGCATCCGAGGAACCGGTATGAAAGCGCGTCGTGGTGGGAGTCGTAGAGGCCACGGAGGCGGCGTAGCCGATCGAGTAGGTGGATTCCGAAACACCGTCACTTACTCGTAGCGTAATGGTGGAGTAACCAACATCGGTAGGAGTAATGCGCAGATTGCGAGTTGCGCCGCTGCCGGTCAAACTCAAGCCCCCCGCCGAAACGACCGTCAGGTTGCTCGACGTGACACTCACCGTCAAACTTGATACATCGGTATCAGGATCCGAGAACGAAAAATCGATTCCCGATAGGCGCGCTACGTCTGTCGGATCATTTACCACTCCACTTAAATAGCCACTGCCCTGATCAGGAAGACTGATGTAGGGGGAACTCGTTGTTTCACGAATCGTGGGGCCAAACGGATTGACTGCCGCAATCGCTCCCGGTGAACCGATTTCATTGGTGCTATTAACCGCAGCGAATGCTCCATTCACGCCACTAGTGCTCAGCGTCGAGATGGTAGTTGCCTGGAGGGCAGCGGAGTTGTCGAAACTGCGAAACGGTGCCGTGGTGGTCGAGGCACCAAACGTGACGCTCGCTCGTAACAAACCATCTGCATCATAGATGTTCACCGCATCACCACCAGTTCCCAGTCCCAGTCCGCTGCCGCTATAGCCGCCAACCTGCAGACTGCTCGGAGGATTATTTCCAAACCAGTTACTGAGAAAGTTGGCTCGAGTTGTTGACAACGTCGAGGTCTCCAGGAAGATCACCGACTCGCCTGGCGCGATGCTGTTTACGCCCGTGAGGGCAGCGGCGAGAGAGAAGGATGCCGAGTTATCGTCGACTTTCCAGCCCGTCAGACTGATGGGAGACGCCGTGGTATTGGTGAGCTCGAACCAGTCCGCAGCAACCGGACTATTACCACTCGACCACGGCGCGACCTCGGAGACGAACAGCTTGCCAATCGCTCCCGGTGAACCCACGGCTTGCGTATCATTCGCGGCCACAAACGCACCGTGCACCCCCACGGCACTAAGCGTGTTGATCGTGGTGTTGTCGGCAGCGGCCGAGTTATCAAAGGTATAGAACGGCGCGCTTCCAGGAGCGGCGCCGAACGTTAAGCTCGACATGCGCGTGCCGACCGAGTTGAACAGGTTGACGGCATCACCACCGGAACTGAGACCTACGCCTGAACCACTGTAAGTTCCCACCTGCAAACCTGCAGGCGCATTGCTTCCAAACCACGTGCTGAGGAACGTCGTCAGCGTGCTGCTACTCGACGTCTCCACAAAGATCACCGACTCGCCAGCCGCAATCGATGTGATGCCGTTGAGCGCGACAGCAAGGGAGAAACTGTTGGAGTTGTCATCCATTTTCCAGCCTGTGATATCGATCGCCTGACCACTGGTGTTGGTGACTTCAAACCAATCGGCGCCCACGGGCCCTTGGCTACTCGACCACGAAGCAACCTCGGTAACGCGCAGACCACCACCCGTCCCCGACGGCGTGATCGCGATCGTATAGCTGCTGCTGGTGGCATCGGGCGTACTACCAACGCTTGGATCATCAACCGTCACGCTGACGGTGTAGGAGCCCTTCGAGAGTGAGTTCAGAGTTGTGCCGGCCTTCAGGTAGAGCGCGGAGCCGACGATTTCAAAGCTCGCTGCGTCCGTACCGGTAACGGCTAGATCGTTCGTACCCAGACCATCATCGGTGACCACGATATCAGCGACTTTCACTCGATTCGTCGTGCTCGTTGCTTCCGCCAAGGACGTCAAACCGTTCGTGATCTGCACTGCCGTTGGGGCTTGATTAGGCGTCGTCGATTTCGTGTAAACCCACAACTGCGGATAGTCGATGCTGCCACCACCATTTTCGCTGACAACATACAGGTTGCCTTGCCAATCCATCGCCATACCTTCGTGCTGCTGGTCAGCAACGGATAAGGGATTGCCCAGATCCGTCGCGATCGTCAATCGACTGAGCACGTTGCCAGAGCGATCGGTTTCGACAATCCGACCGGTTTCCTGGCTCAATACCAAGATATTGCTGTAGTCAGAGAAGCCGTTGAAGTAGGGCACATTGGACAACGAAAAGACATCCGCGAAATCAGCCAGTTGGAGTAACGTGGGATCGAAGAGGTCGGTGGAGTTTGTGGTGGTGGGCGATCCGTTGGTGGCGGTCCCAGCGGAGAAATCGATCCCCGTTTGAAATATTCCTTCGGGAGAGATTTCTTTGACGGCAATGAAGCCACTGGTCTTAGGGTCGTAAGAAATTCCCTCAATACCAACGTTGCCAATGCTCGTGCCAATTTTGACGGTCTCGGTAGAGGAACGGTTGAGCGTAGTGCCAGCAGTGTAGCTAAAGCGCACCACTTGTCGGTCACGCTCTTCCACCAACACGAATTTACCGTTTCCTACGTAGGCCAGTCCCTCGGGATCGTAGAATTCAGTGCCCTGCGGACTACTTCCCGACGCCAAGGTCATCGTATTGATGAGTTGACCGGTCTTGTCAGTCTGCACAATCGCCGTTCCCCCGTCACCCAAAATAAACAGTGTGTCGGTATCCCAGTTGTAGGTGATGGCAGAAGCCTCTTGTGCCAATCGATTCGTAGAGTCGGGTGGAGTGGTACGAGTTGGCTCAGGTAGATCGTAACGTCCGACACGAACGTAGGATGTCAGGTCGACCGTATTCGCCGCGCCCACAATTCGCCCTGGCGATCCCGTCTCGCCAGTCATCGCCAATGACCGATAAGCACCGTTGGTGCCCAGGCTACTTAGTTGAGTGATCGTGGCGTTGTCGAGTCCCTGAGCGTTATCGAACGATACGCCCGCTGTCGAGGCTCCAAAGGTGACCTTTGCTTGCAACGTGCCCGACGAGTCGAAGAGGTTAACGGCATCAGCCGTGGAGGATAACCCCACACCAGTGCCACCATACGCTCCGATGAGGACGCCAGCCGGCGGAGCTGCGGTGCCAAACCAAGCTTGAGAAAAACTCGAGATGAGTGTGGCATCGTTTGTCCCCGTGGCCGCACCTTCCAGGAAGACCACTGATTTTCCTGCAGGAATACTGGTGATCCCGCGCAGCGCTACGGAGCTGGCAAAACTATTCGAGTTGTCATCCATCTTCCAGCCTGAGATATCGACGGCGGTCGAGCCAGTGTTGGTCACCTCGAACCAGTCGGCTGCATAGCCAGCCGAGCTTCCCGTGGGATTTACCTCCGTGATGAAGATCTGCCCGGCCATCAATTCACGATGCTCAAGATGCTCGCACTGCAACCAGCGCCGGAGCTGACGGTCGCGAGCCGCATTCTGCTGCGAACGCTTTTTGATCAATCCTCGACCACGGTTTCGCTCGGCTTGGCGTTCTGAACTGGTTCGACTCATTTTCGCACCCTTTAGATAGAAATGAACGAGATGACGTCCTGCATCGGGCGGAATTGAAATGGTGATTCATGAATGGCGAAGCAGAGATTTCGTGAAGATTGAACCAAGCTATGTTCTTTAGTCTTTAACCAAATCTTGTAACGGCCTGAACAAGACTGAGTACGATTCGACCACGCGATGTATCGCGAGTGAGGTTGGAATCAGGTGTATTTCATTCACCGCGGACAAGATTTTTTCAGGACATGAGGAACATGCCGTGAAGCGACATCGAAATACATTCAGCTGGCAGTGTTTACTGGCTTCGACTCTAGTTTTGGTCGTTGGACAAGTCGCCCATGCAGGAGTGACCAACCGGTTCTACAACACTGGTGTAGGTCCCACAGGCGCCATTCTGGCCAATGGCAAGCTCGACTTGCATTACCGTACCGCCGACGAACCGACACCGGAGTACGGCATCGCCAGCTCAGCGTATGACCCGGTTGGCTTTGACGACAGCTTATCGAAATCGATCTACGCTCCTGCCGGTTATGCCGCGTTCGTATTCGTCATCGACTTTGGTGGCCCTTCACAAATACTACCAGAGACGGTTTCGGTGACGGGTAGATGGAGCAGCAGTTTGAGTGACGCCGCCTTCGACGTGCTGCTGAATGGTCAAGCCATCGACGCCAATGCCGCCACAACACCCGGATCATTCACCCTGCCGGTCGGCACGGCTTTTGTTGCCGGCCTCAACTATTTGACGTTCATCGCCATGGACCTTAGCGGTAGCACCGATCCCAACTATTTGCGCGTCGAGCTGATTGCTCAGGGCGCCAGTGTTCCCGAACCGACGATGCTGCTGCTGTGGAGCTGCGGGATGCTGGGCATCTTGATCCCGATCGCTCGGCGGCGACGCCAGGTCAGCGGACATCGGGCAAGCTGCGTCCGTTGTGAGTAACGCGATTGCTCACTAAACTCAACGCTACGGGTATTCACATCACGAGTACTTTAGCGTTGAGATTGCGGACCACCATGAGCACGTTACTTTCGCCTCCAGAGCCACGGGAACTTGCGCCCTACAAATCGCTGGATAACGCTGAACTTAGTCGGCGGATTCAAAGCGTGCGGGATCACTTTGGCCCCAAGCTGCTGATCCTGGGACATCACTATCAGCAGGACGAAGTGATCGAGCTGAGTGACCTGCGGGGGGATAGTTACCAGTTAAGCCAAATGGCGGCGGCTAGCACCGAGTGTCGCCAAATTGTTTTTTGCGGCGTGCACTTTATGGCGGAAACCGCCGACATGCTCGCCAATCGCCCCGAAAAACTGGCCGCGCGCAGCGGCAAACGAGTGCGGGTGGTGTTGCCCGACATGGGTGCCGGCTGTTCCATGGCCGACATGGCCGCCATTGAACAGGTCGAAGCGGCCTGGGAAGATCTCGGACAAGTCATCGATACCGAGTCGCTGATACCGGTCACCTACATTAATTCCGCCGCCAGCCTCAAGGCCTTCTGCGGTCGACACGGCGGCATCGTCTGTACCTCGAGCAACGCCGCTCCCGTGCTGGAGTGGGCGTTTCAGCGCGGCAAGCGCGTGTTCTTCTTTCCCGATCAACATCTGGGGCGCAACACCGCGCTGAAAATGGGAATCCCCAGCAGCACCATGCCCGTCTGGGATCCACATGCTCCCGACCTCGGCGGTAACTCGGAAGAGGCGATTCGGGACAGCCGCGTGATTTTGTGGAAGGGACACTGCAGCGTGCACCAGATGTTCCGCGCTGAACACGTGCAACTCTTCCGCAGCAAATATCCGGGCATCAAGATTCTGGTACACCCGGAATGTCCGCGCGAAGTCCACGACATCGCCGATATCTCGGGGTCGACCAGCAAGATCATTCAGGTCATCGAAGCCGCTCCGCCCGGTAGTCGCTGGGCGATCGGCACTGAATTGCACCTCGTCAATCGACTCCAGAAAGAACATCCCGAACAGGAAATTCACTTTCTGTCGCCCGTCGTCTGCATGTGCGCCACGATGTATCGCATCGACTTGCCGCACCTGTGCTGGAGTCTCGAAAACCTGGCGTCGGAGACGCCGGTCAACGTCATCCAAGTGGATGCGGAGACCACTCACTGGTCACTCGTCGCACTCACCCGCATGCTGGAAGTTAAGTAGCGTAGCGCTGCGAAAGGATCGTCATGCGACCGCGCTGGCTGACATTCGCCGCACAACGCCCCTTCGCCTGCGGTGTGGCCAGCAGCCTGCTGATGTACGCCTCCTTGCCGCCGCTCGGCTGGTCCTGGCTGACTTGGCTCGCGCCACTCGGCTGGCTATTACAAGCCCGTGACGGCCAAGCCACCGGCCGACGTTTCTACCTGCAGCAGTGGCTCGCAGCCTGCGGATTTTTTCTCGCCTTCCTCCACGGCATCCGACTCGCCTACCCCGCACTCTACCTGGGCTGGTTCGCCCTAAGCGCCTACTTGGCCATCTACCCACCGCTCTTCATCGCCCTCACCCGCTGGGCGACGCGTCGAGCTCATTGTCCGCTGCTGGTTGCCGCTCCCCTGATCTGGGTGAGCGGCGAACTGCTTCGCGGCTATTTGCTTACCGGTTTCACGGGCGGCATGCTCGGTCACGGACTGGCGTTCTGGACCACGACGATTCAGCTGGCCGATATCGGTGGAGCGTATGGGGTGAGCGGCTTGGTCATGCTCGTGGCCACAGCCCTGCTGCAGCAGTGGCCGGCATCGTCACCCGAGTTGGCAGGGGAGCAACCGCCAGCGGCGGATTCGCAGCTGGGAGTCAGTCCTTGGTGCGACCGCCCACTGGGAAGTGCGCTGATCGCCGCGCTCGCCATCATCGGCGCACTTACGTATGGCCACCAGCGCCAGCAGCAGGTGCAGCAGGTGCAGCAGCAGGCTCGTTCATTGCCGGTGGTGGCAGTCGAGGAGGCTACTGGGAGTTCGGCAACGGCAGCGATCAGTCGTTCCAGCTCCGACTCACTTCACATCGCCCTGATTCAGAATTCGATCGACACGGTATTTGATTACAACGAAGAGCGGAATCGGCGAACCTTTGAACGCTATCGGGAGCAGACGCTAGAGGTTTGCCGTGCCCACCCCGAGCTGGATGTGGTGATTTGGCCCGAGTCGATGTTCACGGAGAATTCACCCGAGTTTTTAGTGGAGGATCCCCAGCTGCGGGCTCGGATTGCGGATCGACTGCGGGCCTTTGAGACGAAGGTGAGGCTGCTGGCCCGCGAGATTGCTGATGTACGTGGGGATGATGTACGTGGGGATGAGGGAGTACATCTGGTCGTAGGTACGATTACGATCGATGCTACGCAGACCAACCGCCGGCCCCGCGAGTACAACTCCGCGCTCCTCATCCATCCGGGCGGTCAAGTCGTCGATCGCTACTACAAACAGCACTTGGTGATGTTCGGTGAATACATTCCGCTGGGCGAAACATTTCCGCAGCTCTATCAGTGGGTGGGAATGGGGGGAGCGACGCCGGGAGATCGTCCGGCAGCCTTTACCGTTAAGGGCCACAAACTTTGCCCAAACATTTGCTTCGAAACGATGGTGCCCCATGTAATCGGTAGTCAGCTGCGGGATTTACGTAAATCCGAGAAAGTTGCCGATATCCTGATCAATCTGACTAATGACGGATGGTTTTGGGGGTCGACGATCCTGGATATGCATTTTCAGGCGGGGATCTTTCGAGCCATCGAGGCCCGAAGGCCGTTGGTCGTCGCGGCCAACACGGGAATCACCGCCTGGATTGACGGATCGGGGCGAGTGGTTGACCAGTTGCCTCGACGACAACCCGGCGTATTAATTGCGACGGTGACCAAGGACGGACGGAGTAGTTGGTACGAGCGGTGGGGAGACTGGCCGCTCGTCTGGTTGGTAATGTTGTTTTATGGGTGGCTGACCGTTCGGCACCGCAGGGTGTCGCGGCGGGCGGTACCGCGATGACGTGCTAGCGGCAACGTGCAAGCGGCTGCGACACGAGCGGTGTAGCGGCGAGCGACCTGCAAAACAGCCCAAATACCCCAGTTTTCCAAATTTAACAAATGTTGATTGACGCGCGAAATTTCACGTAACTATACTTGGCTGGGTTCCATTTTACGCCCACTTCAAGGCATCAGCAGGAAGGCCGTTACTTTATGACACTGCTAGGCAAGATTTTCACCGTGATGATCTTTGTCATGAGCATCGTGTTCATGTCGCTCTCCCTCATGGTCTTCGCCACCCACAAGAATTGGAAGCTTTTGGCGACCAATCCCAATCCCGAGGGTACTGCCGATTTGGGCTACAAAGAGCAGCTCGACAAAAAGAAAACGGAGGTGGAAAACCTCAACAATCAACTCGGTCGGCTCAAGGATCAGTATGCTGCCGAGCAAGCTGCTCGCACTTACGCCCTCGCTTCGCTTTCCACCAAACTGTCTCAGCAAGAAGGCCTGTTGAGCCAGCAGACGAGTGAACTGGAGAAGCTGCAAGGCGCCCATACGGAGCAGACTGCGGCCCTGCAGACGCTCGAAATCAACAACAAGCGATTGCTCGAAGAGGTAGCGACGTTACGCGAGAATGTGCGTGTGGCGCAGAACGACCGCGACGCACAGTTCCTGAAAGTGGTTGACCTCACCGACAAACTGAACGGCGCCCTGGATCTCGAACGACTCTTGAAGGAACGCAACACCCAGCTAGTAGAACAGCTCGCTCGCGTGAAACTGGTGCTCACTAAACATGACCTGAGCGAATTTGTGGATGTGGAAGCCATTCCGCCGGCGGTGGATGGTGTGGTGTTGGCGGTCAGTGCTAAAGATTTAGTCGAAATCTCGCTCGGACGGGACGATGGTTTGAAAGAGGGCCACACGATGGAAGTGTTCCGTGGCGCTCAGTATTTAGGTCGAGTGATGATCATGAAGACCGAACCCAATCGGGCGGTGGGCAAGATCATTCCCGAGTACAAACGAGGACCCATTCGGAAGGACGACCGTGTCACAACCCGGCTTGGCTAACTCGAACTACAAACTCCCCAAGCGCGATTTCAGCATCTATTCGATGCTGCTCATCCTGTCTTTTATTGCGCTGGTGATTGGGTGCGTGCTACTCCACAATGAAATCCTCAAGTGGGGTGGAGTGGGTCCGCCGCGACCCTGGAACACGGGTGGACTGAACGTCCCCAACGTGCCTTGAAGTGCAGCTTTCCGCACTTCTCACGCTTACCCGAATTAACAGGCAGACGTCCCGAAATGGGGCAACTCCTCGCTAACTCGGCTGAGTCGCTGAAGTTCTAACGTGAATTGGCCGATCAACGGTGTCACGGGAGACGCGATTCATGCATGGTCGATGGATATCCATGTCCGAACCTTTCGCGCCCCACCGTCCCGAGTGCGAGGTGATCGAGTGACGCGAGTGCTGGTAGACCCTCGAGGCATCCTCTTTGATGACACGGCCTGGCATCGCTGGCTTGTCATCCAGCTCAACCGTGTTGGTTTGGCGGTTGAGTACGAGTCGTTTTGTCAGCGATTTTTAGCGGGGCAGTGGTCCGAAGCGCTGGCTGGTCGAATGGACTATTGGACGGCTCTGCTTTCGCACTTACGTGATTTGGGCTGTAGTGTGGCACAGATTTCCGAGGTGGAAGTAGCGGGGCGACCGCGCTGGGAGCAACAGCAAGAACAAAGCTTGCGGCTGTTTCCTGGTGTGCAGCGAGCCTGGGCCAAGCTTGTGGCGGCCGGTGTTTCGCTGGCGATTCTCGTCAATGACCTGCGTCCCGCCCAACAAGTAGCCGCTCAATTGGCCGCTGCGGGAATTCGAGCGGATTGGCAACCGATCTATTCCTCGCGAGAAGTGGGAGCTGCACTGCCGCAGCGGCAGGCGCTGCAGGCGGTGCTGCAGCGCGAACAGCGGGCCACGGACGGTATCGCTTTGCTAAGCGATGATGCTGCCGCTCGCCGCAGCGCCAGTGCACTCGGCATGATGACCATCGGTCTGCGTTGGGTTCGACCGATTGCTGCGGATTACATCATCGATCGTCTCGCGGATCTGCCGCAGGTGCTCGCGGATTCTGCAGCCGGCCGGGCCACCATTCCCTTTTCGTTCGCTAGCGCCACTGGGTCTGCGAAGGCGGGTGCCGGGAAGGGCGTAGGCGGCGGAATGAATGCGAGTGGTGCCAGCAGTTCGTCTTTGCGGCGCGCGGCATAAATTGCCTAAAGCTTACAATCCTTAAGTGCCGATGCTCTAGCGAGTGGGTGGTAATGCTGCATTTAGGTTCGTTACCACCCAGGTCCACGGATGGACTTCAATCTGCAGGTCATTGGGCAAGGATTTCGCCATGAAACGTTTCTCGTTGCTGCTATTGATGGGATTGCTGCTGGCGAATGGAGTGGGCTGTGCGATTTGCCCCAATCCCTACGACTACGACTACAACGCTTTTGGTGGCACCTACGATCGTGCCGATCGAACTCGCAGCCGAGTCGGTTCCGCGTTTGAACCGGCGGAAATGCAGATGGCGGGTAGCCAGAACATGATCGGCGAGGATCTTCGTGCCCCCGAACCTGACATGCCTCTACCGGCTCACGAAGAGTAGTCCGCGTTCCGGAGTCGGATTTGTCCCGAAGGGGTAGTTTTGAGAACTCGGCCTTCGGATTATGCTCAACGTTCCCATCCAACGAATGGCCGCTCGGGTAGGCGCGGCTGATCCGGTGGAGAACGCGTCCCATGAGCATCGCGAATGTCTGTTCCCGAAACAAATGATCGAGATTTAGTCGGCAGTCGAGCGGACTCACCGCATGCATTTCCAGCAGCAGTTGAGCAGGTTCCCTGTTATGAGACGATCATCGAACCCGACTCGGGATCGAAACTGATCGATCTGCGCGAACTGTATCAGTATCGCGATCTACTTTGGTTTCTCACGTGGCGCGGGATCAAAGTGCGCTACGCTCAGTCTGCGATCGGGATTGGGTGGGCGATCATTCAGCCTGCTTTTCAGATCACGATGTTCACGATGATTTTCGGCAGGCTCGCGCAGATCAGTACGGACGGTGTCCCGCACTCTGCGTTCTATCTGGCCACCATGTCCGCTTGGCTCTGCTTTGCGAATGCCGTGAACTCGGCAACCGACAGTTTGATCGGAAACTCGCAAATGCTGTCGAAGGTCTATTTTCCGCGCATCATCCTGCCTTTGACAGCCACACTCGCCACCCTATTCGACTTTGCCATCGCCTTTTTCTTCAGCCTGCTGGCCCTGTTGCTACTGGGAGTTCGTCCGGGGCTGAACATCCTTTACATTCCACTGCTGGCCGTACTCATGGCCAGCTTTGCCTTTGGCATCAGTCTATGGACTTCGGCCATGTCGATTCAGTACCGCGATGTGAAGCATGCCATTTCGTTTATCGTGCAGCTGCTGATGTATGCGAGTCCGGTGATTTATCCGACATCCTTAATTCCCGCTGAAGTGAAACTGGGTTCCTGGAAGCTCTATCCACAGTGGATCTATGCCGCCAATCCGCTGGTGGGAGTGCTCGAGGGGTTTCGAGCTTCGCTGCTGGGGCAGCAAGCCATGCCCTGGGCCTGGATAGGGCTCAGCGCCATCGTCACGTCCGTCGTCGTCTTCACAGGGTTGCATTACTTTCGTAGCCGCGAGAAGGTGTTTGCCGACGTGGCTTGAGATGTTCGTTTGATCCGTCCTTATGCATGCTTAGTTACGTTTCCGAGTTCCAGCAAGTTGCTTTCCGCAGCGCCATGAGTGCCGAAGAGTTCCATGAGCCAGCCCGTCATCAGTGTTGATAAACTGTCCAAGACGTATCGCATCGGATTGAAAGACGAAATCCCCGATACGTTGGCAGCAGCCTTAACCGGCTTCATCAAGGCACCTCTGCGTAATCTCCGGCAGCTTCGTCGACTCGACACCTCCAACCATACCGCGGGCGAAGCCGATACCTACACCGCCTTGCGAAGTATCAGCTTTGATGTCCAGCGCGGAGATGTGCTCGGCGTTATCGGACGGAACGGAGCCGGCAAAAGTACGCTCCTGAAAATCCTCAGCCGCATCACGAAGCCCACCAGTGGCCGTGCCGTGATACGCGGTCGCGTCTCCAGCCTGCTCGAAGTAGGAACTGGATTTCATCCCGATCTTTCGGGCCGCGACAATGTTTATCTCAATGGCACGATCTTGGGTATGACCAAGGCTGAGATCGATCGGAAGTTTGATCAGATCGTCGACTTTTCCGGCATTGAAAAATTCCTTGATACGCCCATCAAGCGTTATAGCAGTGGCATGAAGGTCCGGCTGGCGTTTTCCGTTGCCGCTCATCTGGAGCCAGAAATCCTGATCGTCGATGAAGTGCTCGCTGTCGGAGATGCCGACTTCCAAAAGAAATGCATTGGCAAAATGCGAACCGTGGCGGACGGTGGACGCACCGTGCTCTTCGTCAGCCATAACCTCTCCGCCGTCACCCAGCTCTGTAATCGTGGGCTCGTCATACAAAACGGTGAGGTCAAGTGTGATGCGCCGATTGAAGAAGCGGTGTCGCAGTATATGATCGCTTTTCGGGAGCGAGCCTTCGTCAACTCCTCCACGAATTCACCTCTGAGAATCGAATCTGCGTTCATCGGCAATGAACAACTCACGCTCGAAAATCTCTCGCATGTGATGCGAGGCGATGCACTGCAGGTGCATGTCCGCATCCAAAACGACGGACCTCGGCAGCAGTTGGGGTTTGGCATATCAATCGAAACCTCCTCACTCTTTCGAGTCACAGCAAATTGTTCTCTATTCACAGGTACACCGCTCGATTGTCCGCCGGGCTCCTCTGAATTCCTCTTTGAAATGCCTAATTGTCCGCTTAATCAAGGGACTTTCTTGATTACGCTGGCGGTGCATCGGTGGGACGGCGGCGAGACGCTCGATCGTCACGATCAATGTATTTGCTTCCAGGTTGTGGAGCGGTCGACGGGTGGTGTACAGATCACACACCGACCCAATGATGGCGTTGTTACCGTAGAGGGCAACTGGAGTCGACGATCATGAAGCATCCTGTCGCGCAACCGACCCACAGTGGATTCGAAGAGCCAAAGTCGCTGGACGAAGGCGGATCTATCGACGAGTCCATTCGCCAATCATGGATGAATTATCTGACCGTCACACTCGGGCGAGACGCAGAGTTTGCACAGCAACGTGCGCAACTGGATGTGACGAGGCAGATGGCTCGCAGTGCCGTGATAACCCTGCAGCAGGGCGGTTGGGTCTTTCCCGGCCTGCGACTGCTCGACGTCGGCAGTGGACACTGCTCGCTGGGAATTGAAATGGCACTGGCTGGAGCACAAGTTACGGCGGTCGAGCCAAGTGATAGTTGGCGAGAAGTCGCCGAACGTCGATCACAGGCCGCGGGTGTGACCATCACGCACGTGGGAGCTACGGGAGAAAACTTACCTTTTCCCGATCAAAGCTTCGATGCCGTCGTTTCCAAACAGGTTTTGGAACACGTGCAATCACCCTCAAAATGCATCGCTGAGATGTCGCGTGTGCTGGCGGATAATGGCCGATTTCATATCACCTGCGAAAACTATTTATCCTTTCGGGAACAACATTACGGCGTTCCATGGTTGCCACTGTTACCGAAATCGATTGGTGCTCTTTATCTGCGTTTACTGGGTCGAGACCCGACATTTTTAAAACGACATGTAACTTACACCATTTGGCCGAAGTTGTTTTTCGACTTTGCTCGCCAAGGCCTCATCGATGATGATTGGCGACCATGGCTAACTACCGATCCAGCTTCATGGTCGCGAAAACGCCGCTGGCTTTATCAATTGATGAAACCATTCATCGGCCACCAACGAGCGCAACTGACGCTGGCTGCACTCGGTCAGCAACGTCGGTGGTTTCGCGTCGGATTCCGAGCCAGCGGACGCAAATGCCAAATCTTTCGTCCTTGATTAGCAGCCTTTATGGCAGCGGCTGTGTGGCCCGTAAATACGCAAACAAATCACGAACCTGCTGCTCGCTTAATTCCTTCAGTAGCCCTTCTGGCATCAGCGATACCGCTACCGCTTTCAGCTCCTCAATCTCATCCCGAGGAATGATCGTGGTTTGCCCATCCACTCCGCGTAACGTCACAATCTGTGGATCCTGATCCACGAGAAAACCGTTGATCGTGCGGCCATCACTGGTTTGTATCACGTAGTTTTCAAACCCCTCCCGAATCTCAGCACTGGGGTTGACCACGTTAAGCAGCATGCGTCGCAGATCATCGCGTTTGTAACTGGTCAAATCCGGGCCAATTCGTCCGCCATCATCGAATAGACGATGACACTTACCGCAACTCGCCACATACAACTGCTTGCCGTTGTATGGATTTCCCGACCCCTGCAAAATTGCCTCCGCCAGCTTATCAATCGCTTCGCGCATTTGCGCAGTTGTCGCACCTTGTACATCGCCCCAAATTTTTTGCACTCGTTGAGTCACCTCTTCGTCGGAACGAAGCAGCAGTTTTTTCACTGACGTAATGGGAATCGACTTCGCAGCCAATGTTTGCCCCTCCACGCGACTCAGCAGTTCGCGCGTCCACGTCGGTCGACTCGCCAGCACCGAAATTGCCAGCGCCTGATTGTCAGTTGAAAGCTGTGGATAGGACTGCAGAATCACCGTCGCTACCTGCGGACTGTCAAACGACTGCAGCGCCGCTAGCACCGTGGCGCGCTGAGCCTCATGCTGTTTTCCCTCATTCGTTTTCGTATCGTTCGCCGCCGGGACATCCAGTTTGTGTTGCAGTAACTTGAGCAGCGGTTCGAGTGCTCGCGGCTGCTGAAGCTGACCGAACAACTCAATGAGCTGTCGGCGCTGTTTGGCATCCGTCTTCTCTGCCGTTAGCAACTGCAGTGCCTCATCAATCGCTGCCGCATCGCCTTGACGCACGCGCAGCGGCAGAGAGGCTCCACCCGCGCGAGTCATGGCTTGCACCAATTCCCCCGGCAGTCCTGCCAGCGACCGACCTTGATACGCCTCTTCAAAACCGTTCATGAGTTGCTTTTTGTTCTCTGCAGTTGGTGCCAACTCCAAGAGCTCGGCACACGTGAGCAGATCCTGTCGAGTTCCGGGAGTGGCGTAGCGGCGCATCAGACGCTGCGCGATGTGCGTACTGACGAGCGGCGATTTCCAGAGATCCGGTTCGCGGAAGATTGCGACCACCGCGTTTCGATCACTCTCCGCTTTGGCTTCCAGTGCCCACCACAACAGCAGTGGCACATGAATGTCGCCCGCATCTTCGGCTCGCGTCAGTAGCTTAGCCACGATCGGTAAAGAATCCGCGGCGGGCAGGCGTCGCGCCGAGGAAGCCAACTGGCTGCGCACCTCAACATGGGATTCGCGATAAGCGAGATCCACCAGTTTGTCACGCACTGCGGAGGAGGTTCGCTGCTGGTCACCCAGCAAACGGATCGTCCATAAACGCACAAACGGATCGCTGTGATCCAAAGCCTGGAGCGCGACGGGCTCGGTTAATCCATCTACGGCATTTAGCGCCCAGAGCGTCTCGAGTGCCACTTGGCCCGTTTGACGAGCCAGTGATTCGGCTAGCGATTTCGCTATACCTTGGGACTGGCCCGAGGCCTGAAGATCGCCGAGCAGGCGCTGGGCGGTTTGGCGGCGCCAACGATTGTCAGATTGCAAAGCAGCCATCACGGCAGCAGGATCGCCGGCAGCCAGCGACTTGAACGCAGCCGGCCGACTCCCTTTCGCACGCAGTCGATAAATTCGTCCCGTGCTCTTATCCACTCGACCTTGATAATGACTGGCATGATCGATCCGCTGCTCATAGAGATCGGCAACATAAATCGCATCGTCGGGGCCTGTCTTGATATCAACCGGACGAAACCAAGTATCGGTGGTAGTGAGCACATGTCCGAGATCCTTGGTCTTGAAGGATGAGCGATCGCGCTGCACGTCACTCATCACCACTCGACCTTGTAGCGGCTCCACTCCAAATAACTTGCCACGATAACTGGCTGGCAGTGCCGTCCCCTCGTAGATCACAAAGGTATGCGTGAAGCGCGGCACACTATGATGCGCCATCTCGGGGAAGTAGCCGAAGCTGTAGGGATTACTCAGCGAGCCATGCTTGCCAAAACCCTTCTGAAAATATCCGCCTTGGACGTAATGAAAGCCGCGTGTATCGCCACCATTGTGCCCCGAGAAGATGCGCCCTTGATCGTCAATCTCAACTCCAAACGTGTTGCCACCACCCTCTGCAAAAATCTCATAACGACGAGTCGTGGGATGGTAACGCCAAATGAGTTGCCCCATGGAATGCACGGGAGCACTCTTGTCGCCTGGACGACGCACGTCGGCACTCACCGTACTTCCCTGTGCCGCATAGAGCCAACCATCAGGGCCCCAACGCAAACTGTTGGCAATCGAATGGGAATCCTCAATCCCAAAGCCCTCTAAATGCACCTCCGGATCACCGTCCGGTAAATCGTCACCATTACGATCAGGATAGAAGAGCAAGTAAGGCGGGTTGAGCACCCACACTCCACCACGCCCCACGGCACAGGAACTTACCAGACTCAATCCGTCCACAAACGTTTTATGGCGATCGTAGCGCCCATCGCCATCCGTGTCCTCGTGGATCGTAATGCGATCCTCACCACGAAAATGATTAGGCGGAGCGGGCGGGACTCGGTCGTAGATCGAGCGCAAGAACTTATCACGACTAACCATCTTTAGTCCGGCGGGATTCGGATACTGACGGAATTCCACCACCCACATTCGACCACGCTCATCCCAGCTCATCGACAGCGGCTGACCAATCACGGGATCGGATAAAACCAGATCGACTTCTAAATCGTCCGGCACTCGAAATCGACTGAGCGCTTCCGCCGGTGACAGCGGCCCCTCTTCACCAGATAGTTTTTTGAGCGTACGACGCACATCGTCGGCACGCTCAATTTTGTTAAAGCGATGAGCTGCCGGTGGTGACTGGACGTCCTTGGCCGTGGCCCAGGCAAGTTCATCACCAGCGCGTAGTTGCCAAGCACCCGCCAAGCGAATGGCCTGTTCACCGGCGAAGATCACGGGCGCGGCGACATTAAAGTTAGTGCGACGATCGGTGTCTTGATAAAGCCGAATCGCAATCACATTCGGCTCCCCCAGTCGCCACACGTCCGGTGCTACCGGAAACGACTCCGATTCCCCCAGTCCAGAACGATACTGCGGCGGAAAAGCACCAGCGCGTCCCACCGAGCGACCGTTGACAAAAATTTCTCGCGCATCATCGGCAGTCTCTTGAAACAGTTCAATCTTCCGCTCGCGCCAGTCGGCGGGCAGATCGACCCAGCAGCGATACCAGAAATACCCTTGGCCGGGAGCGTTTTTCCAAACGTCGGGCACTTGGCTGGACTTCCAGTCGTCAGCGGCCAGCAGTGCATGATGAGCCGGCGAGACGAAAAAGGAACTAATGGGAGTGTCGCCCGCCAGAACGAACAGAAGTGTGGCGAGCGGAACGAGCGAACGGCAAGCGAAGCGCAGCATGATGAGAAGCTCGAACAGGGCGAGAGTAGGGTGGGAGCAAAGCGAGGTGGGAACGGTTCGTCGCGAGAACAATAGGCCGGGGGAACGAGTGGTCTTCGCGAGTACGCTCCTTCGTTGCAGTATTGTGCCCGGCACCGCTACGCCAATCAACAGGCAAATGGACCACCGCTACAGCAGAGGCACACAGCAGTAGCACATGGATATGTTCATCGACAACACAAAGGGGGAGGAAAAGGGGCGAGCACGAGACAAACGGCGCCCGCCGCATGCGCTTGTGGTGAAGACATTTGCTCCACCCCTTTGAGGAGCAACACGGTCGAAACGTATCGAAAACACCCTTAAAATTCATGTGAGCGGCCGTCGATGCGTCTATAAACCCTATTCTTACAAAGACTTGACACACGAACAAACTTTCGTACGATGAAACTTTCGTGCGAATTTTTCTTCGTACGACTATTTCTTCGGGCGATTTCCGTGCCCTGCGGTGTTGTTCTGGAGCGAGTTTTGGCATTTCTTGAACAGGCGAGTGAGCATGACTACTCAGAAGGATCCCAAGCGGGTCGTAGGGCGAGATAAGCTGATCGCGGAGGTTTGGAACAAGCTGCGGAGGCCGTCGAGTCAGGGATCCCTCCAGTTCCTCGCTGAACGACGTGTTGGCAAGACCACCGTCATGACCAAAATGGCAGCCGAACCCGCCGCTGGTTTCGACGTCTTATTCCTCGAAGTCGAAGGGATTGACTCCCCAGAGCGATTTGTGGAACTCCTGCTCAATCGAGTGCGCCCAATGCTCAATCGCACGGGCAAGTTGCAAGCTTGGTTTAATGACTTGCTGAGTAACTTTCAAGGCACCGAAATCGGGGGCATCATCAAGCTTCCCGGGAGAAAAACAATCCAGTGGCAGTCAGTGCTCGATCGAATAATCGAGCAATTGTGCGCGGATCGATCTGGTAGAACCGTGTTACTGATCTTCGATGAGCTGCCCTATATGCTCCAAAAGATCGGCGAAGCCTCGACGGAGGCAGGACGCAACTTCGAAGCACTGACGCTGCTCGATAATCTTCGAGCCCTACGCCAACGCCACAGCAACTTGCGGATGATCTTCGCTGGCTCCATCGGGCTGCATCATGTACTTCGTGAACTGAAAAATACGCAGCTTAACGCCGCACCGCTTAATGACATGGAGCCCGTCGAAATTACTCCGCTGAACACCCAGGATGCCATTGAACTTGCTAAACAGTTACTCGCCGATGCGGCAATTCAAACAGTGGACAGTCTCGAAGAGGCGGCCCAAACCTTGGCGGCCGCAACCGGACAAGTGCCCTTCTACATGGAGCGTCTGACTAGCTGCTTAGCGACGCGCGATCAACCCGTGAACCTGTCTGACATCGAGAGGACCGTATGGGAGCAACTTACGAGTGACCACGACCCCTGGGAAATGGAACATTTTCGTACGCGGCTGGACGTCTATTACCGAAATCCAATCGAGGATACGAATGGCAAAACCTTGAGCGAATCCCAAATCGCTCGCTCAATTCTCGACCACTGTTCCCTTTGTGAATCGGCGCAATCCATTAACCAAATCTGGGACGTCATTCGCAGCCAGCATCACCTCAGCGATCGTAGCCTCGTCATTCAATTGCTCGCATCGCTCTCTCAAGACCACTACCTCGCCTCCGATCTGCACAAGAACTACCGCTTTCGTTTCCCATTGATTCAACAGTGGTGGCGCATCGCCCAGGGACTACATTCGTGATACGACAACGAGAAATCTCGGCCTACACCCCCAGCAACACCGACCCCTCATTGCTGCGGCGCATCTTTGTACAGCGTCAGCGACTACTCGACCTCATCGTTAGTCAGCTCACGAGCAGCATGTCGTCCGGTGACAAACATCACCTATTGCTTGTTGGTCCCCGTGGCAGTGGGAAAACAAATCTCGTCACGCTCGCCGTTCACGCCCTGCGAGCGAATCCCACGATTAGCGACTCCATGCGAGTTGCTTGGCTGGGGGAGGATGACGTCTTTTCCGGCCTAGTGCATCTCGCTTTTGCGATCGCCAAATCACTCGCCGACGAATACCCCACCGAATTCTCTCAGGACTTCAAAACCCCCGTTCGTGGACTACCACCTGATGACGCGGCGCTGGCCGTGTTGCACTCCGTCCTCAAGAACCTGGGAAGTCGAAATCTGCTACTCGTGACCGAAAATCTGGATCAAACGTTTGACAGTCTTGGCGATTTGGGCCGAAAAAAACTGCGTGCCTTCCTGCAAGAGACTCGTCGCATCGCCATCCTCGCCACCTCTCAGCAGTTGTTCGCTGGGGTATCGAGTCGCAAAGAGGCGTTTTTTGGATTTTTTACTCCACACCATCTTCAACCGCTTTCAGTCGATGACGCACACAAGCTGATTCGGAACATCGCCGCTGAACGAGAAAACACCGAGCTTCTTACCTTTCTTGATTCGGTGGCGGCTCGATATCGCATTCGAGCGCTACATCACTTGGCGGGTGGTAATTATCGCATGTATGTGCTGCTCTCCGATTTTCTGACGAGCAAAACACTAGATGATCTAGTCTCCGCTTTTGAAATATTGGCGGAGGAAATGACTCCATTCTTTCAGGAACGAATACGGTCGTTGCCGGACCAGCAGCGACAGTTAGTGCAATGCCTGTGTGACGCCACGGGAGCTCTGACCGTCAAGGAAATTGCCCAGGAAACTTTCATCGCCGAAAATTCCTGCTCCAAGCAATTAGGTCTTTTGAAAGAAAAGGGCTATGTGCGCAGCGAGAAGCGAGGAAAAGAATCGTTCTACGACATGAACGAACCCTTGATGCGTCTCTGCCTGGAAGTGAAAAATCAGCGCGGCCGGCCACTAAAGCTGGTGACGCGATTTCTCAAAGTCTGGTTTCCATCGCATGAACTGACAGCAACGCTCGACGAACATCAGCTCAATGAACGCACCGCTGAATACTGCCGTGCAGCACTAAGTATCGATGATTCATACCGTGCGAGTATTAACAATGATCTCACTCGATCTATTCAAGAGGCTCTAGCAGTCGGTCAGTTCCAAACAGCCATTGATTTGGCAGCCGAGCTCAGTGAATCAGAGCCGTTTGACGGGCGAATGCTTCAAGCGCGGGCACATCAGCGGCAAGGGCAAAACCGTGAGGCCATCGACCTGCTGAATCTAGCTTTGGCTAACGACGCCAACCTGTCACCCACAAAGGTTGGCTTGGCAAAAATTCACCGTGGCAAAATACTTGGACAAATGGGAGACCCCAAAGCGGCGATCCGTGATTTTGATTATGTGATCAACCTGGATGAGTTATCGAGAGAGTTAAAGGTGCACGCCCTGCTCAATCGTGGGGTCGCGAACCGAGAGCTGGGAAATCACACAGAGGCACTCCAGGATTGGGCACGCGTAATTGATCTATCAACACCGGGCGATGACACTTGTGTGAATGCATTTCGCAATCGAATTCATCTCAACACGAACCTAGGGCAATACCACGCTGCTAAGGAGGATTGTGTCCATTTAATATCTACCCTTGATAGACAGAAGATCCCAGGCCGCTACAGGCTTGAAGCTCTGAGATTGCGCGGGATGCTTTATACGGCAACAGGAAAATGGGAAGGGGCAATCGCTGATTATCAGGAGGCAATCGCATCCGCCCCATCCGTAGAAAATTTGTCGAATGAAACGACCGCTTTACGCTTCGAATTGCTCCATCCGATGATTGCGTCGCTGCCCGCGAATGATTTTCTTCTTGCGCTGCAAGAAGCTTTCGAGCAGGGTGATAAAGCATCGGCGCACTACGGCGGCGAACCAGCGGATTTACTCGATGCGATTCTCGATCGCGCGGCGTCCAGGTGGCGAGTGTATATCTCGGCCATGACGCCGCTTTATGTGCAGCATGGTGTTGCCGCCAAATTGGGCCAAGCACTAACCCGGACCATACAAATGCTGGATAAACGGTGTTTCTCGGCCGCGCAGATCGACCAGTGGAGCCACGTTTGGCATGAAGTGGGAGAAGGCGTCGAGGAGCTTGAGATTCCACTCGCTTGCCTAGATGCCGCCGTAGAGATTTTGAGATCACCCGTTGCTAATGACCTGCCGCTTTTCAGGTTGCCACTGGAGATCCGCGAATTGATTCGGCCGCTGCTGAACAAAAAACTAGCAACTTAGGTCGCGGCGAGCGGCTGAATCGTGATTATTCGCTGCTTGCCGCTTAATTACTGCGGCAGGCGCCGGCGCCGAATTGCCAGGTGAGGCCCAGGCCGATCCAGTAGCTGGTCACGGTCGTGGTGGTGGAGTCGCCTAGTTGCTGGGTGTCGCTGAACATGCCACCGGCCATTAAGTCGAGATTCACACCCGGCAACACATCCATCACACCCACTCCGCCCGACAACCGATGCTGATTGGCGATCGCTAGTAAGCCCTGCGTGTATCGGATCGCTGCCAATTCGCCCGGCTGAATCACGCCACCAATCGCGTTTCCGGGAGTTGGATCGAGTGGGTTCTGGGCCCACGCATAGCCCGCTCGCCAGCGCCAGCGACCCGCTGAATACTGCGTACCAAATTGCACCACCCACTGATTGTCATACACCGTTTCAAACGACTCCGCCTCGTTCCATAACTTGTACAGCACATCCATGGCCAAGAGCAGATTGCCATTCATGAGCGCCGAGTTCGAGACTCCAAAACCGATGTTTTGCGGCAAGTCGAGCTTCACATCGAGAGTGGTTTGCCCACTGCCCGGTGTGGGCAGCAACACTGCGTCGTTGAACTGAAAACCTTGAGTCGATTGATAGTAGGCGCCGACGTTGGTCGTCTCCGTAAGCTGATAATTCGTGCCCAAAGTGGCGCGCAGTGCGTAATCGGGCGTCACCGAGCTGATGACGGTGAACGGCGCGTTATAAAGCGCAATTCCCATCGCTGTGGAGGCTCCCACCGACAGACGATCAGTGAGCTGTACTCCGAGCGATACTG
The DNA here is from genome assembly GCA_046086325.1 of Planctomycetota bacterium. Classification (GTDB taxonomy): domain Bacteria; phylum Planctomycetota; class Planctomycetia; order Pirellulales; family Pirellulaceae; genus JBJSXJ01. The sequence goes on along the minus strand of JBJSXJ010000070.1, from coordinate 14,512 downwards.
GCATGGAGAAGATCGACAATGCGGAACTTGTCCCATGACTCTCCGGCACATGACGAAAATCGACGAACCCACCCGCCGTCGTCACAAACCCAATACCGAAGGTTACGGGCAGGCCAAGTTCATTGAGATTTTGAGTTACTCCGATGTTTCCAACCGGAGTTCCTGGCGCATTGGATTTTGCCGAAAACGGTTCAATCAGCGGTGGTCCAATCGCCGGTATGACGCTCGACTGCGTCAGGTCAAACGTCGGCTCGGCCCAAGCACCACCAAATTGAAACTGAGTGCCAGCGAACTGAGTGAGCGTCGCGGGATTTGCATTGATGCCGCTGACGAGATCTTGTGGCTGTGCGATGCTCACCCCAGCCATCGCTCCGGACGCGGGCATCAAGGTGTTATGCAGTTCCACACCAAATGACTGAGCGTTCGCATCACGGCCGGTACAAAGGCCACCCCAAACCGCCGCAGCACATAAAGACCAAAACAGAAGTTTTCGCATCGTCGCCTCACGTTTTTTCACTCGTGCACCCCAGCCGAATTTGCCGGTGGCAATTGTCTTACGACCTGGCAATTTACGGGGTTTGGGCGCACTATCCGCCTGACAGTGACTCTTCTGAAAATGATCGGCGAGCCGAACTATTCGCTACAGTTAATCCAATCAGAATTATTTGCCGATCTTAAACCAGGGAGTTCATTCATTCGGGAGGTAGTCGCTGTGCGGCAAACAACAAGTGGGAAACATCCGCGATTCATGGTTTGCATGACCGTTGTCGTGGGACTCTGCAGTCTCTTGTTCGCACCGGCGCACACGCGCGGTCAAGAAACGTGGGGACTTCAGGGGAGAATGCTGGGTGAGCGCGCCGGTGGTTTGGAGGTATTCGCCGAGGATGGCGACGAAGAAGATGAAATTGAAACGGATCGTGATTCCTACACACCGGCGACCAGTGTGGTGGGACGGCGACGACTCGTCGTGGAATCAGCCTACACCTTTATTGACAATCGGCAGGTAGCGGAGACGCATAGTTTCCCGGAACTTGTCGCGCGCTATGGCTGGAGCGAGCGACTTGAGCTGCGAGTGGGCTGGAACTACGAAGTGGGTGGAGCGGGCAATCTGATTTCTGGCAATGTGCCCGATGTGGAAGAAGAGGAGACGGAGTTGGAGCGGGAGAGTCGCCTGCTGTTTGGAACCAAGTTGGCACTCACGCAGCAGCGTGGCTGGCTACCCTCAAGCGCCGCCATTCTGCAAGGCTTTACGCCCACAAGTGGACGGGCCAACGACAGCAGCCTGTCAGCTTCGTATATCATGGGCTGGGAGTTGCCGAATCGCTGGGTCTGGGATTCTGCCCTGCGGTTTAGTACGAGTAGTGCTGGGGAGGATCACTTCAACGCCTGGTCGCCGTCGACGGTGCTAAAAATGCCTATTGGTGAACGCTGGCGCGGACACGTCGAGTATTTTAGTGTGATGACTCAGGGCCGCGAGACGGAGAGTACTCAGCATTTTTTCAGTCCTGGGCTGCACTATCTGGTGACTCGCGACTGGGAAGTGGGCATGCGAGTTGGCTGGGGTTTAAACGAACAGGCACCCAACTTCTTCACGAATGTGGGATTGGGGATTCGCTATTGAGAGCTAGGTGATGGGAGTGAGCAGTGCGCAGCGACAGTCCGAGGATAGCGAGGAGTCGCGGCCGCATGGTTGGTGGTCGACACTGCTGGAGATCATTGGCTTCGCAGTTGTCTTTTTCTGTTTGCAGCGGCTAACCTTTCTGCTCCGCTTTCCTCCCTATCAGCGCACGACCTTATGGGTACCCGGTGCGCTCACGTTCAGCTCGCTCTTGCTGTCACCGACTCGCGGTTGGTGGAAGTTTTATATCGGCCTCTGTATCGCTGCAGTCACTTCGTATTACGACGATCGAGAGATTCCACCGTTGATCGCGCTGCTGACCGCTCAAGTCCACTTTCTGACCGTAGCGGCGGGCGTCTGGACCATGCGTCGGTTTTCAACTGGTCCGGCGTTGGAATCGGTAGGTTCGATGTTGGCATTTGTGATCAGTGCCGGAGTTCTGGTGCCGCTCGCTACCACCGCTCCAGACTTCGGTGTGCGCCTGCAGCGTGGAGACAGCGACGTCGGTCATGTTGCTCTGCGCACATTCCTCTGCGTGGCCCTGGGAATGCTGATTGGAACTCCAGCGTTTACGACTGCCATCAAATTGGCCCCAAACTGGTTCCGTACATCGTCATGGCGGCAACGAGTCGAAGTTTTTAGTTTGGCATTGGCGCTGGTCACTGTCGGGCTTGGGGTCTTCACGACTTCCACCAGCTCGCCCATCTCAGGCGGCACGGAGCCCCTGACGACCAACATTCCAGCACTCGGAATTCCGGCGCTTGTGTATGTGCCAATTCCAGTGCTGCTGTGGGCGGCATTACGATTGGAGGTAGCTGGTGCCAGCTGGTCGCTACTGACGATTGCTTACATCTCGACCTGGAATGCGATCAACAATCGCGGGCCATTTTCCGGGGGCACACCAGACGACCATGTTTTGCAGTTGCAACTCTTTCTACTCGCCGTCACTTTGCCGCTGCTGTTCATGGCCGCTGGCGTGGGCGAGCGACGACGTGCCTATTCCCAGTTAGTGGACGAGATTCAAGAGCGTCGTCGCATGGAGGATCGACTTCGCCTGGTCGTTGAATCCACCCCCAACGTCATGCTCATGATCAACGCTCGCGGTACTATCATGCTCGCAAATAAAACCACGGAGCGACTATACGGGTATCACCAGAAGGAACTGGTTGGGGAACCCTTCAGCCGGTTGTTTCCTGCTCGCCTGCACAAATTAACCGAGCGAGCCTTGGACGAGTTTTTTGCTGAACCCCAGGCACGTGCGATGGGATCCAGTGATGAGCTGCTGGGGATGAAGCGTGATGGTGTCGAGTTTCCGCTGGAGATTATGTTGACGCCCATTGATTCTTCCGACGGGATTTTGGCGTTGGCAGCGGTCACGGATAACACCGAGCGGCGCCGTGCCGAAGAGGCTCGTCGTGAGCTATTACATGCCTCGCGTTTGGCCATGCTTAGCGAGTTCACTACGTCGATTGCCCATGAGATCAATCAGCCTCTGGGGGCGATTTTGAGTAATGCGGATGCGGCCGAGCTACTCCTGGAAACTCCCGCTCCTCCCTTAGACGAGGTACGGCGGATCCTGGCCGATATCCGCAGTGACGACTTGCGCGCGAGCGAAGTGATTCGCAAACTTCGAGGACTCTTGCGACGGGGCGAGATAGAACGTCAATCACTGGATTTACATGAAGTTGTGCGCGATGTAATCACGATCCTGCGAGCGGAAACGGAGCGGCGTGGAATCCCCATCGAATTGGATTTAAAAGCATCACAGCATCAGATTTCTGGTGACAAAGTGCATTTGCAACAGATACTTTTGAATTTGCTGGTGAACAGTTTGGAAGCCTTGTCGGATTGGCCGCACGAGCGGTGCATCCGGGTGGCAACCTGTCAGGTAGATCAAGACATTAAACTGTTGGTGCACGATACGGGACCCGGCATTTCCCCTGATCGAATACCACGACTGTTCGAACGCTTCTACTCCACGAAGCGCGAAGGCATGGGAATGGGGCTGGCCATCGCCCGCTCGCTGATTGAGGAGCATGGCGGTAGGATCGGGGCAGAGGGCGCCGAGGGGCACGGCGCGACGTTTTGGTTTACCATTCCGATCGCAGAGTGAAATTAAAAAAGCGGAATTGAAACATGGCGGACGTTGCTCCCATAGTGCACCTCATTGATGACGATGATTCCGTCCGCAAAGCGGTAGCTCGGTTGCTCAAAGCTGCTGGCCATAGCGTTCAATGCTATGCGAATGCGGGCGATTTTTTGTTGTCGTTGCCGTCGGCTGCTGCGGGCTGTGTCGTGCTGGATGTCCGCATGCCGGGTCCCAGCGGGCTGGAATTGCACGCCGCGATTAAACGTCTTGAGAATCCCTTGCCAGTTATTTTTCTTACCGGTCATGGGGACATTCCGATGAGTGTCCAGGCGATTAAAGCTGGGGCTGTCGACTTTCTCACCAAACCGGTGCAGCGTCAGGCACTTTTGGCAGCGGTCGAACAAGCCTTGGCAACGCAGCGACTGGCTCAAGAGGAGCGGCAACGACTAGCTCACATCCGCGCCTGCTATGAATCTCTCACGGATCGCGAGCGAGAGACGTTTCACCAGGTCGTACAAGGGAAACTTAACAAACAGATCGCCACTCAGATGGGAATTGCCGAGCGGACCGTGAAAGCCCATCGTGCTCAAGTGATGGACAAAATGCGGGTCGCAACGCTGGCGGATCTGGTCCGAGTAGCTGAGGAGCTAGGAAAGGCACTGCACCAAAGTGCAATACCTCCTGAACGGGAGTCCAATACTTCACAAGCCGTTGTCGAGTAATGATGATTGGTTCGCTGGCGAGATCGGACAGGCTGAACGCTGGCGGAACTGAATCACTCTCTTTGAAAGGGAACAAGACATGCGGCACCTGAACTGGCGAGGATCCTGGATCCTTGCGCTGCTTTGCTCGGCCATGGTGACTGTACTCACCGGCGCTGTGAGCGCGCAGCAACCGGCAAAAAAACCCAATATCGTCGTGATTTGGGGAGATGACATCGGTACCTGGAATGTCAGTTTCAATAATCGTGGCATGATGGGCTACAAGACGCCCAACATCGATCGCATTGCCCGTGAAGGTCTATCGTTCACGGACTATTACGGCCAGCAGAGTTGCACGGCCGGACGAGCGGCATTTTTGGGGGGCAATGTCCCGGTGCGCACGGGCATGACGAAGGTCGGTATGCCTGGTGCTACGCAAGGCTGGCAAAAGAGTGACGTGACGATCGCCACGGTGCTCAAGTCGCAAGGCTACACCACGGGCCAATTCGGCAAGAACCATCAGGGTGATCGCGATGATCACCTGCCAACCATGCATGGCTTCGACGAATTCTTCGGCAACCTGTATCACCTGAACGCCGAGGAAGAACCGGAGAATCTTGACTATCCGAAGAATCCCGAGTTCCGTAAGAAGTTTGGCCCCCGTGGTGTCCTACACTGCAAGGCCGATGGTAAAGGTGGTCAAACCATCAAGGACACGGGACCACTTACCAAGAAGCGTATGGAAACCGTCGACGATGAGACGCTGGCCATGGCCAAGGACTTCATCAAGCGACAGAATTCTGCTGGCCAACCTTTCTTCTGCTGGTGGAATGCCACTCGCATGCACTTCCGCACCCACGTGAAGGCCGAAAATCGCGGCATCTCGGGTCAGGATGAATACAGCGATGGCATGGTCGAGCACGACCGCCACGTCGGCGAACTGCTCGGCTTGCTCGATGAACTCGGACTTGCCAAAGACACCCTCGTGATCTACTCCACCGACAATGGCCCCCATTACAACACTTGGCCAGATGCGGGCACCACGCCGTTCCATGGTGAAAAGAATTCCAATTGGGAAGGCGCCTTCCGAGTGCCTTGCTTTGTCCGCTGGCCAGGACGTTTCCCTGCGGGACAGACGCTGAATGGCATCGTCTCCCACGAAGATTGGTTGCCGACCTTGGCTGCCGTCGCCGGTGTGACCGACATTAAGGACAAGCTACGCGCGGGTGTCGAGCTGAACGGGCGGAAGTACAAGAACTACATCGATGGCCATAACATGGTCGAGTACTTCAGCGGCAAGAAGGAGACCTGCCCCCGTAGTGAGTTCTGGTACGTGGGAGATGAAGGCCAAGTCATGGCTGCTCGTTATCAAGATTGGAAAGTTGTGTTCCTGGAAAATCGCGCCAATCGTCTGCAAATCTGGAAAGAGCCTTTTGTCGAATTGCGAGCTCCTGATTTATATAATCTGCGTCGCGATCCCTTTGAAAAGGCGAAAATTGGATCGAATACCTATGAGGATTGGTATATCGATCGCGCTTTTGTGGTGATTCCGATTCAAGGTATGGCAGTCCAGTTTTTGAAAACGATGGAAGAGTTCCCCCCGAGCCAAATGCCCGGATCCTGGAACCTCAGCCGCATTGAAAAGAACCTGCGCTCAGCGACGGGCGAAAAATAGTTTCTCGCGGCAAACGCGATCGAACTAAACTTGGGCTCTGCTCTCCACCAGTGAGAGTAGAGCCTTTTTTTAATATCTAATTGCCAAAGTTCGGGAGTGGTGGAGATGAAACGAGTCGACATTGCACTGGCGATTGTGATGGTCCTGGCGGTAGCTCTGGGAAGTAAACGGGGAAGCGCCCAGCAGCCATTGCCATCGTGGAATGACGGCGCTACCAGGCAAGCTCTAATTGATTTTGTCGAACGAGTTACCGCTCGCGATACACCCGAATTCGTACCTCCCTCGGCGCGCATCGCGGTGTTTGATAACGACGGCACTTTGTGGTCTGAACAGCCAATGTACGTGCAGTTGGCATTTGCGATTGACCGCGTCCGCGCCCTCGCACCCGCACATCCTGAATGGCAGGAGCGTGAGCCATTTAAGTCGTTGCTCATGGGAAATCTGGCGGGCGTGGCAGCGACAGGCGAGCGCGGCTTGATGGAAATCATCCTGGCGACGCACGCGGGATTAACGACCGACGAGTTTCAAGCGATTGTGGAAAACTGGCTGGCCACAGCTAAACATCCTCGCTATCAGCGACCCTACACCGAATGTGTTTATCAGCCCATGCGCGAACTGCTGGATTACCTCCGCGCAAATGGCTTTAAGAGCTATATCGTTTCAGGAGGTGGTGTCGAGTTTATGCGACCCTGGGTGGAGCAGGCGTATGGGATTCCTGCCGAACGAGTCATTGGTAGCAGTATAAAAGTGAAATATGAGATCCGTGATGGACACCCGGTTTTAGTGAGATTACCGGAGATTGATTTCATTGATGACAAAGCTGGTAAGCCCGTGGGCATTCATCGGCGGATCGGTCGCCGACCCATCCTCGCCGTCGGCAACTCAGATGGCGACTTTGAAATGCTGGAGTACGCGACCGCGAAGGAACCAGCACTGAAGTCCACCCTAGCTGGCTCTGGGGTGGCTCCGCGTTGGCCTCAAAAGCGACTCAGCCTGGGCGTTTTGGTGCATCATACGGATGCGGAGCGCGAAGCTGCCTATGATCGCAACGCCACCTTCGGCAAGCTTGACAAGGCTTTAACTGCTGCACCCGAGCGAGGCTGGATCATTGCCGACATCAAGCGGGATTGGCACCAGATCTTCCCCGCTAAGAAGGATGTTAGCTCGCCATGACTGGGGTTCGGAACGGCTCACCTGCATAAACACGCACTTACCCGCTCCGTTGGGACCCAGCAATCCAAACAGTTCCTCGTGTAATTCCAGATCGACTCCCCGCAACGCCGCGACGGGCCCCAGATGGATCTTTACCAGCCCTTGAATACTCAACGCAGTCGGTCCTTTACTACAGTTTTTAGCGGCTAGAGTCCAATCTCGGCGCCGTCGAACTGTCAACAAGCATTCGATCCACACCATCGTTTTTGGGATGATCGAGGTAATCCCCTCAAAAAAGGGTGCTGTTTGCGATTCCCACGATTTTTTTGAGTCTACAAGCCCGTAAGGCTGGCGCTTTCTTCAGACCGCCTGGTCCTGCTATCCGCTCAAGATTCGATCGTCCTGAAAGCCGCGCACGGAATCCTCCCAAGCTTACGCGAAATCACGGTTTCCGTCTTAACAAGACGTGATCGCATTCCGCGGACTGAGTCGATTTTTGACACGGGTGTGAGCGTGAATCGACAGAATAATCGAAAATTAGATGGGCATTTTGTCCGAACCTGGATGTCAGCCAGCGATTCCTTTCCTGAGACAACGTGGTTGGTAGATCCAGCAACAAATCAGGAGATTGATCATGAGTTTCCAGGTAAATCCACACACCAGCTTTTGGAAGCGAGTCGCCAAACAGCTTCGCGGGCGGGCGGTGTCCAATCGACGGCCAGGACGCCGGCGAGCGATGCAGATGGAGTTGCTGGAGTCGCGGCAGAATTTTGCTGTGGCCTCGTCCATGGTCGTTGATCCACCAACGGCCGTTGCTCCGAACTCGCTGCGTCCCCTGGCTGCGAATTCGGTGCTATTGGTGCCCACCGGCGAAACACCGGTTCACTTCTTTCTGGACGGCCGTAATTCCAACACCAGCGATGAATTAGGTTATTTTTTCGTTGATGGTCCCGACGGTCGTATCACGAAGCGCATTGACAACGATCCACTGGGGGACCCGCTCTTAGACGCCAACGGAGAGCCTCAGTATGTACGCCCCAATGATCCGACTTATTATGATTGGGCGCTGTCGGATGAGAATTCCGAAACGGTGTTTGCACCGACGGATGGTACGACGGGACCGGCAGATAAAATTCTGGATGTACAGGGCGATAAGTATATTGCCTTCTATGTCGTCCGCGGCTCCACACTCGATGATTGGCGTCAAGCAGATACCGCCACTCGGCCACCCGTTTGGTTCTCGCTGCGCGGAGCGAACTCAGACGGCTTCGAGCATTTCCAACCAACGCCTCGAATCGATAGTGCGTTTCGACGTGACGTACGCCAGTACAATGTGGAAACGTCCAATCTGATTAGCAGCAACAACCCAGGGACTCGCGCGGACTTTAATGACCTGACGTTCGCGGTCAATATTGTCCCGTTTGCCACGCAGGACGATTACAGCGTGTTCTCCTCGGGAGCAGACTTCACTGGCCAGCCAGTTGGCTTCCAGGTGGACACTCCCAACGATCGCTCGAATCGTGGCCTCGGACTGCTAGGAAACGACAAGAGTTTTCGGAATCAGGGGCTGACCGTGACGGCCATTCGCATTGACGACGAAACCGCCGATTGGGTACCACTGGTGAGTAGCACTTCGCAGCTTGCCATGGCCACTCTCAGCGATCCCTCTTTGCATGGCAGTGTTACCATTTATGCCAACGGTGGTATCCAATTTGCCCCGGATGTAAATGATTCTTATTGGTATGTGGCAGCGGATGACGCCGAACCGGACTCCATTTATTTTGAATATGAGATTTCTGATGGCCTCGATACTTACTCTGAGTATGTAAGTATCTCGCATGGTTTTTATCAGCGTGGAGGGGTAGCCGACAATCGTCATACTGGTCAACAGAAATATTTGCTGGGAGGTGGTGGTGACACCGGCGAGTTTGGTGGAGCAGCGACAAAGTTCTTCACCGAGGGCAGTAATTTGCAGGACATTGTGCTCATTGCCCAGCATGGGGAGAACAAAGACTGGGTGGATCAGGTGTACACAGAGTTTACTAACAGCCAAGCTCGCTCGGTAACCAGTTTGAATATCACTCTGCGAGACCAGGCAAATGATCCTCGCATGGTGCGTTATGTTAACGGTGCTGATGCGTTGTGGTTTGGTGGAGGGGCGCAATCGGCGTACCAGCAGATCTGGCGAGGCACGCGATTAATGAATGCGATTGCGAGTGCGGCGGCTGGTCCTGTGGCGATTGGCGGAACGAGTGCCGGGCTAGCGATCTTGGGACAGATGGCCTACATCGATCGCCCCTGGGACAGTGTGAAGAGTCGGTTTGCAACGAATGAACCACGTGATCCTCGCATACAGGTCGTCCCGCAGCCGGGGCGATTGCCATTCGGGGCACTCTCCAAGACTGCTGAATCGCCGTTGTGGAACATTATCACCGACTCACACTTCTCAGGGCGCAACCGCATGGGGCGACTAGCGACGTTTATGACGAAGCTGACAAGCCCTACCAGGATGGGAGTTGGCGTCGATGAGGACACCGGACTGCTCATTGAGAAAGCTGCGGGGGGCGACTGGTCGTGGTCCGTTTACGGCTTAGGCAGTGTTTATGTGGTGACTCCAAGTTCGTCTCAAGTGGTGCCTATTTATCAGGATTCGGGACGGCTAACGTACGGACCACTGAATGTAGTCAAGCTGCCATCGACGGGAGCGGCGGGAGCGTTGAATCGGTCAACGATCACGTCGATGGCGCCGAGCTATCGCATTAACGTGAAGACCGGAAGTGTCTATACGACGGAGAATGGTGGATCGTTGTACTAAACCGGCGCGAGGGAGGAGGAGCCTCTGACTTCTTTTTCGGTTGGATTGTGACGAGTAGCAATTAAACTGGCAGGTAGAAGGCGCCGCCGTGCGTCATTGTTCTACCTGCCAGTTTTTGTTGCGTATGCCAAATTCCTTACACGACTTTCCCGCCGCCACATTCACGTCCACGGAGGATCTTCTGCAATCGATGCCACAGCCGATTGCGGTAGTGGGTAACGCACCGATACGACGCGACTATGGTGATTTGATCGATGAGCATGCGACCGTTGTACGGTTTAACAACTTTTGTTTGGGGGGGCAGGAGCGAAAACTAGGAAGCAAGGTCACTCACTGGTGCGTAAACGGTAGCGTAGATCGATTGACCATTCATCCACCTTGGTTTCAGAGGTTGGTGAATAAGTTTTATCGTTCGCGACCGGTAGGGGTTCAACCGAATCCAGATATTATCGAGCGCACGATCTGTTTTACACCGCGTCCCTTTGATTGGGTAACGATCGATAACGCCCGACGTTTTCTTCACGTGCAACTTCATTGCGTCGCAGATGCTCGACTTCTGGCTCCGCTACAGTCCGTGATTCCCTATCCTACGTTGGGCTTTGCGACGCTGTATTTGCTTCTGAGATATCAGTCTGCAGCGAGTGTTTTTGGGTTTGCGGGTTTGGTGGGCGGCCATCATGAAAACCGCGATCATCGGCATTCACCACGCCATGCCGCCACAGCACTGCGCGAACTGGAATTGATTCGCGCGACGAGTGGGGTGCAGTTTTACGAGTAGGGGTTGAAGTTGTGAAAATGTGGGTGATTCAGCCACGGCGAAGTTGCAGGCCGCGGCCGTGTTTAGCTTCACAGCAGGGGGGGGTTACGGGCCCGTGAAGTTCGTCGGCTCGCCATCTTGAGCGGAACAGAGTCGCAACCAGGTGATAGGATCGATTGTAAAACCGACGGGGCGAACCGAACCATCGACAAAGACGGTGAGCAGATTTTGGTGTGGCGATCCGAATATTAAACCGCATCCTCCGATGCGTCCGTTGGGTTGTGGCGTGTAGATGGGATTGCTGGGTGCACTGCCTCGAGCAAAGCAGATGGTGTCATTGTCCCAGCCGTCGACATAACCTTGATCGTCGTTGCAATCGGGACCCGGCTTTGCCTTGTTGATGTACTTTTCACCCACGAGAATGGTGTTGGAGGTTCCGTCTAGGATGGATGAGAATTTCATGGCGAGTCCGGAGGGGGCAAGAGGACCATCGAGGCTATTGACGGAGCGGTCGAAGCCCCACCAGCCGCCGTAGGTGCCGCCATTGCCGACGTAGTCCATCATGAATCGATTTCCCGTCGGCACCGTTTGCGTGTAGGGGAAAATCGTAGGTGCTCGTGAAGTGGGGCAACTGTAGCCGCGAATCACGGTATTCGCCACGACGGCATCATTGGGATCCATATAGACATTATTTTGCTCGACGAACGGTAGAATCTGATACCCCCAGCCCCAGTTTTGTTTATCGGGACCTTCGGGAGCTCCGCTTGCTTGGAGCGACCGGGCATTCCACCATCCCAGACCGCCGGAGGGAAAAGTTTCTTTTGAGTCATGAAAGGTGTGAAACGCTAAGCCGATCTGCTTTAAATTGTTCATGCACTGAGTGCGTCGGGCTGCTTCGCGTGACGCTTGTACAGCTGGTAACAAAAGTGCGACCAGGATACCGATGATAGCAATCACCACGAGCAGCTCGACGAGGGTAAAACCTGATCGATGAGTTTGAGTACGATTCATGACAGGGCCTCTTAGATGAAGAGAGAAACGAACAAAAGAAAGAATGTTTGAAGGTGAAAGCAAAGGACGATCGGATGGTGTTCAGCGGAGTAGTCGCAGAGGGTTTACAGGGCCGGCTGGTGTCCTGGTGGAAACTTGGCGGACTTGAATTCTAAATCAGATATTTGCGTCACGTGGCTAGGTGGTTTCATTACGTAACGAGTGCCATTTTTGCCGCGTTTTTCGTAGGCGATGATGACATCATTGACATTTGCACCGGACATAGCGAGTTGCCGGAAGTCGACATTCCAGACAATCACATAGTCTTCGCCATCGTGAGGTGATCGCAGTGTCTCGGCTGCGGAAGGTCCACCCGTCACCTGCAAAAACTCCATCAGTTCCTCGGGACCACTCGGAGGACGTCCCAGTTTTACACTGGCTTGGCTATAAGCTGCACCAATTCGCTGCAGTTGCTGCTCGAACTTGTTCTCGGGAAATACGACGGGCTGGGCGGGCCCACAGCCGACAAGAACGACACTGAGGATCACTAAGATGAATGCGGCAAAAAGAGGCTGCTGGTACTGCCTGCAATAGACAATTGATGGAATACCTGATGAACGACACATAAGTCCCCTCGATTACTCGAACGCTTGCTTCGTTTCAAGGAATTATTTGGCCGGGACGATCCACTGCACGAACAAGTGTTCGGCTATCGCCCAGTTAGTTTGACAAACCAGGCATCTTAGAGTGAAAGTCGGCGGGATGCAAAATCTATTTGTTTGCGAGTTTGAACTTATGTAGACGTCGATTTGTCGAGCAAGATCGGAGGGCGTCGGCGAGTGGGAACTGGGCTTGGGAGAAGAATCTTCCCAAGCCCGTCCAGTGAGGTCAAGAAAAGGTCTATGACCTCAGATTACTTCTTCTCGACCACCCAAATATTGCGGAACGCTACCGGATTACCGTGATCTTGGAGAAATACGGCATCTGGTTCCGCCCCTTCTTTGTGTCGTCCCGGAGTATCGCTTTTAAGTTCAAGGTCATTATAAATAATGACTCCGTTGTGCTTGATGGTAACGCGGGCGTTTTTAGTTTTCTTACCGGCTGCATCATAGCGAGCGGCGGTGAAGTCAATGTCGTAAGTTTGCCAGGCTAACGGCGGCAGACACATATTGACTTCGGGACGAACCTGAGAGTAGATGCCACCGCATTCATTGTTTTCGCCTTCAAGCCCGAAGGAGTCGAGGACTTGGCATTCATATCGGCTTTGGATGTAGACACCACTGTTGCCGCGGCCCTGTCCTCGAGCCTTGGGCATGAAGGGAGTACGAAACTCGATATGCAGTGTATGGTCGCCGAATTTCTTCTTAGACTCGCAGTTGGTCGCGCCAAGCAAGTTTCCTTCGATGAGTTTGCCGTTGTTGAACTGATCTGCGGATGAGCCATCGAAGAGCACCGTGGCGCCGGCGGGAGGTTTTTGTCCCAGAGTTGGACTGGAGCGCTCGACTCGTTTTAGTTCGCCAAGCTTAGCCCCGCTGGAATCGGTGATGGTCACGAGGCCATCTTTGATGATCGCCTGATGGTCATCGGCGACGAACTTAGCGACTTCGTTCTGCAAGGAGCCTTCAACCTTTCGTCGTTCGTCTCCGCGTTTCCAGCCGGCCCCGGGTAAGCCGCCCTGATAGGCGACCGCAGTAAATTTGCCATCTCCGAGAGCGATTACCTGGGCTCCCCACTTGGAGTCACCGATCATTCCCTCGTATTCACCCTGAATTTTGTAGTCGATACCGCCTTGAGCGGGATCTGTAATTGCATCGCCACCGGCTGCGCGCACGACTCCTTCAGCACAACTCAAACAGACCAAAAGGGCCGCTAGAAACCAACTCAATCTCGTCATTTTGATTGATCCTCTCTGGGAGATCCAAAAACAAATGGAACCGAAGTCTGAAACGGGTCGTTATTGTGCCGAGCGGCGATGGGGTTTGGCAACAGGCGATCGAATGGCGGAGAATAATGGATCTATGGACGAACTGAGCGATGCTCACGCCCTGGACTGGCTGACATTTTCAGCCTCTACCAAAACCTCAAACCATCGGGTGGAAAACCGATCCAAACCAGAAGCTTTGCTAACACACCCTTAAGGTTAGACTGCCCCCGTGGCAGGTACGTCGGTGGGTTGTTCGATTGGTTTGCGCGATTGCTCGATTCCAGTTCGACTGACTTGACAGCAGGACGGACTATTAGTCTCAATCATTACGCGAAAGCGATCTGCACAACCTGCCTACCCACTTTTTTTAGCCCTTAACGAGCCGTTTATACAGTCCAATCTCCTCCCCCGCGCGCACCGCCCACCCAGCTCGATGCTCATCGAGCAAAAAAATGAACTCCAGCGGCTTACATTCGATGGTCTAGCCGGTCTCGCCTCTGCCCCTCACCAGCCTCACCCGCCCCCATCCGCCGACGCCCGCTGACGATCAACCCGATCGGCTCGAGCCGCCACCCCGCTCCTTCGTCCGCCGATGAGCCTCCACAAACATCGCCGCCATGATCTCCAGCTCCCGATTAAAACGACGACTCGTCACCCGCATCGCAAAATCCCACTCCTCGGCGTTCACCCCCAAACGCTCCAGCACCGGCGGCAACGCCAGCGGACGCTCCACCACCATCTCGCCCGCCTGCAGCTCACGCCGCACCTCCTGCTGCCGCTGCTCATGCGTC
>JBJSXJ010000069.1:0-47431 GCA_046086325.1 Planctomycetota bacterium | reverse complement strand
TTCCAACTAAGACATCGACTCTCCGCCGCTGGCAACCAGCATTCACCGACGAGCGTCCTTCTTCTCAGCACCCCCTCCGTGCCTCCGAGTCTCCGTGCGAAACATCCCCGTGAACTCCGTCCCCACCGCATCACCGTGCGCAACGCAAACTAATTTGTTTCGCACGGAGACACCAAGGCACAGAGAAGGATGGCTAGATATGTCCGTTGATCAGGCGAGTGATCCCGTCCTTCATTAAATAAGCACCGAAATTCAACAGATATCCGAGCTTAAGTCCAGATAGTCTGAGATAGGTCAGCAGCTGTTTTTTGTGCACTGGATGAACCGCCTCCAGAGACTTTAACTCGATGAGTACTAACTGGTTGACCATCAAATCTGCGCGAAATCCTTCTTCAAATATCTGATTTTCGTAGCGAATCGTAATTGGTACTTGCCGCTGCACGGCCAGCCCTTGCCGCTCAAGTTCCTTCTCCATCACCGCCTCGTAGACGGATTCCATCAGTCCGGGCCCGAGTACTCGATGAATCTTGACTGCACAGTCCACAATGATGGTCCCGATATCGTTCTCGTTCATAACTGTTCTCTCCAAGTTTATTTTGCGATCTACCTCCGCTATCTGATCGCGAATGGTCGCAAAAAGCGGCCCCTGTTTATCGACCGCCCAACTCCACCTCTCCCTCCGTGCCTCCGAGTCTCCGTGCGAAACCTTCCCGTGAACTCCGTCCCCGCCGTTTCTCCGTGCGGAACATTCCCGTGTCCCCGTGCGCAATCCACCTAAAACCTCCGCTCAGCCAAACATTTTTCTGATCGGCATTCGCATTCCACCGTGCCGCTGGGATAAGATTGCACGACCGGACCACCGGAGTACGAGCACGCCATAAGGTCTGTCGGGGGAAACAACCGAACATGCAGTCACGATATGAGATCGAATATCGCCGAGCGGCATTCATACCGAATCCGCTGTGGGCACTAGTAGCCAGCTTTGTGTGCCTCCCCGTCCTGGTAACGCCCCTGCTCGCCGATGACGCGACTGATCGCAAGGGCTTGCAATTTTTTGAGTCACGGATTCGGCCCGTGTTAGTCGCCGAGTGTTATGGCTGTCATTCGCAGAAGGCGGGTAATCCGAAAGCTGGTCTGCTGGTTGATTCTCGCCAAGGTTTACGGCAAGGGGGCGAGAGTGGCGCGGCGGTAGTGCCGGGCAATCCCGACGACAGTTTGCTGATGGAAGCGTTACGTCATGAGGGCGTGGCGATGCCGCCCACCAAGAAACTCTCCGACCGAGTGATCGCTGATTTTGAAACCTGGATAAAACTAGGAGCTCAAGATCCGCGCGAGCAAGGCAGTGGTAGTGCTCCGCTGGTTTTGGATGTGGCACAAGCGCGCCAGTTTTGGTCCTTTCAGCCCGTCAAACCTGTGGTGGCTCCCAGCGTAAACAACCGGTCTTGGCCCCGAGCGGATTTGGATCGATTTGTGTTGGCCGGAATGGAATCGCAGGGATTGCAGCCGGTCGCGGATGCCTCGCGTCGACAACTGGTGCGGCGACTCTTCTTCGACCTGATCGGCTTACCACCTACGCCCGACGAAATTCGAGAATTTGAGCAAGACCAAGCGGGAACAGCAGTGGAACGACTCGTCGATCGCCTGCTGCAGTCGCCGCATTTTGGTGAGCGCTGGGGGCGACACTGGTTGGATGTAGCGCGCTATGCCGAGTCGAATGGGAGCACGGACAATGTCACCTATCCGCATGCTTGGCGTTATCGCGACTATGTCATTCGCTCGCTGAATGATGACAAACCCTACGATCAGTTTATTCGCGAGCAAATTGCGGGAGACCTCTTGCCACCGGCAAAAGGTCGGCAGCGCGACGACCAACTCATCGCGACAGGTTTCCTGGCTTTGGGCCCCAAGCCGCGCGCACAAAACAATCCTGATTTTCAAATGGATGTGGTCGCGGAGCAGATTGAAGTCACGACCGCTGGCTTCCTGGCGCTGACAGTCGGCTGCGCGCGCTGTCACGATCACAAATTCGATCCGATACCGACCGACGAATACTATGCGCTGGCGGGTATTTTTACGAGTTCCAAAACGCTCTATAGCGCCGGTGGTGGCAAGGGAAATGGAAAACTTGAAAAAACGGGTTTCCATACTTTGTCCGGAGATGCGGTGGCGAGTGCCAATCGACAGGCGGTCCAAGATCAACTCACCGTCGTGCGCGAACTACAGAAAACAACCATTGACGCCTTGCGGCAGATGGGTGCCTTACCTCCCGCCACTGGAAAAGCGAGCGGTAAGAAAGCGCAAACGACAGCCAATGCAAAGAATAAAAACAAGAAGGCCGATAAGCAGCCGAAACCAGGTAGTAAGAAAGCGGTTGCCACGATCGATGTCGCGGCGGCCATCAAAGACGCCAAGGTGCCAGCCAATGCAGCGCCCCGAGTAAAAGATCTCGTACAGAAAAAAATCGCGGAACTGAAAGAGCTACAGGAGCGTGAAGAGCAGTTCACGGCGAGCTTGCAACAGCGCACCGGCCTGGCCATGGGAATTCGAGAGGCAAAAGAGATCGGTGATTGTCGAATTTGCATTCGCGGTGAGTCGAAGGATCGCGGACCGGTCGTTCCACGTTCTTTTATCTCGATTGCTACGGTGGGAGAATCACCAAAGTTTTCTGGCCAAGCGAGTGGGCGACTGGAGCTGGCCAACTGGCTTTCATCTCCACAGAATCCGCTCACCGCGCGCGTGATTGTAAATCGAGTCTGGTCGCATTTGTTTGGCCAAGGAATTGTCACGACGGTCGATAACTTTGGTGCGCTGGGGTCTCCGCCAAGTCATCCCGAGCTGCTGGACTATCTGGCACTGCGACTGGTCGCAGAAAAATGGTCGCTTAAACAACTGATCAAACAGATTGTGCTCAGTCGCACGTATGGATTATCAAGCGAGCATCATGCCAGTAATTTCGCGCGCGATCCCGACAATATTTATTTGTGGCGACACTCACCACGACGCTTGGAAGCCGAGGCCTTACGAGATGCGATGTTGGCGGCCAGCGGTGATCTGGAACGAAAGCCGCCGGTGACTTCGGCAGTGTCTTCGTTGGGTGAACAGGTGGTGCGAGAGGGCAAAGGCAATTTGGCCGATTCTCTTTCGAGCAATGATCGTCACCGCAGCGTCTATTTACCGGTGCTGCGAAATGCGATGCCTGAAGTACTCGACCTATTCGATGCCCCCGATCCAGCGCTGCTCGTCGGTGCTCGCGATCGCACGAACGTACCAGCGCAGTCATTGTATTTGATGAATAGTGCATTTGTGGTCGAACAGTCGCGTCAGATGGCAAGTCGTTTATTAGCAGGTCGTGATCCTGGTGATGTAGCGCGGCTAGAGCGTTTGTTTCTGCGCGTGCTTGGTCGTTCACCGACGGCCGACGAGCAGCAGCGGTTCACGCAGTTCATAGCCCAGGCCAAGCTGGGATTACCAGGCAAGCGCGGCGATTCTGGTGGCGGGGCGGGGGAAAGTGAATTGCGGGCCTGGGCCGCCACCGTACAAGCCATGTTTGAATTAGCTGAATTTCGGTATGTGGAATAGAGCGAGGGAGAGTTTGTCGATGAGAACGATATCGCGCCGCGATTGGTTAATGACCATGTCGAGTGGGTTTGGTTATTTCGCTCTGGCGGGCCTCAGCGGCTCGGCGGCATGCGCGGAAGGAAATAACCCACTCGCTCCACGAACTCCCCATTTCGCACCGCAAGCCAAAAGAGTCATTTTTGCTTGTATGCGAGGCGGTCCATCGCACGTCGACACGTTTGATTACAAACCCAAATTGGCGAAGAGTGATGGCAAAGATGCGCCTGGATTTAAGGGACGCAAGCTCCTGGAATCGCCATTCAAGTTTTCTCAGCGCGGTCAAAGTGGTCAGTGGATCAGCTCCCTGTTTCCCCGATTATCCGAGCATGCCGATCAGCTTTGTGTGATTAACAGCATGCACACCGACGTTCCGAATCATCCGCAAGCATTCCTGATGATGCATACGGGTGAATTTCGTTTTACACGCCCCAGTATGGGCTCCTGGGTACTCTATGGCTTAGGCAGTGAGAACGAAGATCTGCCGGGCTTTGTAACGATCAGTCCCACGAGCAATTTAGGGGGAGCGCAGAACTATTCGAGTGCTTTTTTACCAGCGATTTATCAGGGCACGGCGATTGGCCGCGAGGGACAGAAAGCTTCTCAGGCAGGAATCGGGAATATCGAAGCACGTCACTTACCGGCGGCGCTGCAACGTCAGCAGCTCGATCTAGTGCAGTCGATGAACCGTAATCTACTGGCTCGTCAAGAAGTCAATGCGGACGTTGAGGGTGTGATCGAGTCGTATGAATTAGCGTTTCGCATGCAAGGTGCCTTGCCCGATGTTCTCGACATCAAAGATGAAACGCAAGCCACTCTGGATATGTATGGGATCCAAGGTGAGTCGGATCAATTCGGTCGTCAGTGCTTGATGGCGCGCCGCTTAGCGGAATCGGGTGTACGATTCATCGAGATCACGCATGGAAATTGGGATCAGCACAAAAACCTCAAGTCGGCGCTCTCGGGAAATGCCCAGGCGATCGATCGCCCCTTGGCGGCTCTCCTCACGGACCTCGAAAAACGTGGGCTGCTGAAAGACACGCTCGTCATTTGGGGCGGTGAATTCGGCCGCACGCCTCACGTCAAGGCGAAGGATGGTCGCGACCATAACGCCACGGCCTACTCCATGTGGCTCGCAGGTGGTGGTGTCCGCGGCGGCTTGCGTTATGGAGCGAGCGATGATTTTGGAGTGAAAGCGGTGCAGGACAAAGTGCATCCCCACGATTTACACGCCACCATGCTGAAGCTTTTGGGACTGGATCACGAACGCCTTGCGTATCGCTATGGTGGCCGAGACTATAAACTGACAGGTGTGGGCGAGGCGAAAGTGGTGCAAGGAATCATCGCGTAGGAACAGGCTTCATGAAGATTACGGTGTTGGGCGCTGGTGGTGGTGAGGTAACAGGATCGTCGTACTTAATCCAAACCTCGCGCGCTCGAGTGCTGGTTGACTGTGGTCTGTTTCAGGGCTCAAACCAAGTTGAACGATTAAATCGCCCCTCCCCAAAAAGCTTACCCAATCCGCTGCATGGAGTGGTGGTGACGCATGCCCACTTGGATCATGTCGGTCGCTTGCCACTGCTGGTGAAGGCTGGATTTGTTGGTCCCATTCATGCGACCAAAGCGACGATCGAGATGGCGACCTTGATTCTGCGCGACGCAGCCAGCTTACAGGAATCGGATACCGAGCGTACGAATCGCCGACGACGGCGTCAGGGGCAGGATCCCATCGAACCGCTCTACACGGGGCGCGATGTGGAGCGGGTGATTCCGATGTTTAAACCGCTGCCCTACGAAAAACAGACCAGCGTGGCACCCGGTGTCACCGTGCGCGCCGTGGAAGCCGGCCATATGCTCGGCTCCGCCAGCTTGCAATTCACCCTGACTGACGGGGAGCGGCAAAAGACCGTTGTCTTTTCGGGTGATATCGGTCCCCGCGGCGCGCCGCTGCACCGCGATCCAGTTCCTTTCAAACAAGCTGATTTGGTTTTCCTCGAATCAACCTATGGTGATCGCGATCATCGACCACTGAGCGAAACGATCGTCGAAGCTAAAGATGCGATCCGGGAAGCAATTGCCGCGCGCGGTAAAATCCTGGTGCCCGTCTTTGCTGTTGGTCGAACGCAAATTCTGCTCTACCTACTGGCGGCCGCCTTCAAGCAAAAACAGTTGCCGAAGATTCCCGTCTATGTCGATAGTCCCATGGCGATCGAGGCGTCGAAAGTGTACGCGAAGAATATGGACTTATTTGACGAGGAAGCGATTGCACTGGCTAAGTCCGGTGAGCTAGCGCGGAACTTGAGTTCCGTACGATTCTGTGCCACATCCGAGGAATCGCGAGCGTTAAATGAAGTGCCTGGTCCCTGTTTGATCATGGCCGGAGCGGGAATGTGTAACGGTGGTCGCATCCTGCATCACTTGCGACATAACTTGCATGCTCCCCAAACTCACGTCCTGATCGTGGGCTATCAGTCCCAGGGATCATTGGGACGACAACTCGTCGATCGTCGTCCGTGGGTGACCATTTTTGGTGAGCGTATTCCGGTCCGAGCCGCTGTGCATACGATCGGTGGCCTGAGTGGCCATGCAGGACAGAGCGATTTACTGAAATGGTTCGGAGCGGTCGCGCCCACTCGCCCCCGAGTCGTATTGACTCACGGCGAGTCGCAAGCTCGTGAGGCACTCGCCAAGCTGATTCTTAAGCGCCACAAGATCCAAGCGGAACTGCCGGATTTACCGAGCGACATCGAGCTGTAGGGGACAGACACTCGGGTCGTGCTGGACGCACACGGAATTCTTTTCGTCTTTTTTTCAGCATCGTCGACGGACTGGAAGTCCATCGCCCGGTTGTGCCGGACAACTCGGATTTTTTGGTCCTTTTTTCAGCATCGTCGACGGACTGGAAGTCCATCGCACGGTTGTGCCGGACAACTCGGATTTTTTGGTCCTTTTTTCAACATCGTCGACGGACTGGAAGTCCGTCGCACGGTCGTGCTGGAACAGCACAGAATTCTTTTGGTCCTTGTTCCCTTCGCTACAGCGAGGAGCATTTAGCCAGCCTGATGCTCGGAGGTCATTGTAGGAGCTGACAAGGCTGGCGATGCCGCCGACACAACCGCTGGCTCGACGACCACGGGAGTCACCAGCGGTAGGTTAATGGTCACGACGGTACCTTTCCCCGGTTGACTGGCGAGTTCGATGCGGCCGTCGTGGGCCTCCACGATGGCCCGACAGATGCTCAATCCCAACCCCGTTCCACGGGTGCTGACGTCACGTTGTCGCGAGCGGTCGGCCCGAAAAAACCGTTCGAATACATGCGTGACATCGGTAGCGCTGATTCCGATGCCCGTATCGGCCACGTCTAGACGAGCCTGCAGCGGCGTGCCTCCACAATCCAGATCCACTCGTATCACTCCACCCGCCGGCGTGTATTTGATGGCGTTATCGAGCAGATTATTCAGGACCTGTCTTAAATGGTGTCGATTGCCAGTCACAAACAGATCCTCGCGAATCGTACTGGATAATCGCAAGCCACGTTCTTCCGCGACCGGTTCAAAAATATCAATCGACTTACGTACCAAGTCACTCAGAGAGATCGGACTAACCAATGTTTGGAGGCGAGTTGCTTCAGACTCCGATAACAGCAGCAACTGATTGACCAGCACGTGCAGCGTATCGCATTGATCAAGCAGGTCGAGCAGCGTTTCGCGCATTTCGGGATCCTCGTCGCAGCGATTGCTGGCTAGTTCCACGTTGCTGCGAATCGCCGCTAACGGAGTGCGCAGCTCATGAGCCGCATTCATCAGGAAATCGCGATTTTGATCCAGGTATTTCTTGATGCGATCCAGCAAATGATTGACCGTCTTGGCGAATTGATCAAGTTCTTCATTGTTATGGTAGATCGGCAACCGCTCATCCAATCGCTCTGGTCGAAGGCGGTCTGCCAAGCTGGTCAGTTCGGAAAGAGGTCGTGTGAATTGATTGGCTACGAAGAAGCTAAGGGGCGGAGCCAACCCACAGATAATCAGCGCCAAGATCGTGACTTGGCCATCGATGAGTCGCAAGCGGGCATCGATGGGGGACATCGGCGAACCAATCCGGATAATATAGCTTTCCGAGTTCACAGGAGACTCCACCAGGGTCTGTGCCACTCGAAAACTGTTCAAGTTGGTGAAGGGCATTCCGAATACAGGATCATTGCCCAGCGGCAACTTGGGCGGCGCTCCCGGACTACTCCACAACTCACGATCCTGGGAATCGATGATCCGGACATACCAGTCCTTCAAGTCATGCGCATCCTGTTTGATCCGGAGGCTTTCCTCGAAGTCGTGGGATTCCGGATACTTTGATCCCGGAAACGCCAGCGCCAATTCGCGCAGATCGCTCAACAGAATGCGATCGATTTCCTGGATGAGGGCGAATCGGATACCAAATCGCAGCGCTAACGACACCAGCAGAGTGCTGATGAGGACCGTGGCAAGAATCAGCAGCAAAACTCGATTGCGAAAGGACCGCAGAAATCCAAGTGGTCCTCTAGTTGATGCGGAGGACATAACCACGCCCTCGAACCGTGTGAATGAGCGCCTCAGGGAACGTGCGATCCACTTTACCACGCAAGCGATTGATATGCACCTCGATTACGTTGGTGACCCCCTCCCAGTCAGCTTCCCAGAGATGTTCGCAGAGCATCTTACGCGTTACCACTTGCCCCGCATGACGCATCAAAAACTCCAGCAAACTAAATTCGGTGGGCGTCAGCTCGATCTCCACGTCATCGCGCGTCACTCGACGATTCGTCAGATCCAGCTTGATGGGTCCGGCCACTACGATGGTGGAGGGCCGATGACTGCTGCGACGGCAGACGGCGTTCAGGCGAGCGGTAAGTTCGGCAAAAGCGAACGGCTTCACCAGATAGTCGTCCGCACCTGCATTTAAACCCGCCACGCGATCCTCCACCGATCCGCGAGCAGTGAGCACGATCACGGGCGTACGCTGGCCCCGCGCCCGAAACTGACGCAGGAAGTCTAGTCCGTTGAGGTCAGGCAGCATGAGATCGAGAATGATTGCGTCGTACGGATGAGCAGTCGCCTCGGCCAACCCTTCCTGACCATTGCGCACCCACAGACAGTTATGCTTATCATCGACTAAACCACGATGAATGGCTTTGCCCAGCGCTTGATCATCCTCGATGAGAAGTAAATCGAGGAGTGCTGTGTGATCGTGAGGCGACGCCGTGGTTTCGATTTCGGTGCTCATAGTGACTACCGTTATATTCGACGGCAGTCGCAACCGCACGAACGAATTACAAAAGTTTAACGGGGCCGACTGCTGCTACGACGAGCAGGTTCGGCGGCGCGTTCGGTCCGACGTCGCACCGTGTTGCCGTAAAAATGCCCCAAGCGGTCCGGACGCTCCGTGATATCCAAGGACTTGATCGCTTCTCGCTCTTCCCCCCGCGCGATCACAGGACCGGAACGAGCTCCCTCGGCCCAGGAGTTTGCCCCGGGTAGCAAGGTGGCCGACAGAGACAGGATCGCGACGACATAACGCTTCATCATTACTTCCACTCCGTGCAAAAATCGTGCCGTGCTATCCCACGGACGTTTTGTCCATCGGAAGGTCCCAGTCGCTTCCCCAATGCGGCCCGATAAATAGCTATTTTGACGGCTATTCCGACTGGCGCAGGGGCAATCGATCTTGTGAAAAACAGCCGGCCAAGATTAGGATATGTCCGCCTGCGAGGCGGAGTTTGGGTCGTGGAGTTCGGGTCGTGGAGCTCGGGGGCGGGGTCGTGGGAGCTACGGTGGAGCTACGGGTGGAGTGAGCTGAGGGGTTGCGGAAAGGATTCCGTCTCATGGTCGTCACGTTAGGGGAACTGGCGAATTTAGTGAGTGGGCGACTGTCCGGTGAGGCCACGCTGGTCATCACCGGAGCAGCCACCATTCGCGACGCACGCGCCGGTGAAATCACGCTCGCCGACCGCCCGAAATATGCCGAACGACTGGCAACTTGTCCGGCAGCGGCCGCCGTGGTTTGCGAAGGTTTTCCCCCCAGTTCGCTACCAACGATCATGGTGCGCGATGTCCACCGCGCTTTTGCTCAAATTGTGAGTCACTTTCGCCCCCCCAGGCAGGACCAGCAGGCGGGCGTCAGCGCCGCTGCGGCCGTCAGTCCGACCGCTCGCCTCGGCCCCGATGTGGTGATCTATCCCGGAGCGTCGATCGGCGACGATGTGGAACTGGGCGCGCGCTGCATCGTACACCCCGGTGTCCGCCTGATGGCCGGCTGCCGCATCGGGGCGGACTCGGTCCTATTCCCCAATGCGGTACTGTATGAAAACACAATCGTGGGAGATCGCTGCCTGATTCATGCCGGTGCCGTGCTCGGAGCGTACGGCTTCGGCTACGAAACCGCCCACGGACAGCATCGCCTCTCGGCCCAATTGGGCTACGTCATCCTGGGCTGCGATGTGGAAATCGGCGCTTGTACCACGATCGATCGCGGTACGTATGGACCCACAACCGTGGGCGATGGCACCAAGATTGATAACCAAGTGCAGATCGCGCACAACTGCCGCATCGGACGCCACAATCTGATCTGCTCACAAGTGGGAATTGCAGGCAGCTGCACCACCGGTGATTACGTCGTACTGGCCGGTCAAGTGGGGGTTCGCGACCATATCGCAATCGGGGATGGAGTCATGGTGGGCGCGCAATCGGGCGTCGCCAGCGACATCGCCGCCGCCGGAAAATTCCTCGGCTCTCCCGCCATCGCGGAACGAGACGAAATCAAAATGATGATGGCCCGCGGTCGACTCCCCGAAATGCGCAAACAGCTCAAGACCGTCCAGCGCATGCTGGAATTGCTCATGGGCGAAACAGCGGATCCGTCACTTGATGAGTCGCTGGAACAGTCGCCGTCCGATGTCACCTGAAATCGCTCCCGCAGCCCTCCCGTGTCCAACAGCACCGCCTGGCGCGCCAGCCCCCAGTCGCATCGGACTGCTGGCCGGCTGGGGACGTTTC
Organism: Planctomycetota bacterium; assembly: GCA_046086325.1. Lineage (GTDB taxonomy): Bacteria > Planctomycetota > Planctomycetia > Pirellulales > Pirellulaceae > JBJSXJ01. The sequence continues at coordinate 36,791 of JBJSXJ010000069.1, read as the reverse complement.
CCGATCATCGTCGCCGAAGCCTTACAAGCTCAGGGACACTCCGTTTATTGCCTGGGAGTCAAACACCATGCCGATGCGAACGCACTCCGCGCGCGGGTCACCGACTATCGGGAAATCGGACTAGCACGCATCGGAACCGCGATCCGGTATTACCGCCGTCATCAGGTCCAGCGCGCAACCATGGCGGGGAAGATCCACAAAGTCCGCCTGTTCGACCGCCGTGCCTGGGTTCATATCATCCCCGACTGGGTCGGCCTATGTACTTTTTTTCCCCACTACATCACTCGCCGACAGGATCGCCGCGACGACACACTCCTGTCCGCCATCATCCAGTCGTTTGCTGCCGGTGGAGTGCAATTTGCACCCGCTACCGATTACGCTCCGGAGCTGCTTGTGAAACTTGGACATCTGGCCGGTCCGGCCCCCACCCCCGCCCAACAACAAGACATCCAGTTCGGCTGGCGCCTCGCCAAAGAAATGGGACGACTCGACGTCGGACAAAGTGTCGCCGTGAAAGGCCGAGCGGTGTTGGCGGTGGAGGCGATCGAGGGTACCGATCAGTGCATTCGACGCGCGGGAACATTGTGCCAAGCGGGGGGCTTTTCGGTCGTGAAGGTAGCCAAGCCGCAGCAAGACATGCGGTTCGATGTGCCCACGATCGGTCTCGGCACGCTCACGTCACTCATCGAGTCCGGTGGCAAACTGCTCGCCGTCGAAGCTCACAAAACCATCTGGATTGATCGCGAAGAGTGCGTGCGACTGGCCAATCAGCATCGCATCTGCCTCCTCGCGCTGCCCGGCGATACCGACCTCAACTCGCCAGAAAATTCCGCTTGATCCGCGCCTGGCTCTTGCCTATCTCATGGCCGTCCGATAGGGTATCCAAGCGTTCAGCATTGTGCACAATCGAACAGAATGAGGAAAACGGAGTATGGCCAAGAAAGAAAAGACCGCGGCGGGTGAGGGACGAGGCAAGGATGGGCGCGACAGTAAAGAAGCTAAGATCTCTGTCTTGCAGCAAAATACGCAGCTACGCACCGCTTTGCAGCAAATCGAAAAACAGTTCGGCGAAGGCGCCATCATGCCGCTCGGGGCCGATGCTACCCTGCAAGTGCAAGGCATTAATACCGGCAGCCTCTCCATGGACATCGCCCTCGGCGGCCAAGGTATTCCTCGCGGTCGCATCATCGAAGTGTTTGGGCCGGAATCGAGCGGTAAAACGACGCTGGCCTTGCATATTATTGCCGAAGCACAGCGGGACGGTGGCGTGGCGGCGTTTATTGACGCCGAACATGCGTTCGATCCCAGTTGGGCCAAAAAACTCGGCGTCCAACTCGATACCCTGCTCGTCAGTCAGCCCAACCACGGCGAAGAAGCGATGCAGATCACCGAAATGCTCGTGAAGTCCAATGCCGTCGACGTCATCGTCGTCGACTCCGTCGCCGCTCTCGTTCCCAAACAGGAACTCGAAGGAGAAATCGGTGATACTCACGTCGGTTTGCAAGCCCGACTCATGAGTCAATCGCTCCGCAAACTCACCGGTGCCATCAGCAAAAGCAAAACGGCTGTCGTGTTCATCAACCAGATTCGAGAAAAGATCGGCGTGATGTTCGGCAGCCCCGAAACGACACCAGGTGGCCGCGCCTTAAAGTTCTACAGCTCCTGCCGGATCGACGTCCGCCGCATCGGACAACTCAAAGATGGCGAAGATGTGGTGGGACAGCGCGTACGCTGCAAAGTTGTCAAAAACAAAGTTGCACCTCCGTTCCGAATCGCTGAGTTCGACATGATGCATACCAATGGCATCAGCTACGAAGGCGACCTGCTCGATTTAGGCACCATTCAAAAAGTGGTCAATCGCAGTGGCGCTTGGTTCAAGTACGGCGAAGTCTATCTCGGTCAAGGCAAAGAAAAAGCCCGCGCCTATTTGCTGGAAAACCCCAAGGTCGCCGAGGAGATTCGCCGGAAAATCCTGGAACTCGGTGCCGCCAATGCCGTCGCCGTCGAACCTGAAAAAGGTGGTGATGACGACGACGGTGACGAAGCCGAAGAATAACCGGTCGCCCAACTTAAATTCCGGGTGCCAGAGGCTGCTGGACGCAGTCGTCCAGCAGCTCCACAGAGGATTGCACTTAAGAGGATTGCACTACGAGGATCGCGCCATGCCGTCCCAGCCCTATTCCATCGGTTACCCGTCCGTTTCAGGCTGGACCCGAACTCTGATCACCGCCTGTGCTGTGGTCGTCGTCGCCGTACCACTCGAGCTGCTGCTCCTCGCCCCGCCGCTCGCCGGGCTTCCCAGCTTGCTACTGACCGGAAACCATCATCTTCGCGCTCCTGTTGTCAGCCCAGCAGTAGCTCAAGAACCGCCCAACTCACCAGCGGCTAAGCCGGTTGCAGCAGTTCCCGAGCCAGCAGCACCCGAGCCAGCAGCACCAGCAGGCCATGCGCTACTCGCAGCACTCGAACAGTCGCTCGTCGAGACCATTGCGGCCGCCGATAAATCGGTCGTCGCGATTGCCCGACAACGGCGCGGGCGAGCGGTCGGGCGAGCCACCAGTGATAACGACGACCCAAATGGCCGACTGCTGGGAGAACGCACGCCGGATGATCCCGATTTTGTTCCGCACGAGTATGGCACGGGAGTCATCATCGATCGCGACGGACTTATCATCACGAACTATCACGTCATCGGCGAACCCCAACTCAATCGAGTCTGGGTCTGGGTCCAACGAAAGCCCTATCTAGCGGAGGTTAAAGCGGCCGACCCCTGGCTCGACTTGGCCGTGTTAAAGATCAACGCTCAAGGTTTGTCACCGATCAAAATGGGGAACGGTCAAGCGGTCCGGCGAGGTCAAATCGTTGTCGCCTTGGGAAACCCGCACGCCATCGCGCGCGATGGTCAGCCCAGCGCCTCCTGGGGAATCATCGCCAATTTATCGCGCAAGGCACCACGTGCCACCCGCGAGGCGGCTGGTGAACGGGAGGGCGGGGAACCGGGTGTGGGTGGGGCCGATGAGGTCCCAGCGGCCGGCGGTCTGGGTCGAGTAGTGGGAGGCCGGCGAGTCGCGGGTGAGACGCTGCATCAATACGGGACGTTGATTCAAACGGACTGCCGTCTGCATCTCGGCTACAGCGGTGGCGCTCTACTCAACCTGCGCGGTGAAATGATCGGTCTGACCACCAGCTTGGCACCGCTGGAGGGCGAGGACAGTGCCGCCGGTTTCGCGATTCCCGTCGACGAACTATTTCAGCGCGCGCTGGAAGCACTCAAAGCCGGTCGTAAAGTCGACTATGGCTTCCTCGGCTTAGCTCCCGAAAGCCTCCTGCTCGCGCAGCGACAAGAGGGACGCAGCGGAGTTCGCGTTGCACAAATCGTTCCGGGGACTCCCGCCGCTCGTAGCGACCTGAAACTCGACGACATCGTGAAAGAAGTTGCCGGTGTGACCGTGGCCGAACCAGCGGACATGATTCGTGAACTAAGTAAATTACCCGCCGACGCCCAGGTCGTGTTGTCCGTCGAACGCACACGCGGCAAACAAACCGTGACCTTACCCATCACGGTCCAGTTGGCCAAGAAGTATATCGAGGGTCCCCCGGGCCCGTACGGACAAGCGACCGACCCACCCTGGCGCGGACTGTCACTCGACCATGTCACCGCCACGGCTCAATTTGCCAGTCGAGTTTCGACGAACCAGGAAGCGCTGGCGATCGCCATCGTGTCCGTGGAGACAGATTCGCCAGCCTGGAAGGCTGGCCTGCGCCCCGGTGACTGGATCAGCCATGTGGCCGATCAACGCGTGGGTAGCCCAGCCGACTTCTATCGCCTCGTTGCTCGACTCACAGGCCCCGTTACGCTCCGCAAAATTGACGGCCCAGAGGATCAGCGGGCCAAGGTCGTCGCGGAACGCTAGGCCGAGCTGCCAGCCTTAAAACACGGCTAAAACGCTTGACCCAGTCCGGCCAAAACCGGATACTTTGGGCCAGTTCGAACTGCGGATATCGAAGAGTTGGTCTTCTCCAACGCTCCGCCTCAGCTCGCAAACGTTTTGCTTGTATCTTGCCAAGGAGTGATCAATGACGACCGGACGTGGAAAAAACAAAGTCGTGGCGGGAGTGCTTGGCATCTTACTGGGTGGACTGGGCATCCATCATTTTTACTTGGGATCGACAACCGCTGGCATTATCTGCATAGCGACCTGCTGCGTCGGTGTCGGTGGTATTCTTGGTTTGGTCGAAGGCATCATGCTGCTCGTGATGTCTGACGCGGAGTTCGATGCACGCTATAATCAACGCACGCCGGAATCTATGGAATTCGTATTCATGAAGAAGTAGTTGAAGTCAGCCCATGCCACTTTCGTCGGTTTATCACACGGGTCGTGTCGGACTATCGTTCGAATTGTTTCCTCCCAAGACTGCTGAACTGGAAGTGGCACTGTGGGACCACGTAGAAAAGCTGAGTGAATTTCGCCCGGATTACTTCACCTGCACCTACGGCGCGGGTGGTTCCACGCGCGACAAAACGCTCGAAATCGTCGCCCAAGTCAAGCGACGATTTAACGTGTCGGTCGCTTCTCACCTAACCTGTGTGGGCACCACCGTAGATCAACTGCGTGATTACCTGACGGCTGCTCAAACCGCCGCCGTCGATTACATCGTCGCCCTCCGTGGTGATCCGCCACGTGGTCAAACGGAATTTCAAGCTGTCGACGGTGGGCTCCGTTACGCGAATGAACTCGTGTCACTCATTCGCGCCGAATTTCCTGAATTTGGGATCGCCGTGGCTGGTTATCCCGAAGTGCATCAAGAGGCGCCCAGCGCGGAAGTCGATTTAGAAAACCTGCGCCGTAAGGTAGACGCCGGTGCCCATATCATCGTCACACAACTCTTCTACGATAACGCAGACTTCTTCCGTTTCCGCGATCGCTGTGAACAGGCGGGCATTCGAGTACCGATTGTGCCCGGCCTCTTACCCGTCACCAACTTGGCTCAAGTGCAGCGCATCGCCTCGCTCTGTAAAGCGCGCCTCCCTGCCAACTTCGTTTCCGCTCTGTCGCAACATGAAGATGCTGATTGGCAATTTCAATGCGGAGTTGAATTTGCCACGAAACAGCTCAGCGATTTGCTTCAGCGCGGCGTACCCGGGGTGCATTTCTACGTGCTCAATAAGTCCTCCGCGACAGCTCAAGTTCTGCAGGCCGCATGGCCTCACTCACCCTCATGATTCTCACTCTGTTGGCTACCTTGCTGAGCGTCTGCGGAGCCGAGTCTGTGGCGACGCGATCGCAGCAGTCCCCTAACATCGTGGTCATCCTCTGTGATGACCTGGGCTATGGCGATGTTCGTTGCCTGAATCCTGCCGGCAAAATTGCCACTCCCAATCTGGATCGCTTAGCAGCGGATGGTGTCATGATGACCGACGCCCATTCGCCCTCAGGAGTCTGCACTCCCACTCGCTATGGCCTGCTGACCGGCCGCTACAGCTGGCGCTCCAGGTTACAGCGTGGAGTGCAAGGCGGGATGAGCCCGCCCTTGATCGCCCCCGATCGCCTCACCATCGCTTCGCTCCTCAAGCAGCAGGGCTACACCACGGGCTGTTTTGGCAAGTGGCATTTGGGAATGGAGTGGGCGCTGAAAGAACGTGCACCCGCTTTTGGCGATGGAATTGAACTGGGAATGGATGGCTGGCGAGTGGATTTTGAGAAGCCGATTTCACGTGGTCCGCTCACCGCAGGCTTTGATGAATACTTTGGCATCAGCGCCTCGCTCGACATGGTCCCTTATACCTTCATCCGACAAAACAAAGTGGCGGCGATCCCGACAGTCAACAAAGCCTTTCCGATGATGCTCGGCAAACCCAAGCATGACACTCGTCGAGGGCCGGCGGCAGAGGATTTCGAGGCGCACGATGTCTTGCCGAGCCTGACGCGGGAAGCTTGCAGCTTTATCGCTCGACATGCCCCCGCGGCGAAACAAGGAAAACCGTTCTTCCTCTACCTGCCACTGGCAGCACCTCATACGCCGATCGCAGCTACGGCCGAATGGCAGGGACGCAGCGGCATCAATCCCTATGCTGATTTCGTCATGCAAACCGATGCGGCCATCGGCGCCGTGCTCGCCTCACTCGCCGAACACAACGTCGACCAGCAAACACTCGTCATCGTCACCAGCGACAATGGATGCTCTCCCGAAGCGGACTTCGCGGCTCTCCGCAAACACGGTCATAATCCTAACTATCACTTTCGAGGTCACAAAGCCGACCTCTATGAAGGCGGACATCACGTCCCGTTTTTCGCTCGTTGGCCAGGAAAAATTTCAGCCGGTAGCCGCAGCGATCGAGTGATTTGCTTAGTCGACTTAATGGCGACTTTTGCTCAAATCGTCGGCACAGAATTACCCGCGAATGCCGGCGAAGATAGCTCCAGCATGCTCGACGCTTGGCAGATAACGCCGATCACGGGACCGGCCAAAGCAGCCTCATCAGTAGTCGCTCGCGAGGCCATTGTGCATCACTCCGTCAACGGTTCATTTGCTATACGACAGAAAAACTGGAAGCTTCTGCTCACCGGTGATTCGGGGGGCTGGAGCGACCCGAAACCCGGATCGAAGGCCGCTCAAAATCAACCTCTCGTGCAGCTCTACGACCTCGCCACCGATCCCGGCGAACAACAGAATCTTCAGGCCGAACACCCAGAGATTGTCGCGCGACTTACTAAATTGCTAGAGCGCTACGTTCAGGAAGGTCGCAGCACGCCAGGCCCCACACAAAAGAATGACGTAGTGGTACAGATTTGGAAAAAATGATGTTCCTCACTGGAGCCCCAATCGATGACTCCACCGTCTCTCTCAGCACGCCTTCTTCCGGCCCTGCGGCAATCCTTGGTGCTGCTTGTGGTCATGCTTTTCCAGAGCGGTCAGAGTCTTAGTCTGCTGACCACTGTCGTTTCGGCCGCAGATCTACGTGGCATCACCGTCACGCCCCATGTAATTGCCGAATCGATGCGTTATCGTCGACCACGGGATCCCGACTTAGCCGCTAAGGTGCAACTGTTTGTTCAGGGTGCAGCCTGGCCGCAAACGTTTGCCGGTCGATCGCCCCAGCAATTGCTCGCCGCCGGTGAATGGGCTTGGCATGATCTGGATACCGCCGTTCGTGGCGAACCCGAATCACTTACGGTTTGGACCTGGAATGGCAAAACATCACGGTGGGGAGTGGGGCAGGTCGTGGAAGTAATCGGCGAGGGATTGCCCGCCACTCGCCTTGAGCTCGCAGCCCCGCAGCGCTGGATCGCCGCCGTCACGTTTCTCGACCCAGACGCTCATCCGCAACCACGCGAAATGATTGTGCACGTCGTGAATCAGGACGCCCAACCGCTCACGATTCAGGCGGTGCGTGTGTGGCTGCCTCGGGAGGGCAAGAGCTGGCAAACGCTGTACGCTCAGCCACCCCAATCCGTGAACGTCCCGATCCCCGCGCACGATCGCGGCTGGGTGCGGCTGACATTCCCTCAGCCGCTACCACTCACCTATGTGGCGGTGGAATTACAAACATCGGCTGGTTCGCTGTGGGAACATTTACGAGTGAAGCGGGAGAGCTTCGATATTGGTGGCGGCTGGATCGCCGATCACTTGCGTGAGGAACCGTATCTTCGGCTGCTCTCTCATCTGCACGTGAACTTTGGTCAAATTCAAGGGGTGCCTGGCTATACGGACAATGAACAGCTCTACGGTAAATATCCATTCAAACTCTGCAATCGTTTATGGCCGCTGGAGGAATGGGATACGGACCAATGGCTGAGCCGAATTCATGCTGTGGAGTTCTTAGGGGAGCCGCAGTATGGCGGTGGTCGTCCGGTGCCGCCGCAAGAAGTCTTCGATAAGTTTTTGCCCTACCGCAGCAGCCGCTTGGCGACCAGTGTGACGCATTCCGAAGAGCGTGTTTGGCGTTACTATGCAGGGTTATCGGACTTCCCCCACTACGATGCCTATCGAGTTGTCGCACCCGCAGCAGACTCGTGGCGCGACTACGACCGCTGGGATGGTAAACGGATCAGTTGGGGAGCACCGCTAGAAACCATCGGTGATATGTGTCGTTCGCTGCGCGAAATCAACCGACCGCTGCCTGTCGCCTATTGGTCCCAAGGACCTCATCATGGCTGGGGTGGTGGTTTTCTGAGTAATCGCCGACGGCGATCGCCGACCCCCGCCGAACTGCGAGCACAAGCCCAGCACGCCCTCTCCACTCGAATCACTTCGCTGTATTGGTTCAATTTAAGTCTCAAGTCACTCCAGCAGTTCCCGGACACGTGGGACCCGATCATGCGTATTGGTCGCGAGATCAAGATGCTGGCTCCCTATTATCTCGCTGGTGCCGCTGATCATTTCGAGCGCACTCGAACGGACCAGCACCGGCTAGACTGGGATTTCGCAACCATTGTGGCCCCGGATTGTGCCGTGCTGTTCGCGAATGATTTAGCCTATATTCCCGACCCGAATGACAACACGTTTCGTTTTGGAGAACCGCGCGAGTTTACACATTTGTATCCGTTGCCGCACTGGCTGCGGGAGCCCGTGGAGGTGTTTCGAGTGGACGCGGACGGCATTCACGAAGTGACCTGGAACACGACCGCTACAGGCGTGGAGCTGAAGCATCGCGCCACTGCGGACGCCATCTTTGTCGCTGCCAAGAACAAAACCGTACGTGCCGCCATCGAAACCCGTCGACAACAAGCACTCGACTGGGAAACGCGCCATCCCATCGAATTCTCGGGTGACGGTGCGAAGTAATCCGCTCTCCCCTGCCCCTCTCTGCTATCTGTCGTGCAGAAACATCGGTGGATTCTTTCTGCCATAAATTTCCACCAGCAGCTAAATATTCCAGCGCCAACAACGAATAAATCTTAGGAGGCAATCGCACACACTCGTCTGTGGTGATCTGCGGTGAACTTCCCAGTGGGGCGACCGGGGCATTGGAATCGCTTGGTGATCACTCACCCAGCGACTTACGTACCAGGAGGTCGCGATGAAGATCTTGCAGTTCAATCGTTGGTTGATTTCAGGTAAACAACATGACCACCGGAGCGGTCTCCTGCCGAGTGCATCGCCCTGGTGTTGGTGGTTACTAGCTCTCGTTCTTAGTGTCGGTCTCATCCCGGGTGTACTCACCCGTCGCTTGGCGGCGGCGGTAATTCAGGTGAGTAATCGGGCGGATTTGGGACCGACGATGCGCGAAAGTTGGTTCTGGAGCTTATCGCCCGAGGATGTCTTTGAGGGAGCGATGATTCCCGACCCGGCCCGTGGCATCACACCCCTGGGATTCCGCTTCCGCATGACGGGTGGCGGTGACGCGGCGTTTCAGCTTGGCACCGCTGGTCGACGCGGCTTCGTAAATGATTTTTACCCCGCTCAGTCCCTGATCAGCTCCTTTGGAAAAACTCTGATCGTGCTCGACTTCCTCGATGGCACGGTGAGTCGGTTTGGAGTGGAGGTGAGTGCGCGTGAGCCGGGTCCGTTTGTCGCCTTTATGGAGGTGTGGGGTAAAGACATCACGAGCTTCGACTATCTGACGGCTCCGGGCGTATCAGGAAGTGGCCCAGGAGGACTAGCATTCCTCGGTTTTGTTGCCTTTCCGGAGCGAATCGAGCGGATTGTATTAGGACTTGAATCCGCCATGAATGACGTGACCTGGAATTTCTGGATCAGCGAACCGAGCATGTCCGCAGAAGCGACTCCTGAACCCTCATCGATGTTCGTCTGGTGCCTGCTGATTGCTCTGGTAGGCTGGTGCCGGATAGCGCGGCGTCAACGCACAAAACGATCGCGAAGCAGATCGGAGCGGCCATTCGACTAACCCCAGCTCGCCACCAGCTCGCCCCTGGCTTGCTTCCATCGTGTCAGCCCGAATGATTCCCCCCACTGACACAAATGGCCGTTTGCCAGTTATCCTAGGGGAATGCGAAAATTTTCCTCCGGGCCTGCAGCTGCCCCTGTCCCATCGAATAGTGCTCCATCTGCACCCGCCGCAGCCGAACGCGGTAACAGTCGCCAGCAGTTTAAGGTTTACCGCGAGCAAGTCCTCCGTCAGGAACTGCCCAACGGCAGCGTCCATGGATCCGCTGACAGTCGCGATCCCAAGGATCGAGTTCGCACGTCGTCCCGGCTTGTTTGGCAATTCTTCCAACTGTTGCGACCGTTTCGCACCCCGATCATTCTAATTTTGATTTCGCTAACCCTCGCTACGCTGCTGGGATTGCTCCCACCGGCGGCGACCAAGTTCGTCGTGGACTATGGCCTCACCGGTCGCCCGTTACCCTCGAGCATCCTGGATCGACTGCCAGATTTAGCAGATCCCAAAGTGTTGCTGCTCGCCACGGTCATGGCCGTGGCAGCGATGGTTTCCGTGCGGAGCATGATCCATCTCTGGGGACGTTGGTACGCCACGGTAATCGCCAAACGAATTCAATTGTCCGTGCGACGACAGGTGTTCGAGCATGCCGTTCGTCTGCCGCTCCATCGCATCTATGAAATCCGGTCGGGCGGTGTCGCCTCCATTCTGCGCGAAGACGGCGGTAGCGTCGGCGAACTCGTTTTCGGAATGCTTTTCAATCCCTGGCGAGCCCTGATTCAATTGATCGGTAGCCTCGCCATCCTCGGCTGGGTCGACTGGCGTCTATTGTCCGGCGCACTGGTGTTTATCCCCGCCGTATTCTTCACTCATCAAGCCTGGATTAATCGCATCCGCCCGCAGTTCCGTGCCATTCGTAAGGTGCGCGAACGCATCGATGCCGGCGCGACGGAGACCTTTGCCGGCATGCGCATCGTGCGAGCTTTCAGTCGGCAACAGCGTGAATCCAATCGCTTCATGCGAGACAACCACTTGATGGCCCGACAGGAGTTTTATGCTTGGTGGTGGATGCGAGTGGTAGAGATTTTTTGGGAGACACTCATTCCTATCGCCAGTGCGGTTCTTCTTTTTTACGGCGGATGGCAAGTACTCGAAGGGCAACTCACTGTCGGCGACTTGATGATGTTCCTGGTCTACCTCGCCATGCTGCTCGAACCACTCGGTACCCTGGCCCAAAGCGCCACAGCTTTTCAAAACAGCTTGAGCGGACTAGATCGAGTGCTGGACTTGCTGGCCGAACCGCGTGAAATGCCGATCACTCCCGATCTACTAAAGGTCAACCGTGAAACCATTGCTGGGCGAATCTCGTTCGAGCATGTTTCGTTTGCTTATCCAGGCACCGAGCATGCGGCACTCGAAGACGTCAGTTTGGAGGTGGCAGCGGGACAAACTGTCGCGCTGGTGGGCCCCAGTGGTGCCGGCAAAACCACTCTCAGCAACCTCGTCGCTCGCTTCTATGATCCCACCGCCGGCCAAGTGCTGCTCGATGGTATCGATCTGCGCAAGTACGATGTCGAATCCTTCCGCTCTTTACTCGGTGTGGTTGAGCAAGATGTTTTCTTGTTCGATGGCACGATTGCTGAGAATATTGCCTATGCGCGTCGTGATGCAACGAACGACGATATTGCTCGTGCCGCTGCCGCCGCCAATGCCACCGAATTCATCGCTCGCATGCCACTAGGCTTGCAAACCGTAATTGGTGAACGCGGAGTAAAGCTCAGTGGTGGCCAGCGTCAACGATTAGCACTCGCCCGCGCGATCCTCGCCGATCCCAAACTGCTGATTCTTGATGAAGCGACGAGCAACCTGGATACTGAGGCGGAACAATTGATTCAGCAAAGTCTGTCCCAGTTGATGCAAGGTCGTACCTGCTTTGTCATCGCACATCGACTCAGCACGATCGCCGCCGCCGACCTCATCGTCGTCATCGAGAACGGTCGCGTCAGCCAAACTGGCACTCACTCGCAGCTCATGGCACTCGACGGACGATACCGCACGATGGTCGACCAACAAGTGCAAATGGCAATTGGAAAAGCACAGTCGGTGAGCTCCTGATTCGATCACTTCCTTCGTGAAACGGCTCCGTCCGCCGCTTAATCCGCCCTCTTGGGCTCAGTCGGCATCGACCGCAATCCATTTCTGAAACGACGATTCATCGACGTTGCGACCACTCACGACAATCACAATATCGCCGTCTCCAGCGAGCTTTTCTTTAGACTCGCACGCCGCTGCCACCGCGATGGCACCAGACGGCTCCACTCGTAGTCCATGTCGCTGATACAGCCAGCGCATCGCAGCGCGCGTGGCCGTGTCGGGAATAGCTAGCGATTCGGCAACCAGTTGCCGCAGAATCGGCCAGTTGTACTGACCTACATCGTACGACAACAGCCCATCGCAAATGCTGGTCGGCTTATCCAGCCGAACGCGCTGGTCCGCCTGCAAAGACCGCCGAAAATCATCTGCTTCCGCGGGTTCGACTCCCATAATCCGCGCGTTGGGAAAACCATCCGCGATCGCCAGTGCCTGTCCAGCCATCAGTCCACCACCACTCACCGGACAAAAGAAATGCGACAAACCACGCCTCTGTCGCCGCAGCTCCTGCACCACTTCCAACCCGCCCACCCCGTTGCCCGCAATCACATGCGGATCATCGTAGGGTGAGGCCTGCACGCCCCGCTCACCATCGACGATCTCACGTGTAATGCGATCACGATCACCCGTGAGATGATCACGGCTGATGTCATACGTGCGAATGTCGGCGCCAAATGATCGCGTCAGCTCAAACTTCACTCGGGGTGCCGTCTCGGGCATCACGACGATCACTCGTCGCTGATACCGCATCCCCGCAAACGCGATTCCAGAGGCAAAATTGCCAGAGGAATGAGCGACGACAGGTCGAGTGCCGATTTCTGGCAAATGATTGGCCATCCAGTTCAAACCGCCCAGCAGTTTAAATGAGCCCGAAGGCGTCCAGCCGTAATCCTTCAGCCACACCCGACGATGGGATGGCAACTGAAACAACTGCTCCAGCGCTTGTGAGCGGATCAGCGGTATCTCCGAAAGATGTTCGCGAATGATCGGTTCAGCCCGGCGTACATCATCGATCGTGGGAATAGAGCTCATACTCATGAGAGGATTTCCTGAATGACATGACCGTGATCGATTTCCAATCGCTTACGTCCAGGTAGTTCGAGGCGACGAGAGTCGAGTCCTAGCTGCTGCAGAATGGTGGCATGAATGTCGGTCACATAATGCCGGTTTTCCACCGCATGAAAACCAATTTCATCCGTGGCTCCATGAACCACACCGCGACGTACACTACCACCGGCCATCCAAACCGAGAAACCAAAGATGTGATGATCGCGACCATCCGATCCTTGCGATCCAGGTGTGCGTCCAAATTCCGTGGCGAACACCACCAGCGTTTCATCCAGCAATCCGCGCTGAGCGAGATCCTGTATCAATGCGGCAGTTGGCTGATCGACCGCCTTGGCATTCCGCTCATGATTCGCTTTCAGACCACCATGAGCATCCCACGCTCCCGCACCACCCGCTCCATGTTGTATCTGAATAAACCGCACACCACGTTCGACCATCCGTCGAGCGGCCAGCAGTTGCATGGCAAAATCACGACAGTGCGGTAGATCAATCCCATACAACGACTTGGTGTAAGCCGTTTCGTCCGAAAAATCGACGACCTCGGGCACCGATCGCTGCATGCGATACGCCAACTCATAAGAGGCCACACGAGCGGCCAAGGCTTCGTCTTGTGGCTGCTGCGTCATCCGCATTCGGTGCAACTGCCGCAGCAAGTCCGCTCCGACATTTCTCGCACTGGCGGTTACCGGCCTCTCAGCGCGCACATAATCGAGCGGATTGTTGGGATCAATTCGCAGCGGAACTGCATCATGCGCCGGCCCTAAATAATGACCATCTCGTTTATTCCAGTACTCGCGATTACCAATAGAAACAAATTGAGGCAAGTTCTCATTGAGCGACCCCAAGCCGTAATGAACCCAGGCACCTAGATTAGGAAAGTCGCCGTCGTTCGAATGACGTCCTGAATGAAACTGAGTTTGCGCACCATGATTGCTATCCGTAGTCCACATCGAGCGCACGATGGCCAATTGATCCACCTGGCGCCCTAGATGGGGAAACCAATCGCTCACTTCAATTCCACTTTGTCCCTGCTTCTGAAAGCCAACCTGTAGTGGGTACAGCGTATTACGCTGGTTTCCATTGGCATCCGGTACGACGAGCCGTTCAATTGCGAGCTTCTTGGGATCCTGCGCCGCCGCAAATGGCGTCTCGGCAATCGTTTTGCCCGCATAGCGAGTCAGCATCGGCTTCGGATCAAAACTCTCCATGTGACTCAGACCGCCATTCATGAACAGCCAAATCACACTCTTCACTCGAGGCGTGAAATGTGGCCGCCCATCCGGGCTCTCTGCCGCATAGCCATCACGATGCAACAGGGCAGACAGTGCCAATCCGGCAAATCCACTCGTGGAAGTACTCAAAAAATGTCGTCTGGATTCATTCATGCAAGCACAAACCTAGCGCAACGTGATCAGGTCGCTGTGATTAAGTAATACCCAGATAAACTGCTGTCTGGCCGTCTCTGCCGTTTCGCCCGGCTGAGATCTCCAGGTCTCCAGTGCCCTCACCGAAACCTCCCGCTCGGCCGCCGATGGGTCATACCCGAGCAATTCGCGAAACGCACGCGTCACCAGATAGTCATCCGACTGGGATAAATCCGTCGTCGAGCTGACATCCTTTTCCTTCGCCCGCGTTGATTGCTCCGCGCCCCAGCGCCGCGCAATGGACTGAGCTGTATCAAGTACCAATTGGCTATTGGACATCGCCAGCGCTTGCTGCGGAACGATACTCTGCTCTCGCCGATAACAATCCTTGACGAGTGCCTCATCAAAGGTCGTCAGAAACAGGTTTCGTTCGTTGTTGGAATGAAAAAAATACAAACTCCGGCGCGGCGACGTCGCCTGCTGCGCAGACGGGACCGGCGGTCCACCCTGGCGATAATCAAGATTGCCACCCCAGGCCAGTAGCTGATCCCGTACCGTTTGTGACTCCAGCCGAATCGGCACGCGCCGAGTCCAATATCGGTTCTCCCGATCCGGCGCCTGCTCCGCCAGATCCGACGTCAGTCGATAGGTCGACGATAAAATCAGCTCACGATGCAGTCGCTTCATGCTCCAGCCTTGAGCGCTGAATTCCGACGCGAGCCAGTTGAGTAAATCGGGATGCGAGGGCCCCTGCCCTTTTCTGCCAAAGTCAAACACGGTCGACACCAGTGGATTTCCCAAATGTCGCATCCACATCTGATTGACGGCAACGCGTGCAGTCAGCGGATTTCGCGGATCGGTAATCCACTTCGCCAGCGTCGTCCGTCGTCCCGTACTGATAGGCTTGAACGTCACCTCGGGATCATCTTTGGTAGAGTTGAAGAAACGCGTGGGCGTCCAAGCCGCTCCCGTAAATTCCGTGAACTGCTCGCCCTCCTGATCGATCGCCTTGCGAGCCACCTCGACCGCTTCTTGGGCTTTCGTCTTATCCTTTACCGTCGTTGCTAACTCGGCTGCCAGCTTATCGGCCTTCGCCCTATCCGCCGGTTGCTGCTCCACCGCCACTGGCTTGCTCTTAGTTTCGCGAGCAACTGCGATTTGCGCTCGCAGCTCTTTCTGTTCACATTCGACCAGGGCGAGCTGCGCTTGAGCGAATGCCAACTCTCGTTCCGCTCGTACAGCTGCCCGCGCGGCAAGTTGCACGGTCTTCGCTGAATCGCTGCTCGATTCACCACGAGCCGCCTCACCACGAACCACTTCACCGCGATCCACCTTTTGGATAGCCGCCGCGCGCTGTTCCACACTTTTCACTCGTGCATCCGCCACTACTTGCTGCGCCTCAGCCACACGCACAGCCATACTTCGCAGCGCCAGCAGTTCAGCGGGGCTCTCGACCACTGTCGGCATTTCTTTGCCAGGCTCCACGAGTTTCGTGTTCGCATCGAGCGGCCGCACCGATACTTCGTGAAACACGGCCAAGGCATCAAACGTAATCCATTGCACAAAACCCGCTCGACGTCCCAGCGGCGTGCGCCACCTCAGCAGCAGTTCGCCGTTCAACCAGACATTGATCAGTGTGTCCTGCGCTTGCACCCGCAGCGTCTGTGGCTGGTTCAGCGGAATGGCCCGACCGACTTTACCGTCCGCAGGATAACTCCACGCTCCCCCTTTACGAAAAGCAGCTTGAAGTTTCGGTTCACCCGTATTCGCACTGATGTAAACCGTTTGCTCGGTATCTTCAGCGGTACCATCGTTAGTGGGATCCGCCGCAGTCGCATCAAAGGACAGCCCCACGCTGCGCCACTGACTCCCGCCCGTGATCGTGAACCTCGCCGAAAAATCAAAGTCACGCGGCAGCTCGGGCAGATAGCGCAGCGCTGCCCGTGTCGCTCCGTCCCGACGCTGAGTGAGCTTACCAGCCTCATGCACCCAATCCCCACCCCACAGCTTCCATCGCTGCGAATCAAGACGCTCAAACTGCTCTCGAGTTTCCCGGGCCCCTTTTTTCTGCTCCGTAGATTCTTGTGACACCTGCGGCTGGCTCGATGAGTTACCAGACTCCTGCACCATGGTTTGAGCTTGGGCGAGTGCTTTTTTAGCGTCCGATAATGAACTCGCCGCGGCCGACTGTTGTCGTCGAGCGAGTGCGAGTTGATTCTCGATCACCCAAGGCTGTCGTCCAGGTTGCCAAGCCTGTCGTGGCAGCGTCACCGGCTGCACCTCGAAATCAGCAAACGAAAACATGCTCGGCACGCCGGGGCGGATTACGCGAGCCTTATCCGGCTGACTCTCTTGCCCCCGAATGAGTCGATAGGTGGGATCATCAGGCAACCCGTCAAACGCGCGCGGAATTCCATTCGCTGCTAAATCAACTTCGCCCGGCAGCTGATCGACGCGCACATGATACGGCTCAAAAACTGCCCGCATCTGATAATAATTTTCCTGACTGATCGGATCATATTTGTGATCGTGGCATTTGGCGCAATTGAGTGTTAACCCGAGAAAGCTTTTTCCCACATGCTCGACCGTTTCATCCATCCACTGATGACGATTGCAAAGAAAGTAATTCCGTGCCAGGTAACCGGTAGCGCGTAACTTCGGTAGTTCAGTTGGATAGAGTTCGTCAGCTGCCAGCATCTGCCGAATCATTTCGTCATACGGCAGATCCTGATTGAGCGATTCAATAATCCAATCTCGCCAATGCCAAATATGCTTTTGACTGTTCCGCAGCTGATCGCCCAAGCCCCACCAATCGCTGTATCGCCAAACGTCCATCCAATGACGTCCCCATCGCTCACCATGTCGTGGATCGCTCAGCAAACGATCGGTTAGTCGCTCGTACCAATCCACTGCCAGGTCCTGCGTGGCTTCCTGAATCACGTCACTTGGAGCGGGTATGCCTAGCAAGTCCAAATAGAGTCGTCGCACCAGGAGCAGTCGCGGCGCTTCGGCCTGCGGCTTCAACTGGACTTGTTGCTGCTGGCTGGAGATGAACGCATCCAGCGCGCCGCGCGACCAGGAGCGATCTCCATCCAGAGGAATCCTAGGTCGCTCGAACGGTCGAAATGCCCAGTGCTCGCGCGGATCCGATTCTGGCACTTCATTTGCCGGCACGGCAGCCCCGCGCTCGATCCACCGACGTAGCGTGTCAATCTGCCTGGCATTAAGCTCTTCACCTTCATGCTCCGGCGGCATCCGCTCGGCAAGATCCATCGCCGCCACACGGCTGATGAGCAAACTATCGGCTGGCTTACCCGGTATCACAACCGCCCCCGCATCGCCTCCCTTCAGCATCGCCGCACCGGTATCCAGTCGTAGCCCCGCCCTCTGCTTGAGCGCTCCATGACAAGCGAAACAGCGCGCTTGCAACAGCGGCTTGACATCGGTCAGATAGGCTTGAATCTCACTTGCCTTCTCTTGTGCAGACAGAGGCCCAGCCGCTCGACCGTAGCAGTAACTAGTCAGCAGGATGGCCAGTAGCACGGCTCGTGAAACGACAGCGGTGAAGGCGGGATCGGAGAGGTTGGATTTCATGGCCGACATTGTACCGCTTGGGACGCGAAATCAAGTATCATGCCGCCGCAGTAGTCGGTGCCTTGCGTGTTGATGCTTCCGGGTTTCCTGCAGGTCGACGTTAAGTAATGACTCAGTGTGACTGTCACCACAGAAAACCCGAATGGTCCTGCGTATTCTGCCGCGCTGCCTGGAATGGAAACCCACGTCAGTTAGCGAACGATAGTGAGTCTGATTTTTTGCTAGAGGAGTCGGTCATGAACAAGCTGAACCTGTTTGGGACGCAGAGGATGTCGCGCCAGTGGCTAGCCCGCTCGGCCCACATCGTGCTCGGAATTCTCTTCTCACTTGTAATCTGCTGTGATGTGAACGGCGACGAGCCGCAGGGGGTAAAGCCCGCACCCGAGAAGAGTCTGCCGCTGCCAGGACATGTCTTTCACATCGAGAATCGAATCGCCTTCGTTATCGAACCAACCGAAACAGCCGCCGACACTCCCCGGCGCTGGGTCTGGTATGCCCCGACGCTTCCCAATCTGCCGGGTCCCGAAGAGCGCTGGATGTTTGAACGTTTTTTGAAAGCTGGTATCGCGATCGCGGGTATTGATGTCGGCGAGTCGTATGGCAGTCCCGATGGACGAAAGCTGTTCACGGCGTTTCACGAGCATCTCACGACGAAACGCAACTATAGTCGTAAAGCCGTTCTGCTCGGACGCAGTCGCGGCGGTCTCATGACCCTCGGCTGGGCCGTTGAAAACCCGGATAAAGTTGCTGGTTTCGCAGGCGTCTATCCTGTCTGCAACATCGCCAGCTACCCAGGAATCCCACAAGCCAGCGGCGCCTTTCGCATGACGCCAGAACAGCTCCAGTCGAAATTACCCGAACACAATCCCATTGATCGACTGGAGCAACTGGCCAAAGCAAAAGTGCCGCTTTTCGCCATCCATGGCGACGTCGACAAAGTCGTTCCACTGGAACTGAATTCCGGTCTGGTGCGTGACCGCTATGAGAAATTCGGTGGCAAAATGCAACTGCTGGTTCCAGCCGGTCAGGGTCACAATATGTGGTCTGGATTCTTTCAATCTCAAGAACTGGTCGACTTTGTCATCCGCTGTCGATAGAAACTTGCATCACCTCGCACCCCTAATTAGCGTTGATCCATCAACTTCATTAGGGACCAGGTTCCAGCCCCTCCAGTAGCTTGGGCGGCTGAATCGTACTAGGCGAGGTGTTCCATGGATCGACGTCCGGGCTTGGGATGGCTGCAATCATGGCCAGCAATGGCTCTGCTGCTCATGACTTTGCTCGGCGTCTATCAGCGCACGGCTCCCCTGCAAAATCGACGCCCGGCGGCCGATCGTGATGCGTCTAAATCGACTCCCAGCGGCGAATCTTTCGCCATCGATCTGAAACTGTGGCAGGACCCGTTTGACTCGCTCCCACTTCCATCCACGAAAATTGCTGATGGTCAGAGTCCTGCTAACAGAATTGATCAGCAATTCAAACAGATTGCGGACAAACTGCGCACCATTCTGACGTCACCGGACAACACCACTCGACAGGCGATCCAGACCAACGTTGCCGATCATCTGTTAGCAGCTCATCATGCCACTTCCCAGATTTTTTTCATCCCCGTCGACGATGACCGGACAAGCGAGGTACGGGAAGTACGAATACGTCGCCGACAAGCCGTGATTGCAGCTCTTCGCGCCAGCGGTTTGGTGGCTGAATCAGGCTCTCAAATTAATCTTCTCCCCGTCGACCCGTGGTATCACGGGACAAATAAGTCTGACCTTCGTGACTCTGCTCCCGCTGCTCAGGCCAAGTATCTCGCCTACGAGTGGTTTGTAACGGACCAGTTGCTACCCGACACCCAGCGACCGACCGCCACTCGCCAAGCTCTGATCGTCTGGATTCCCAGTCGCCTATTCGAAGATCGCATACTGCCAGGCTTGAATGACTTTCTCTGGCATTTGTCCTGCCACTTTCACACTCCACCGGAAACACTCCAGGAATATCTCAAACAGAACCGTTTGCGAGTCACTTTGCTGGGACCCGAATCATCCTCGACGTTAGACGGCATTTTGCGCTGGAGCTTTCGTAATTACGTAAATCCGAATCAGAAAGCGTCCTCCAATCAGCAAGCCGATTCCCTGCTCCCCTACATGCACATCGTTTCGCCGGCGTCCACCTACGACACAGCCTTGACGCTCGAAGAATTGCGGCGCGACTCACGCAATTCCCTCACGCCCCAGTCCAGCAGTGATGTGCACCATCTTGAGCAAGTCCTCAAGGACGAACGCTCACTGCTTCGCGAAGCTCATGTCAATTTTCAGCGCACGATTGGCCGAGATTCCGCCTTGGCAGGGCGCTTGATTCGGGAGTTGGAGTTGCGCGGGCTCAACTTAATACCAAAGGTCATTGAAGACAAAAAAGGAACACGCCGCTTTGATCTTGGTGAATTTAATAGCCTGGATGATGTGGCCATTATTTCGGAGTCCAACTCCCTTTATGGGCGATCGTTTCCGGTCATCTTTGCCGCCGCCATGCTCAGCCATGGCCACGTCGAACAGGATTCGCAAATCCACCAGCAGCTGTTGCGATTTCTGAAAGATGGCGTCGTGCCGAAAAACCTGCGTAATTACAGCTATCTGCGGCAGGTTGATGGCTCACGATCCACCGACGCTCCCGCTTCCAAACCGATCTCCGCAGATGGCAGCAATTTAAATGTGGTCGGTACCAGCGCCTACCCGGAGGCGCCACTGGGAGATGGTCAATTGGACTCAATTCGCCGACTAGCACTGCAGCTTGCGGATGAGTACCGCGATGGAAATCTGAATGGAAAACGTCTCAAAGCAATTGGCGTAATCGGTTCAGATGTCTATGACAAGCTTTTGATCCTGCAAGCGCTGCGGCAGGTTTTCCCAAACGTAATTTTCTTCACGACTGACTTAGACGCACGGCTCTATCAAACCGAGAACCTTCCCTGGACTCGCAATCTGCTCGTCGCCTCACATTTTGGACTCTCGCTCAATAAACCCTATCAACGAGGCCTGCTCGACGCCGACAACCCCTCCTTTCGTGACTCCTACCAAACCTCCTACTTTTTTGCACTTCGGTATCAATTGGGTTTGCCGATTGCCGGCGCTGAGTCAAACAGTGGCAAATACTGGGGAGCGGATGAACTGGACTCGTTAATCTCTCAGTCGCGAATCTTCGAAATTGGCCGGGAGCGAGCCCTTGATTTAACGGGCGACCTCTACGGTGTTTCCGAAGCCTTCCGACTGCATCCGCCTCGTCATCGGCATTCGATTGCCGACGTCTTCTACAAACTTGCGGTCTACGGCGTGGCTTTAGCATGCCTGGCGGCGCTCTGCCTCTACACTCTGGTTGATCCGGGTGAAATCCTCATCATCACGCGCAACCCTGGTACCAAGCGTCGGCAATTGACGGCGCTGGCTTGGTGGATCATCGTCGCTGTGCTGATCGCTGGCACCTTTACGGCGATCGTCATCTTCGACAATTTTCGCGCCACAGGCGAGATTTGGTCCGTAAGCAGCGGAACCAGTGTTTGGCCATGCCTCGCACTGCGTCTGATCGCTCTTTTTCTCGCAGCACTGTTCACGTGGCAGATCTTGCGCAACCACAGGCATCGTAGCTTGGTGGCACTGATGGATCGCGAGCTTCAAAGTCGCGTCCACCTGAGGGAAGATGAGGACGATCATCCATTACACAACGGGGCTCGACTGTGGATATTACTTCTAGCTTACTTACGACTACCGATTAAACGTTTACGCGAATTACTTTCTCTGGGTAATCACCATTCTGCTCGCCGTTCTCAAACCAGCGGAACGAAAGATGCCGAATCGTACTCCACGAATGAAATTTCTGTTAACCGCTGCTGGCGACAATATAAACGCGACACACACCCTGTTTTGATGTTTATTCGTGCCTTAATCATGGCCTCGATCATGGGAGTCGCTTATTACGCACTGGCGACGTTTGCCGATGAACCGCATCCCTCCTATCGTGGAGTGCTAAATCGCTTCTTCTTTTATTTAATCACCTATGGAAGTGACGCCGCAGTCGCCTTCCTGGCCTTACTAGTCGTCGATTCCACTCTCAATGTTTGCGGACTTGTAAAACGGATCACGCACGGAAAAAGCGTCTGGCCAGAAAGTATTCAGGATCACCATACGTTTCAGTCGCATCCCGGAGGCGCCGTCGTGGAGATCCTGGACGTACGATTCGTCGCCTCCATTACCGAACAGGTTGGCCGCCAAGTCTATTATCCCTTCTTCGCAATCATGTTTGTCATCATCGCGCGACTGGGATTGTTCGATGCCACCAGTTGGACACCACCACTCATCATCACCTACTCGCTGATCTTCCTCAGTGTTCCCGCCTGTATTTTCATTCTGCGTCGAGCTGCCGCTCGTGGTCGCGACGACAGCATTCGCGCACTGCGAGCGGAAATCGAAAAGAGCCGGCCTACAGAGCAAACCTCTGATTCACTGGCCGCTCTTCTGAAAGAAATCGAAGAGACGAAACGCGGAGCTTTTTCACCGCTAATCGACGACCCATTCTTCAGTGCGCTCTTGCTGCCCTCCGGCGGCTTCACCGCCGTGGGACTCATCGAGCGCTGGCTCAGTTAACAGTCATAATTACAGCCACTCGCGCGGCGGAAATCCTGTGCCGTTTGGAAGACAAGCGAGTGGATCGTACCGCTTACACTTAAATCATTTCGTCTCCACTAACTGGCTCGGCACCGGCTCGACCGTCTTACTATGTTTCTCAGCCGCCGCCAGTAACTCCGCGACCACCTGCGAATGTTCGGCAGCAACATTATGAACCTCACTCGGATCCACTCGTAATTGATAGAGAAGCGGTGGATCTTGCACGACGTGCTTGGGCTGACCATAGGCATTTTGAGTGAGGAAGTGAGCTTTGAAATCACCTTGTCGCACGGCAAATAGCCTCGTGCCACGATAATAAAAGAACGGCTCGCGCGACGGTTTACCCGCGTCTAACAGCAATTGCTGAATATCAACCCCATCCAGTACTCGATCCCGGGGCAACTCAGCCCCCGCCAAGCGTGCAAGCGTCGGAAAGATGTCGAGCGTGCTGGCCACTTCCCGCTCCACTCGACCGCCCGCAATCCGTCCCGGCCACCAAGCAATCGCCGGCACGCGCATGCCCCCCTCCCACGTCGAACCTTTCCCGTCCCGCAAGAGCCCTGCTGAACCACCTTGCTGATTCATGATGAGCCAAGGCCCGTTATCACTACTGAATATCACCAGTGTGTCGTTCGCCAGCCCTTCAGTTCGCAGCGTTTGCAGGACCTGCCCCACACTCCAGTCGAGTTCCTCCACCACGTCACCATACCCACCCCGCAAACTCTTGCCACGGAAATCACCAGAAGCGAAGAGCGGCGTGTGCGGAAACGTATGAGGGAGATACAAGAAGAAGGGCTGCTCGCGATTGCGCTGAATGAACGAAATCGCCTCCTCCGTGTAACGCTTCGTCAGTGTTGTTTGGTCAGCAGGTTGCTCGATGAGCTGCCGATTGCGATAGAGCGGCGCATTCCACCACTCTGCTTTTTGCACAGCCAGCGCGGGAGCGCCTTTGGGTGCCTCGGACGTCGCATTCATATCATTCGAATGTGGCAGACCAAACGTGGTATCAAAACCATGTTGATCAGGATGACCAGCCGGATTGTTCGACCAAACACCCAAATGCCACTTGCCAATAATACCGGTACGATAGCCCTGTGTTTTCAGCAACTCGGCAATCGTTATTTCGCCTAATGGCAGATGCCCCGTTGAATTGGCTCGCAGCACTCGAAATTGATCATGAGCCATACCACTGCGAATCGCGTAACGCCCCGTCAACAGCGCCGTACGACTCGGAGTGCATACTTCAGCCGCTGAATAGAAATCGGTAAATCGCAGCCCCTCGGCTGCCATACGATCAAGATTCGGAGTGCGAATCGACGGATGACCATAACAGCCCAGATCACCATAACCGAGGTCGTCAGCGTAGATAACAATGAAGTTCGGCTTCCGCGCTACTGGTGTCAGTCGCTCCGCACTCCAAGCAGTTCCAGAGCCAACAACCATGCTCAGCAGCAGCGCCCAGCCCAGAATAAATCTCATTCGAGACACCCTTGCAGACTTAGCCGTTTGAGACTGTTTTAGCATCGGTCGCGTTCCTCTTCAGTGCAAAATATAAATCGTGACAGAACCTTTGCTTCGTGCCGTCTTGGCGTCTTGGCGTGAATCTACCTCGAGTGCCCGCCACGGAATTCTTGGATGGACAAGCTTCAGCGCCATTAGTCATTCGACTCATCATGACGACGTTTGGTTTGCTCCAAAAACAGCCGATCACGTCGTTCAATACGCCGCGCGAAGCGTTCGGGGGAGTAGGTATGAAAACCCTGACCTGTCTTAGCTCCAAGTTGCCCCTGCTCGACCAGCCGCTTAATCGAGCCTGGTAAATCCGTGCCGCCGCGAATCTCCCGCACCAGGATCTGATAAACAATCGACTGAATATCCAAGCCACCGAAATCATAAATCTCGAGTGGTCCCATGCAGTTCAGACGAAATCCCATACTATCCTGTACCGCCGCATCGATCTCCTCCGGACTCGCAACATCCTGATCGACTAGATCCCAGATCTCCCGCATGAGCGCGACTTGAATACGATTAATCAGAAATCCGGGTAACTCTTTCTTTAATCGCACCGGTCGCTTACCAATCGCTCGCAAATACGCCATCGTCCGCTCAATCACCACCTCACTCGTTTCCACACTGGGCACCACTTCCACAAGCGGCACTAAATGAGGTGGATTGAACCAATGCGTGACAATCGCACGCTGCCGGTTTTGCATCCCACTGGCCGACTGAGAAACGGGAAACGACGACGAATTCGAGGCCACGATGGCATCGTCTGCTAGAAAAGGCTCGAGTCTCCGCAGAAAATCCTGCTTGAGTGCCAGGTCCTCAAAGATCGCCTCGGTGACAAAGCCGCATCCTTGCACTGTTTCAGGCAGTGACTCATGAACCTCGATTCGTCCCAACACCTGCGGCACTTCTGCGCCGTTCAATAGCCCTGCTTCGACAAACGCTTTCAGATTCCTGGCCACTCGATCGATCGTCGAACGGCGAGCAGCAAGTTGCTCGTCGTAGCAGCGCACCGAATAACCAGCGAGGGCAAACGTCTGGGCGATTCCATGTCCCATGGTTCCCAGTCCGAGCATGGCAACTGGTCTCAATACGTCGCTTACACCTGTTTTCGTCATGGTCAATCCTCCCACTCTCTTCACACAACAACAGTTTCCACCGTCACGCTACATGCAAGTGAAAAACGTTTTATGCCTGGGCTTGTACCGAATCTAAAAGTTGACGGCGTCGCGACCCTTCAGTTGCAACATGGAACGCGCTTGTTCCGGCGTAGCGACCAACAATCCCAGCTCCTCAATGATCCGACGAATCTTGCTCACCTGCTCAGCACTCGTTTCCGCCAGCTTGCCTTTCCCAATCCACAAGCTGTCTTCCAGACCAACTCGCACATTTCCGCCCAGCACCACGGATTGAGTAGCGATCATCATTTGATTACGTCCCGCCCCTAAGACGGACCAGTGGTAGTCATTTCCAAATAACCGATCACAAGTCCTCTTCATCTGCATGACATCCTCGGGATGAGGCCCAATACCACCGCGAATTCCAAACACGGATTGAATGAAGAGGGGCGGCTGAAGCAGTTTGCGTTCCAAAAAATGCGCCGCCGTATAAAGATGCCCAATGTCGTAACACTCGATTTCAAAGCGAGTTTGCTGATCAGCACAAGAGTGCAAAATGTAAGCGATATCACGGAACGTATTTTTGAAAATCCGATCGTCGCTGTCGCGCAGATAGGGTAATTCCCATTCCTGCTGCCAAGCGGAGTAGCGTGGGATCATCTCATACAAGCCGAAATTCATGGAGCCCATATTCAGCGAGGCGACTTCGGGTTTAAGTGTCAGAGCAGGTTGCAACCGCTCTTCCACTTGCATCGTCGGTGCACCACCCGTGGTCAGATTGATCACCACATCGCAGGCTTGCTTGATGGTTGGCAGGAACTGCCGAAACAGGTCAGGATCCTGAGACGGGCGACCATCCGCGGGCTGCCTCGCATGGAGATGGACAATCGCCGCTCCTGCTGCCGCAGCTTCGATTGCCGACTGCGCAATCTGTTCAGCTGTCACCGGCAGATAGGGCGACATGGTCGGAGTATGTATGGCACCGGTGATCGCACAGGTGATGATCACAGGACGTTGATTACTCATCAGATTCCCATCCGCTAGAGCGAAAATATTCTGGTAAAGTCCCAGGAAAAGCCCACTGACTGGCGTCTACTTGCGTGGCACTCGCCACCTGGGGTGCAGCATAATATCACCAATCCGTAGACGCCGTCAGCAAGTCCCTTTGGTACATTGTTCCACTTGCTCCATCATCCCTCCTCCTGAAGGCGAATCCCATGACTGTGCGATTGCCACTCCGACAGCGTACTCACACCCTGAATCCTGGTCACAAGCCCTCCGCTGATCGGCCGCTGCGGCGCTCACGACTGGTGCAGCTCGGACTCTTGATGGCGAGCTTGCTCATCGGCATGACACACCAACCCAGGTGGACGCTGGCGCAGGAGCTACAGGCTGTGAGCGCCGAGTTCCCGGAGCTGTTTTCCTATCGCGATACCAGTACGGTTTATCTGCTGCGAGATGGTGGCGCCGCGATCCTCTTCAACATCGGTGCCGGTGACATACTGGAGCACCTCGGCCCACTCGGACTTAAACCCAATCAGATCGAATGGGTGCTGCTGAACGATCATCATCGGGAGCAACTGCAGGGTATCGGACGACTGGATCGCAACCATACCCAAATAGCCGCCCCCTTGGCCGAGCAGGCGCTACTGGAAATGCCCACTCAGTTTCGCAAATGGCGACCAACGCTGGGCGATCAGTACACAGTTCATGGCGCCAGCTATGTGCGACCACCCGCCGATCCTATTAAGGTTGATCGACTGCTCAAGGATCAGGAAGCATTCACCTGGCGCGGCTATCAACTGCAGTGTCTCGCCACGCCCGGTCATTCACCCGGCGGCATGACCTATCTGCTGAAGCGCGGCGCTAAGACACTCGCCATCACCGGCGGGCTCGTCCATGACGGAGCCAAGATGAGCAACTGGTATGACACCGAATGGGACTACGGTTTTGGCAAGGGACTGGATACGTTGCTGGCATCCGTCGAGCGACTACAAACCGTGAAGCCGGATTTGATTCTGCCAGCGCACGGACCACCACTCACAAGCGCTAGCCAACAACTAGCACGTTATCGAGAGAAGCTCACAAATTTTCGACCCGACTACCTGCGCGGTTATCCCGTCAATAATCTCACTCAGCGCCCCAAGGCTGATCCCGTTACCAAGCCCACTCCCATTCCGCAGATCGTGCAGGTCACGCCACATCTCTATAAATTCAGTGATCAACTGGCGGGCAAGAATTTTGCGATCCTGATTGCCGACAACGGGCAAGGGTTGCTCTTAGATTGCGGAATTTTTCCTGAGTTGCTTTTGCATGAACTCGTGGGCGAAATGCAAAAGCATTTAGGACTTAAGAAGCTCGCCGCGCTCTGGATCAATCACATGCACGGCGATCACTTTACGCTAGGTTCCGTGCTGAAGAAGCGCTATCAGACACAAATCTGGACTCTGGACCGCATCGTCGACAAAGTCGAGAACCCGCTGCGTTACGACTACTGCGCGCTGCTCACTTCCTACAGTCCCGAATATGAAGGCCTGAAAGTCGATCGACCATTACGAGATGGCGAGGTGATTGACTGGGAGGGATTCAAACTACACGTTCACTGGATGCCCGGTCAGACGGAGTTCGGCAATTGCTTGTGGCTCGAAGTCGATGGAAAGAAAATCGTCTTCACGGGCGACAACTTATTCGGTGATCCGTCAGACCCACTGCAAAACGGTCACGAGGCGGTGGTCGCACGCAATAGTTCCATCTTCCAAGAAGGCTATCAATTGGGCAGCAAGTTCTTGGTCGACCTGAAGCCCGACATCATCATGGGTGCACACAATGTGCTGATGAACGATCCCGCTGCGTTCGTGCAGCGCTACGAGGCCTGGTCCCATCGGATTGAACGGCACTACCGCGACTTACTGCCCGATCGCGACTATGAATATCAATACGATCCATTCTGGGTATCTGCTTATCCCTATCGAGTGGATCTGCAGGAGCCGGGCACTCACGAGGTCCAAATCACGGTGCGTAATTTCCGCCGAGAACCGCAGCGACATGAAGTGCGTCTGCGGTTACCACGAGGAGTTCAAGCAGAGCCGGCAGTGCTCAGCGGCACGGTCAACGCGCAGTCCCGCACCACCTACAAGATCAAGCTCCAAGCCGATTCCAAAACCATGGAGGCCGGCGTTCGCATCGTGCCGCTCGACATCACTCTGGATGGCGAGCGACACGGTGAGCGATTCGACTTCCTCGTCCTGGGACGCACAGCGGAGTGATGGCTGTTACTTAAGCACTCGATCTAAGAACCCGAGATACTCTTTCGTCACGGGTTCATTGGGCTTGCCCAGATCGTCGTTCAACTGACTATGGTTCGTGTCACCTTTACCGACTGCTTTGGCCGAGATGCCAGCCGCTTCGAGGACGTCGGCTAGTCGACGTGCCTGAGCGCTGGTGTCAGGATTGCCGGTGAAGTAGAGCAGCAGAAAGGGCGGAATCTGCTTGTCTTTGGCCACATGCGTTACGGCCGAGAAGTTCACATGCTTCTCCGGATCGTTACCAAATTTCTGGCGATGACCGAACGTGAACATTTTGCCGCCATACAGCATTTGGCGATGTTCGGCGGTCGCAATGATTTTTGGAATGTCGTACGTATCGCCATCCACCGGTATACAACCGCGAAGCGATTTCAGCGGCACGTCATACTTCTGCAGATAGCGCTGGTCGGTACACAAGATCGCGGCCAGTTGAGCTCCAGCGGAATGTCCGCCGACAACGATTCGCTCGGGATCACCACCATGAGCCGCAATGTTGCGACGCACCCAGCCCAGCGCCGCCGCCACATCATCAATCAACTCTTCCATACTGACATGCGGTAACAGCCGATAGTTCGTGGAAACGAAGAGCGTGTCGCGAGCAGCTGCGACGGCGGGCTTGAGTCCGACATCACTTTTATCACCCGCCTGCCAGCCACCGCCATGAATCCAGAAGATAACCGGTCGAGCGGCCGAGGATTTTTGCTCCGGCAGATAAACATCCAGCACATGACGCTCATGTGGCTGCTCCCGATATGGCAGATTCGCCAGCTTTTGCTGGGCTGACACCGAGCCCACAAACTCAGTAACCAGTAGCGACGCCATGAGCAGTGCGGCGACCGAAAGAATTCGCATAAAAACCTCCCCGTGAAACTTGCGAAAAACGTCGAGCTGCGGATTGTACCTGGGCGGAACCACGGGTGGTTAGACCACGAAGCGTGTGACCACGAAGCGTGTGACCATGAAGCGTGTGACCATGAAGCGTGTGACCATGAAGTGTGTGACCGTGAAGTGTGTGACCGTGAAGCGTGTGACCACGAATGGCACGAATCCTACGAATGGCCAGGCAGGCACGAATGGCACGGTAGGTTTTCGAGTTGATGAGCGCGCGTTAAGATGTCGTGGGAGTGTGGATGGCGGGAGTCACAACGGGTGTCAAAACAGGCGTCAAACCCAAAAACAGCCGATTTTGACGACTCCCCAAAAACCCGGTTTTCCAAGCAGAAAACCACCAAAAGCGCCCATAGCTCAGCCGGATAGAGCAGCGGATTTCTAATCCGCAGGTCGGGGGTTCGAGTCCCTCTGGGCGTGCTGCTGAATGACGAGCGCCACTCGTCGCCGCAAGGCGTTGAGAGCCAACGACAACCGTCGCCCAACGTTCGCCCCGTGGCCCACTTCGGGCGAGTTTTCGTCGAGTGGCACCGCCGACCGTTTTGGCCGTTTTCGGCGTTCTACGGTGCAAAGAGATACGCTGGAGCGTCAGGTACGTCGGCACCACTGTTGGCACCACGGCAAAACGTCGGCACCGTGGGCGGCACCTTGATGATGGCGGAAGTGGGCGGCGATGAACGGCCAAGTTCGTCGGGAAAACGAGGCCAGGTCGAGCGCCCCATTTTCACAGGGTGTCGCCCGCCAAGTGGACGCCGTCGTCGAACAGCGGACTCCGGTCAGGTGCCCACCTTGTTGACTCATGTCATGCGCAGCTTCGCCGATTAGACAACGTCATTTGCAATACCCTCACGCTTCGCAAATAATTCCTACGTTGCGAGCCCGATTCGTCGAAAGCCAATTCCCCTCGCTAGGTGGGATTTCACTGGGATCGACTTGATTGCTGACGCTGTCATGACTCAATCCTGCACCGGCTTCACCTCCACTCGGAGTCCATAGTGATGATCTATTCGGCGTTTATTTCATATAGCCATGGGGCCGACGGCAAGTTCGCGCCGACCCTGCAATCCGCTCTACAGCGATTCGCCAAACCCTGGTATCGAATGCGGGCGTTGCGCATTTTTCGCGACTCGACGGACCTTTCCGTGTCGCCCGAGCTCTGGCCCGACATCACGAGGGCCCTTGATGAATCCGAGTTTCTGGTCTTCTTGGCGTCACCCGAGGCCGCGCGGTCCAAATGGGTTAAGAAGGAGCTGACCTATTGGCGAGAGAACAAGGACGCCTCCAAGTTGCTTGTCGTGCTGACCTCAGGTGAAATCGTCTGGGACGACGCGGTCGGAGATTTCGATTGGCAACGGACGACAGCGGTGCCCGACGTGTTGCGCGGCGCGTTTCAGCAAGAACCGCTGTACGTTGACTCGAGAAGGATGCAGTCGGGCCAGCTTTCGCTGAGTAACGGAGACTTCCTGGACCATATCGCCACGATTGCCGCGCGATTGCACGGCCGTTCCAAGGACGGAATGATTGGTGAGCATATCCACCAGCATCGGCGGACGATGCGCTTGGCTTGGTCTGCGATCGCAACCCTTGTCTCGTTGACCCTATTGGCGGGCTGGCAATGGCGGCGCGCCGAGTTCGAGCGGACCGTGGCGCAACAAAAGCAAGCTCTCGCCGAGCTACAGTCCGGGCAGATCGCGGATCGCCAGGATAACGTCGATGACGCGTTACTGTGGTTTGGCAGATCATATGCCACCGCCGCAGATCCTGCGTGGAAGGCGACAATGGGCAACGTGATTGCCGGATGTGCCGCTCGTCTTGGCCAGCGCTTAGTCGGCGGGAATGCGGCCTTCAGCGCCGACGGGCGATTCCTGCTGTTGCAAACTCAGCCAGACGCCATGCAGCTTTACGATTCTCGGACGGGCAATCTAGCGGGGCCGATTTTCAAAGTCGGAGAAAAATCAATCGCGGCCACCGCCATCAGTCCCGACATGACGCGAGTGTTGTCGACCAGCGACGACTGTACGGCGCAGCTCTTTGACGCAGCCTCGGGGAATTTGATACGAGAGATCCCGGATGTTGAGACGAAGCTACCTCGCGACGTCGGGACGACAGGATTTTCCCCGGATGGGCGATTTCTCTTGTTTCTGACGCACGCAGACGAGAGAAGAACGTTGAAGATCTGCGATGCGCGGACCGGAGTCATGCTTGATCAGCTCTCGCATGACCAATCGATCGGCACCATTGCGACTACGGCCGCCGCGGTCGAAACGTCGCGCGTCCTTACCGGAGGGAAGGATGGCAAGGCAATGCTCTGGGACGCGGCTTCACGTATAACGCGAGAATTGCCCCATGAAGACCAAGTTTGGTCGGTGCAATTCAGCCATGACGGCAAACTCGCAGCCACTGGCAGCGGAAGCCGTGATCCGCCGGAGCGGGGGATCGCACAAGTCTGGGACGCGACGAACGGCGAACGTCGTTGGCAAACGAGTCCACAGGCCGAGTTGGTCTCACGCGTCTGGTTTGATCCCACCGATTCTCATTTGATCACCATGAACGGCGTTGTCGCGCAGCTCTGGGATGCTCGCACCGGCCGAAGGTATGGCGTGTCGGAAGATGCCGGCACGGGGGACTTCAGCGCGGATGGCGAGTACAGCCTGAACGTGAGGGATCAGTGCAGTGTCGAAATCCGATCCGCACTGGATAAGTGGAAGGGGGACAACCGTCCATTCAATCGCTTGCCTCACGCATACCCGGTTGAATTCCAAGAGTTTATCCCGGAGTCCGACCTTGTCGTTACAAAGACGAGCGTCGGACGCCTATGGCAGCTCACTCGCGGTAAGGGCACGGGGATATTGAGACGCGTGTTTGTCGAACAATCCGATGGCGTAGTTAGATATCGTTCTGCGATCTTGAGCGACAACGGCGCTAGTTTGGTGACGGCGGGCTACTCGGGCGAACAGCCCGTCCTGTGGAACACTCGCGGTGGATTCCTGAGAGCGGAACTCAAGCACGCCGATCCTGTCGGCGCCGCGGCATTCAGCCATGACGGACGGTTCGTCGTCACGGGCACGGCCCCGCTTAACGGGTCAGGCATCTTGCAGATTTGGGATACGGCTACCGGATCGCGTCGCGGAAATCCAATGCCAGATTCCGTGGGGTTTCAATCGGTCGCGTTTAGCCGTGATGGGAGATCGATCCTGGCCGGCGGAAACAAGGGCACCGCGCAGATCTGGGACGTCCAATCGAGCAAGCCTCGTTTGACCGTTCCCATCGTTCATGGCGATCTAGCAATGTACGGGTTGCCCGCCATGGTTGGTACCGTGGCGTTTAGCCCGGATGCGTCGCTCGCGCTTACTGCAGCGAGTTCCGCTCGTCTGTGGTCCACTGTTCGCGACGTGGCTTCGGCCGAAGAAGACCTCAATCCGTTTCGCCGATCACGCGTCGTATTGAGTTCCGATGGATCGCTCCTTCTTGCCTATACCCTCTCGGATACAAGCGAAGCAAGCGTTCAGGTCTGGGACTTTCAGACGCTGAAGGCCGTGACGGAGACAATTCGCATTCCCAACGCGGGCGATATTTTAGCGGTCAGCCTGGATGGGGGACGGAGCGTTGTCAAACAAGGAAGTTCGGCTCGCATCCGAGACCTGAAGAAGGGAGCATGGATCGGAGAACCCCTTGAGCACGAGCAAAAACTGGGGGAAGAAGAAAAGTCTGGGGAGCAGGTGCGAAGCGCAGCTTTTAGTCCAGACGGCAGGCTCGTGATTACAGGCACTTGGTTAGGAAAGGCGCAATTCTGGGATGGGGCCACGGGATTCCCATGCGGCGCGCTGATACACGATAAACCGGTCGACGACGTCGCATTTAGCCCCGACGGAACCCTTGCGCTGACTCGTTCTTACAACGACAAGATCGTCCGCATTTGGGATGTTTCCGCGCCACCGATCGACGACGCGAAACACCCCGCTAGATTGCAACGGTCGCTCGAATTGCGAACGCGTCGGCGTTTGGGCGCCAACGGTGAGATTCGGGTATTGAGCGACGAAGACTTGCAACGCCTTCGGAACGAGTTGCACGAGATGGGCGGACCGTGCGACTCGCCAACGTGGGGCGAGTACAACGCCTGGAAGGCGCGACATCCTTCGAGGTAGTTCACGCGCGCCCTCGAATCCTACGCGCCCCGTTTCGGTCCACGGTCAACACATTCCCCGTGGCCTCCAATTCCCCCCAGCGCCTCCACCGCCCCCGTCACATCCGCCAGTCCCACGTGCGTGTACACGCTCATGGTGAGCCGAATGTCGGAGTGTCTTGCCAACGTCTGAGCCAACCTCGGCGACACACCCGCCTTCTCCAGATTCGTGATAAACGTGTGCCGCGTGGCGTGGAAGTCGGCGTAGCGGCCGCAGGCGTCGACGTACAGCAGGAAGTCCGTAGCCTCACGGCGGGCCCGTTCAACGTCATTCGGCGCCTCGTCGAGCCACGCGGTGCGCGCCGCCGCCAGGTCCACACGCATCATCTTCGAGGTCTTCCGATCCGCGCCGCCTTTCCCATTCTTGGCCACGGGGAAGAGCAGATCGTCGGGCGTGAGCCACCGCTTTGTTTTCAGCCACGCTCGCAAGCGCGAGACGACGTCCCCGTGCAGCACCTGCACGTCCTGCCGCTTCCGCTTACTGTACGCGGCCGCCACCGTCACCGTCGGCGGCGAGCCATCCAGTGCGAGCGACCGCGGCGTCAGGCTGCCCAACTCGTTCCGCCGCAGGCCCGTCCAGGCGGCGAGCACGTACAACATGGCGCGGTCTTTTCCGGAAAGCCGAGCGCCGCGCGCGGGCCGCCGGCGACTTCCGCTTTTTCTATGAAAGCTACTTCCCGCTGACGTTCCACCTGCCGTGGTCGTTGGATCACTTGAAGGGTGATTGCCAAGATTGAGCAGGCGGTGGTTCACGGTGGATTGTTTGCGCTGGCTACTCCTCGCGGATTCGGTAAGAGCTCAATTTGTGAGATCGCCTCCATTTGGGCGGCCGTCAACGGCCATCGCGAGTTCGTGTGTCTCATCGGTTCCGACGAAGGCCACGCCATGGACATGCTCGACTCCATCAAAATGGAGCTCGAAGGCAACGACCTGCTCCTCGAGGACTACCCTGAGGTCGTCTACCCCATCCAATCGCTCGACGGCATCGCAAACGTCGTGACCACGACGGCCCTGGGCAACAAGCTCCTGGGCAAGTGCGTCAAGGCGGCGGCCGACGCGGACGCCACGTGCCGCGTGCGGCTCAGTCAGTGAGGTTCCCGTGAGCGACCTGCTGCATGACGGGGTTGGCCTGGTTGGGCAACCAACTGCAAGCCCACGTGTCGCGACCGATCACGTATCGGCGCGGAGCGCAGCAAGTTGCTCTCCACGCCACGCTCGGTCGGAAGGATTTCGAGGCGGACTCCGCTGAAGTTCGCCTGTACTTCCGAGCGAGCGACTTCCTGCTCTGGGCGGCCGATCTGGTCGTGGGTGGCCAGGTCGTGCTGCCGGATCGGGGAGATGTGATCGAAACGGAACTGGCCGGGACCGTCGCGACCTTCGAAGTGTTGGCCCAGGACGGCGTGCCGCCCTGGGAGTACTGCGATCCGCACGGCCTGATGTTGCGGATTCATACGAAGAGAACGGCCTAAGTGAGTTACCCATGTTCGCCGACGTTGACTTTGACGTATGGACGCACCTCGTGGCCAACTTGGGCGTGCCCGCCGCGATCTTGGGTGTGCTGTTGTACGTCGTCGTGAAGTACACGCCCGTCGTCGTGGCCGCGCATCTCGACTTCGTGGCCAGCGCCAAGAACCAACTGGAACGCATTCTCGTGCTCCAGGAAGAGCAAGTCCGCATCATCCAGGCCGTGAGCCAGGACGCCACGGCGCGGAAGAACCTGGCCCGCGCCCTGCGCCACCTGGCGGAAGCCGCTCAAGAGTATGTGCGCGGCACCGACAAGGAGCGCGTCGTGGCGCCGCACTTGGCGGCGATTCTGGAAGTGTGCGACGAGTGAAGACAGACGAGTGACGACCGACACGTGACGATCCCCCGAGCCAACCGTGATCCACTGCGAAACTGAAGTGGACCCCAAAAGCTGGACAGGTGGCGGGGGCGCGCAAGATAGCGACGGGAGTGGCGAGAGACGCCACATGGTTGTTTCTATTTTGGGGTAAAGTCACCTGAGCTTGATGCCGTGGTAAACCTCATAAGGTGTCCGACGGCCGAGGCCCTGGTGGGGCCGCTGATGCGTGTAATGATCGAACCATCGCTTCAAGCCTTCCATCAAATCGGTTCCGTTCCTGTAATCCTTGAGGTAGATGTCCTCGTATTTCACACTTCGCCAGAGTCGTTCGATAAAGACGTTATCCAACGCACGTCCGCGACCATCCATGCTGATGGCGACACGCTCCTCGATCAGTCGACTGGTGAAGTCGCGACTGGTGAACTGAGCTCCTTGATCCGTGTTGAAAATCTCTGGCCGGGAACGTTTCAGCGCCGCTTCCAAGGCCTCCACGCAAAAGGTCGACTCGAGCGTGTTCGACAAACGCCATTCCAGCACGTGTCGGCTATACCAATCCATGATGGCCACCAGGTACATGTAGCCGTGTCGCATTGGAACGTAGGTAATGTCGCTGCACCACACTTGATCGGACCGAGCTACCTCAAGACCACGTAATAGATACGGATAGGTCTTGTGGCTCGGTGAGCGAATCGTAGTCTTTTTACCTGGAAAAATACCTTCTAGACCCATGATCCGCATGAGTCTTTGGATTCGTTTACGGTTCACCGAGTGCCCTTGCCGTAGCAAGTGATCGGTCATGCGGCGGCTCCCGTAGTACGGTGTCGTCAAATACTGCTCATCAATCTGACGCATCAGCAGCAGGTTTTCTTCGCTCTCCGGAGCAGGTTCGTAGTAGTACGAGCTGCGCGGCAGATCCAATAATTCGCATTGCTGTACAACGCTCAGCGCGTCGTGACATGGGTCAACGCAGCGCCTCAACCGATCTATCCCAGCTCCAGCGCTTTTTTTTTCAGAAACTCGACCTGCATTTGCAGTCGACAGATCTGCGCGTAGAGTTACGTGGTATCGACGGGCGTCACCGGCTTCGCGCCCACGCTCTTAAAGGCCGCTGTCGCGCGATTCAGCAATTGCTTCTTCCACTGATTGATCTGCATGGGATGGACTTGATATCGCTTCGTGAGCTGCGCCACGGTCTCCCTATCTTTCACCGCTTCCAACCCCACTCGGGCCTTAAAAGTCCGCATCCCGATGAATACGTCGCCGAGTCATTTTCGT
>JBJSXJ010000068.1:0-7190 GCA_046086325.1 Planctomycetota bacterium | reverse complement strand
CTCTGTGCCTCTGTGTTTTAATTCTTTGAAACACAGAGGCACAGAGTTCACAGAGTTCATTTGAACCAGCCCCGGCGATTTCACCACCAGCGGAACCTGATCCCAACTCTGTGTCCTCTGTGCCTCTGTGTTTCAATAACTCCCGTGCCTCGGGTTTACGGAGCATCGCGGTGGGCCAGCAGGGTCGCCAGGTTCTGCACGATCAACGACAACTTATTACCTGGTGCGGTAGCTAGATACCGCGGTTCCCACACCGGATCGAACTGCTCTTTAAAATGCCGCAGTGCGGCCAAGGACGAGAACAGTTCGCCGTGCGGATAGATTGCCGGCCCTACTTGATCCCAGAGCGGCTTGAGGATCGGTTCGGTGGATTGCTGGTGAGGAGCCAGGCCGAGGTTGAACGATTGGTAGCCCGCTTGTCGGCCCCATTCGAGCAGTTCGGCCACCAGAAAATCGGCGGTGCCGGGCGGTGCATCGGGAGCTAAGCGAAGCAAATCCACTGCCAGCTCTTCGCGTCCTGTCGTCGCGTACACCAGTCCCGTGGCGATCACATGGCCACCGCGCCACACGACCGCGCGGGGAAAGCGGCTCCAATACGCCTCCCGTTCGTATCCCGCCCCCAACCAGTGGCTCCGAGGCCCAGGTATTTTCGACTTCGATTTATCACTCTCCGTCGCTCCCCGTCGCCATTCAGCGGGCAACTGAGCCGCCTGTTCCGCCGACATCATTTCCCAGCGGCAATGTTCGTGCAGCAAGCGATGATCGGTATGTCGCAGGTGACGCCGTCCCGGTCCAGCCAAGGAGAAATCACGCAGCGGGATCCGTGCTAAATCACCTAATTTGAGTAACGTGAGTCCCAAGTCGAGATACAGTGTTTGCCGTTCGCCACTCACTCCATAAAACGACGCGCCCACTTGGCGACGGTCACACAGTTCACGGAAGGTCCAAGCCAGTTCCCGCTGTTCCTCGAGCGGCCCGATGGGATCTCCCAGTGCGATCCAATCCTCGTGAGCGATGCCGTACATGAGCAACGCGTTTTGTTTTTCGCTGATCAGCAAATGTTTGTCACCGGCCAGAGCGACATGACCATAGGCTTGCGTCGTTCCCGACAACACGGTGGCAGCGGCTTCGATCTCGACCGCCGTCGGCAATTGCGGTTGTTTCGGACGTCGCTGCAGCATGCGCCAGCAAGCGGTCACCGCCAGCAATCCACTCACGCCGATACTTAAACGTAAAAAACGTGGCAGTTGACTGCTAATGGAGAACTGCAACCAGAGTCCATGTTCATAGGGTTGACGACGATGCACAAAGGCACCGACCGCAATCGCTACCAACAAAACGAAACTCACCGAGGCCAGCCATTGCAGCGTGGGTGGCTCCCCTACAATTGTCACTCGTCGATAAAAATGTTCACGCAGCGGCCAGAGCGCAAGCAGTAGCACAGCCAGAATAATCGCCTCTTCAAAATCAAATCCGCGCAAGAGACAGGTGCAGATGCCGAGGGCGATGAGCACGGCGACAATGTGAAAGGCATGCCAACTACGACGCTGCAGCGGATAACCGAGAATCAGCAGAGCGACCGCGATCAGACCGCTCCCAAAGTGCGCCGCTTCGACCAGCCACCACGGAATGTTATCGACGAGTAGATCGAGACGTGAGGAGGAGACGGGGGTAGCGCTGGCGACGAGCAGAATTGCGCCGGCCAATACACTCAAAATCGAAACCATACGTGGCACCAGCGTGGGCGACGTGGTGGCGGGCGACACCAGCGAGCTGTGGGCGAACCAGCGCTGCAGCGTAGGACCGCGCTCCGCGACTTCGAAGAGCCCCATGAGGATAGAACCTAGTCCCAAGGGTGCCAGGTAATAGATGAAGCGAAAGGCGAGTAGGGAACCCAGAATCTGCTCGCTGGGATGATCAGGAAGCATGGCGAGTATCACCACCTCAAAAACTCCCAGTCCACCGGGTACGTGAGTCAAAACCACACTGGTAACGGCCAGTAGATAGACGCCCACGAACTTCCAGTAGGCAATCTCAGCACCCGGTAAGAGTGCATAGAGCACTCCGGCCGCTACGAGCAGATCGAGGGCCGAGACGAGCAGCTGCAGGGCGGAAAGTCCCGGCGGTGGTAACTTCAACTTCCAGTCGCGAATCTTCACGGGACGTCGCCACACGATCGTGGCCAACTGATAGGCCGCCGCAATCGCCAGCAGCACTGCACCCAGTAAACGCGTGGACGTGATGGGTAGATCGATGTGCTCTTGAATCTGCAGCGGAACTTCCAGCGGGGCGACCAGAAACACGGTGCCGGCCAAACCGAACATCCCGATCCAAAAAACAACACCGATCATCGCCAGCACCTGCACAATGTCGACGGTCGACAGTCCCCAGCTGCTGTAGAGTCGGTAGCGGACGGCGGAACCGCCCAGCAGTGCCCCGAAATTGTTGCTCACCGAATACCCGACGCACGCCGCCACGGCCACTCGACGCAGCGGCAGCCCGTGACCGATCGCTTTCAAGGCGAGCATGTCGTAGACCATGAGAACCAAGTAATTGACGATCGTCAGGAGCCCGGCGAGGGCGATGCGAGTGTGCGGAATTTCGCGTAGTGCCGCCACGATCTGCTGGTAATCATGCTTACGCACCTGCTGATAGAGAAGCCACATCGCGCCGCAGAAGACAGCGAAGATGATGGTCGAGGTGAGCAGTTTCCGCCAGCGCTGCATCAGTTCACGTCATCCTGTCCGCGACGACTCCAAAAATCATCCGTCGCCATGGCGAGCACGGCTGCACCTGCCAGCAGTCCCACTTCCACCAGCATAATGCGTCCCCCGTGCTGCTCCATGATCGCCATCAGGCCCACGGACGGCTTCGCCATCGCCAGATCCGCTTTTAAACCGCGGAGAGTCATGACCAGGTAGGCGCAGGCGGTGAGGCAAAACACCAAGCCGATCACCACCAGCAAGGAATAGAATGGATTACGAGTGGTTTGTGGTGACAACGCTGAAATCCCTTGAAATATCGCCGCCAGGCCCCAGCTACCGCCGCCCATGTGCCTGAAACCTGTCCCAACAAGTCCGGAACAGTATAGCGTCCATCCGGGATGTTCCAGTAGGCAGTCGCCTCGTCCCCGCTAGCGTACCCCGACCCAATCACCCGCTGACCGCCAGCTCGTCGGTCGTCGATCTTCTATTCAGCCCGCGCTCTGGGCGGTAGGATATCGCTGCGGTGGTGAGGCCCTCGGATGGCGGCTGGCGTGGAAAGGAAACTCGCGGTGAAGGCGGGACGCATCGAACTACGCCAAGTGGCGGTACACAACTTGAAACAACTGGATTTGGATATCCACCATCACCAGTTGACCGTCATTTGTGGGGTCAGCGGCAGCGGCAAGACCAGCCTCGCACTGGACACCCTCTACGCTGAAGGCCAGCGACGGTACATCGAAAGTTTTTCGACGTACACCCGCCAATTTCTCGATCCGCTCGATAAACCGGCTGCTGATCGCATCGATGGCTTGCCGCCCGCCGTCGCTGTCACGCGTGGCGATCCCACTCGCTCCAGTCGAGTGACCGTGGGCACGGCGACCGAAATCGCGGATTACCTGCGACTCGTCTTTGGCAAAGCCGGCGTGATGCACTGCGTCGGCTGTGGACAAGCGGTAGCCCCCGATTCTCCGGGTAGCGTGCTACGTGCTCTGCAGGGCATTCCGACGGGCCGTCGCCTCATGCTCGCTTTCCCACGGGCGGCCGAAGCGGATGAAGCGCCCGCCGACACACTCGCGCAGCTAAAAGAATTGGGCTTCAATCGTTTTCTACCCCATCATCCCGATCATCACTCGCCGCTCACCTGCGATGATCCGCAAGCGCTGGTGTTGCTAGAGCAGTTGTGGCGGGATCCTGATCAGCGGCGGCGTGGTTTATTGGTGATTGTGGACCGAGTTGTTTATGGGGAGACGAACGAGTCGCGCTGGCTTGACTCGTTAGAAACCTGTTTCGCTCACGGTGACGGCAGTTGTGTCGTGCTCGTCCAGGACGAGACGCTCTGGCAGCGCTGGACGTTTCATACGAGTCGGCGCTGTGGTCCCTGCGGTCGCGAATATCCGCTGCTCGAGCCGCATTTATTCAGCTTCAACAGCCCGCTGGGCGCCTGCCCTCAGTGCGAAGGGTTCGGCAACATCCTCGCACTCGACTGGAATCGTATCGTTCCCGATAAGAGCAAGACGTTACAAGAAGGAGCTCTTGCACCTTGGAACAGCCCCTCATACCAAGAGTGCCTCACCGAACTGCTGGAACTGGCACCGCGACTCGGGATTCCCACCGACGTTCCTTTCTCGGCACTCAGTGACGCCCAAGTCGCCGTCATTCGCGAGGGCTGCAAATCGCCGCGCTATGGCGGCATGAAAGAGTTCTTTGAGTGGATAGAGAAGCGTAAATATAAGATGCATCATCGCGTCTTCCTCAGTCGCTGGCGCAGCTCTTCGACTTGCTCAGCCTGTGCAGGGAAGCGACTGCGTCCCGAGGCGCTGGCGGTCACCTTGGGCGATCGCAATTTCGCGGAATGGATGAGCTGCGAGGTGGGTGAGATGCGTCGTGCGATCGCGAAATTGGCACTCACCCCGTTCCAGCAATCGGTCTGCCGCACCGCCCTCTCGCAACTCGAAAATCGCCTGCATTTCCTGGACGACGTCGGTCTGGGGTACCTCACCCTCGACCGTACCCTGCGCACGCTCAGTGGCGGCGAAGCGCAGCGAGTCGCTTTGACCACGGCACTCGGCGCCAGCCTCGTGAACATGCTCTACGTGCTCGACGAACCATCTGTCGGTCTGCATCCGCAAGATGTGGAACGACTCCTGGGAACCATCCATGCGCTCCGCGATCGTGGCAATACGGTCGTGGTGGTGGAGCATGAGGAGGCGATTATTCGAGCGGCTGACGAGGTGATCGAAATTGGTCCGGGTGCGGGAGAAAACGGCGGCGAATTAGTTTTTCAAGGTACGCCCGGCGAGCTGACGAAAGCGAGCCAGAGTTTAACGGGCGATTATCTATCGGGAAAACGCTTGTCGGCGATTCCTGAAAAACGGCGCAGTCCCAATCGCGGCTGGATTCGACTGGCTGGAGCTCGTGGTCATAACCTGAGTAATCTCACCGTCGAGTTTCCGCTGGGGGTGCTCTGCGTCGTGACCGGTGTGAGTGGCTCCGGAAAAAGTTCACTGGTGCAAGACACCTTATATGGCGCTCTCTGCCAGCGCAAGCAGAAGGATTGTGACGCCGTCCTGCCCTACGACGACCTCTATGGCGATGGCCAGATTGATGATGTGGTACTCATCGATCAAAGCCCCATTGGACGTTCGCCACGCTCCAACCCCGTCACGTACATCAAAGCGTTTGATTTAATTCGAGCGGTTTTTGCGGAGACGGCCGAGGCGCAAGCGAGACAGTTCACCGCTGGTCACTTCAGCTTTAATGTGGATGGTGGGCGGTGCGAAGCCTGTCAGGGCGATGGCAGCTTGGAAATCGACATGCAGTTCTTGCCACCCGTCTTCATGAAATGCGCCGAATGCGACGGCACTCGCTATCGCAAAGAAGTCCGCGCCGTACAGTACCGAGGTCGCAACATTGCAGACGTGCTGCAAATGACGGTCCGCGAAGCGTTCAGCTTCTTTCGCGGCCAAACCAAAGTGCAAACCAAACTGAAGCAGCTCATCGACGTCGGACTGGACTATTTGCGTCTGGGCCAAGCCGCCAACACGCTCTCCTCCGGTGAAGCTCAGCGCGTTAAGCTCGCCGCGTATCTCTCGAGTGCCGCTCGCAATCGCACCCTGTTTATCCTCGATGAACCGACGACCGGACTGCATTTTGCCGATGTCACGCAACTGCTCGATTGTTTTGAGGCACTAGTGAGTGTGGGACATTCGTTGATTGTGGTGGAGCACAATTTGCAGGTCATGCTGGCGGCGGATTATGTCATTGACCTGGGCCCTGGCCCCGCCCGCGAAGGTGGACAGATTGTGGCTCAAGGCACTCCCGAAAAAATTGCTCGCGCTCCGAATTCTGCTACCGCTCGCATCCTGGCCAAGTCACTGCTGACACCCAGTAAGTCGAGCAAAAAGAAGTGAATCTCCCGAACCATCATGAAGAACCGCGTTGACTCGCCCCCCAACTGGGATTCGCAGCTTGATCTTTTTCACGGCGACGTGAGTCCTAATCTCGCCCGGCTCTATGCACGATTGCCATGGAGCGGAGAGTCCGCCGAGTACCGTCTCACAGGCACGGTGCGCGGTCCTTTCATGCAAGATCGTCGTACGCTGCCCATGACCACGCCCTGGCAAGATCTCGGGGCCGGCCCGACGATGCTCGCCCAAGCTCGGGTCACCGATCCGGTCTGCTGGTCTCCCGAACAACCGGCTTGGTATGAAGCGGAAATAACCCTGCAGCAGGCGGGCACCATCGTCGGCACCTGCCGTCGTAACCTGGTCATTCGTCGCCTCGGCGACAACGGCACCCGCTGGCGCTGGGATCAGCAGCTCTACCGCCTGACAGCCCTCGCCGCAGACCCAGCGGGCAAACCAGTGCCTGCAGCAAGAGCTGGATCAGCGGCTGAAGCAGCGGCTGGATCAGCGGCTGAGTTAATTGATTGGGCCGGACTGCGAAGCCGGGAGCTGGCACTGGTCGAGCGTCATTTTTCACCCGCTGCCGCCGTCGAGGCGATGCATCGGGGAGTGCCGCTGGTGCTCTGGCTCGATCAACAGTCGCCAGCTTCCTGGATGACGCTGGCGCGCGAACCAGCCGTTACGTTTGCCGTCTTGCCGACGGGGGATGAACGGGGCGAGTGGCTGCGAGAACATGTTCCCAACGTCATTCGCCTGGAACGACATTCGCTTCAGTCGGTCGCGCAGGGACAGTCGGTTACGGAGCGCCAGTCGGTTACGGAGCGCCAGTGGGAAAAGGAGCGCCAGTCGGTTACGCAGGGCCAGTCGGCGGTTCGGCGAGCACCTTGGGCGCAAGCGATCGCCTTGCCAGCCGCTGAACTGGAGCAAGCCAGTGAGACAACCACCAAGTGGCTGATCAGCACGCTGCTCACCCGTGACGCGAGCGATGATGAAGGCAGTGCGGGTAGCGGCAGTGCGGGTAGTAGAAGTGCGGGTAGGAGCGGTGCGCAACGTGTGCCGCTCGTCACTCTGCGCGAGAACT
>JBJSXJ010000067.1:0-8973 GCA_046086325.1 Planctomycetota bacterium | reverse complement strand
GAACTCGCAACCCGTAGCTGAACTCGCAAGAGTTCAGACGATGACTGCCGACTGACTCGGGGCGTCTGAAGTCTTGCGACTTCAGCTACGAAGTGGGAGCTCAACGACATAACCCGTAGCTGAACTCGCAACCCGTAGCTGAACTCGCAAGAGTTCAGACGATGACTGC
Organism: Planctomycetota bacterium; assembly: GCA_046086325.1. Taxonomy (GTDB): domain Bacteria; phylum Planctomycetota; class Planctomycetia; order Pirellulales; family Pirellulaceae; genus JBJSXJ01. The sequence goes on along the minus strand of JBJSXJ010000067.1, from coordinate 8,804 downwards.
CGCCTGTCTCGGGGCGTCTGAAGTCTTGCGACTTCAGCTACAAAGTGGGAGCTCTACGACAAATCCGTAGCTGAACGCCCAACCCGTAGCTGAACTCGCAACCCGTAGCTGAACTCGCAAGAGTTCAGACGATGACTGCCGACTGACTCGGGGCGTCTGAAGTCTTGCGACTTCAGCTACGAAGTGGGAGCTCAACCACAAAAACCAAATTTGGTAAAGGTAAGTGGCATTGAGCGTTAGCTCGCGGTTCAGCAGCGCGAGACCGCGTTGTGCTGCGGAACCGGACGCTAACGCGTTCCGGCTGGGCGTTCCGGCTCGGCGCCTACTGCTCGATCATCTCGCGCGCGTGATAGCTGCTGCGCACGAATGGTCCGCTGGCAACCTGCGAGAAGCCTAGTCCGCGAGCCACCTCACCCCATTCATCAAACTCGGCTGGCGTCACATAGCGCTGCACGGGCAGATGCCGCAGAGTGGGCTGGAGATACTGCCCCAGCGTCAAGAAGTCGCAATCGACCGCTCGTAAATCCTGGAGCACCGCCAGCAATTCTTCGCGAGTCTCGCCCAGGCCTAACATCAAGCCGCTCTTCGTACGAATCGACGGCTGATAGGCTTTCACTTGCCGCAGTAACTCCAGCGTCCAGGCGTAATCCGACTTCGGGCCACGCACCTCCCGATAGAGTCGCGGCACGGTTTCCGTGTTGTGGTTGAAGACCTCCGGCACCGCCTCGCACACTCGCTCCAGCGCCGCTCGGCAAGTCACAAAATCGGGCGTCAGTACTTCGATGGTCGCTCCCGTGCGACCACGCACCGCCTGCACGCAGCGGTAATAATGATCGGCACCGCCATCCGGCAGGTCATCGCGTGTCACCGACGTGATCACCACATGCCGCAGGCCCAAACGAAACGCGGCCTCGGCCAATCGCTCCGGCTCATCGTGCTCCAGCGGATCCGGATGACCACGCTCGACGGAACAGAATCCACATGGCCGAGTGCAGATGCGTCCGAGGATCATGAACGTGGCGGTTTTTTGCGACCAGCATTCCATGCGATTGGGACACTTCGCCTCTTCGCACACAGTCTCCAGGCGGAGTTCGTCGATGAGTCGCGCGGTGAAATGATTGGAGTTGCCTTTGGGAACTTCGCGCTTGAGCCAGCGCGGCAGTCGGCCCACCGCTGTCGACTCGCCACCACCGACTGACCCACAGCTCCCGCGCACGACACCGGCCACCGCCGCGCCGTCGCCCTCACGAATCACCGGTAACTCGATCCCCATCCTCGCACCTCAATTCACTTACTATTCATTCCCGGCGCACTCATCAGCGTGCACTCACCAGCATACCCGCCGGCGTCCCACACCCAGTCACCGGTCGCTACTCCGGCTCTCACCGATTGTCATCTATCTTACTCCGATATCTTACTCCGACCCCATCAACCTGACATCACGTCCCGCACCGACTCTTCCAGCACGACGGCGATCCGGTCGAGTTCATCGAGTGAGATGGCCAGAGGCGGCATGATGACGAGCACATTGCCGAGCGGCCGCAGCCAGACACCTTTTTCCAGTGCTCGGCGACACACTCGCAGCCCCCACTTCTCCGCCCACGGTAACGGCTCTTTGGTCTCTCGATTCCGCACCAATTCCACGCCCACGAGCAGTCCGCGCTGGCGCACATCACCTACCCATTCCAATTCACTCATGCGCTGTAAATGCCGCTGCAAACGTTCCACTTTTGGCTGCATCTGCTCCAGCGTCTGCTCCTCGTCAAACACTTCCAGAGTTGCCAGTGCCACAGCAGCGCCCAGCGGATTTCCGCCGTAGGTATGACCGTGAAAAAAGGTACGCGAGGAAGCATAGTCACCGAGAAAGGCGCGCCAGATTTCGTCCGTCGCCAGCGTCGCGGCCAGCGGCATGTAGCCACCTGTGAGTCCCTTCGCGAGGCAAAGAAAATCGGGCTCGACTTGCTCCTGTTCACAGGCCCACAAAGTTCCCGTACGGCCCATGCCCACCGCAACTTCATCGGCAATCAGCAGCACATCATAGCGCCTGGTCAACTCGCGCAGCCCGCGCAAGAAACCGGTTGGATGAGTGATCATGCCGGCCGCACATTGCACGAGCGGCTCCACCACCACTGCCGCCAAGCGCTCGTGATGCTCGCGCAGTAAATCTTCGACCGCTGCCAGGTAATGCTGACACGCCGTCTCCGCTGTCACGCCAACTGGCAACCGATAGCAATCGGGAGTCGGTGCACGCACCACGGAGAATAATAAGGGCTCGAAGAGCTGATGAAATCGAGCCACACCTCCGACACTCACACTGCCGATCGTATCGCCATGATACGCGGCGTCGAACGCCAGATAACTCGTTTTCTGTGGTCGCGGATCCGTACGCTGCTGCCAATACTGGAAAGCCATTTTGAGCGCGACTTCGACCGCCGTGGCACCGTTGTCCGAGAAGAACACGTGCTCCAGACCGGCCGGAGCACGATCGACCAGGCGCCGCGCGAGCCGAATGGTAGTGGGATTCGATTGCCCGAGCGACGTGACATGCGCCACTCGATCCAGTTGCTCCCGCAGCGCCGCATCCAATCGTGGATGACGATGCCCGTGCACATTGCACCACAAACTACTCACCCCATCGATCAACTCGCGACCGTCGATATCGACGAGTTTACAGCCGCTGGCCCGCTCGATGATCAGCGGTTCATACTCCGCCATCTGGGTGAATGCATGCCAGACCAGCGTCCGATCCCACTCTCGCAATAAATCCTTGTCGACGAATTCCATCGGCTCGATCTGCCTTCAATCACGCGATCTGCCTTACGTCCACTCCACCTGCACGGCTTCACCCGGACGAATGCCCAGCATCATCCGCGCACTCTCCTCCACAATCACCAGTTCCAAAAATCCGCTGGCCCCGAGCAGCGCAATCAGCGTCATCGGCGGCTCGCTGTGATCAACGCCAAACAGGCCGACCGTTTGATGTTCATCGCACGTCACGGTGGTGCGTTCATCGCGCGGAGCATCCGCCAGCAAGGATACGGCAATATCCGTGATCAAGTCACCCGTCGCTCCGACTGCTACTACCTTTCCCGTGATTCGTCCGGGCATGTCGTCGCTCCTTGAAAGACCGTTCGAGCCAAATGTTTTTATACTCGCTACATCGACTCAATAATTTTCAAACAGGTGGCACGCACGTCATTGGGATTTACATTCGCATTGCGTTTCTTGGCTTGGCCAATCAACGAGGCCACAGCTTGTGCCTTACCGGCCTTCACATCAGCGACCACGCGAGGATTATCCGCCAGTAACTGAGTGCAGAGTGCTTCCAGTTCACCGGTATCGACCGCCGCAATGCCCAATTTCGCGAGCGCTGTCGCAACATCGCTGCCGGAGCTCTCCATTTCCGCGAACACTTCTTTCGCTCGCGGCCCCGGCACGGTTCCGCGCTGAATTTCACTCAGCAATTTCGCCAGCTCGACGGACGACACAGCGAACGTTTCGATAGTCGTTTCGCGTTCGTTGAGTAGCCGTAGCACTTCCTGCGTAACCCAATTGCAAGCTTGTTTACCGTCGCCGCAACCTTGCGCCACCTGCAGATAATAATCCACAAGCGTGCGACCTTGATTCACGATGACATCCGCATCGTAATGCGTGAGCTTATATTCATGTTGCAGCCGTTCACGTAATTGAGCCGGCAACTCGCCCAGCGCTTCACGCGCCGCTTCCACCTCGGCAACCGTCACGACCACGGGTGCTAAATCTGGATCCGGAAAATATCGGTAATCACTCGACTCTTCCTTTTCCCGCTGTCCGAAGGTGATCAGCCGCTGATCGTCCCAGCCGCGCGTCTGCTTGGGCACATCGCCCTTGCGCCGACCAGTCTCGTGCCAAGCCTCCTGTTGACGCTGAGCCTCATACGCCAGCGCCCGCTCGACCGCGCGAAAACTGTTCATATTCTTGACCTCCACGATCGGGGTGGCGACCAAGCCCTCTGGCGTCTCGATATGCAGATTCACATTCGCATCAACACGCAGGTTGCCGGCCTGCATATTGCAGTCGGAAACACCGAGGTACGTTAGCAACAGCTTGAGTTCGGTGAGGTAGGCACGAGCTTCGCGCGGCGAATGCATATCCGGTCGGCTGACGATCTCCAGCAAGGGCGTGCCGCAGCGATTCAAGTCAATGCGACTATCAGCCTTGCCCGCCGCCTCATCATGCATGCTCTTGCCGGCATCCTCTTCCAAATGCGCTCGAATAATACCAACTCGCTTGGCAGGAAATTCTTCTTTTGGATCTTGAATCTCCAACCACCCGTCACTCGACATCGGCAAATCATACTGACTAATCTGATAGCCTTTTGGCAAATCAGGATAGTAATAATTCTTGCGATCCCATTTCGTATAAGTAGGAATCTGGCAATTCAGCGCCAGCGCGGTTCGCAGCGATAACTCATATGCTCGACGATTCATCACGGGCAGAGCGCCGGGCAGGCCGATGCAGACGGGGCATGTCTGTGTATTCGGCGGCGCGCCGAATTTCGTGCTGCAGCGACAAAATAACTTGCTCTCCGTCGCCAACTGCACATGGACTTCGAGACCAATAATCAGTTGGTATGGCAATTCATCGTCGCCAGCTTGTTGCTCCCGAGCGCTCATGACAGTTGCGGCCTCCGGGTATGCCAATCGGTAGCTTGCTGGAATTGGTGAGCGGCTTGTAACAACCGTCCCTCTGCAAACGCGGGTGCCTGCAGCTGCAAGCCAATGGGGAGCCCCTCGGCCGATTGTCCACAAGGCAGCGACAAAGCCGCGATCCCAGCCAGATTCGCCGTCACCGTATAAAGATCCTCTAAATACATTGCCAGCGGATCATTCACCTTCGCCCCTAGTGGAAACGCCGCAGTCGGCGTCGTCGGACCAAGTAGCAGATCAACCTCACGGAACGCCGCGTCATAGTCATTGCGAATCAGACGCCGAACCTTCAGCGCCCGCAGATAGTAGGCATCATAGTAGCCGGCGCTGAGTGCGTAGGTGCCGAGCATAATGCGACGCTTTACTTCAGCGCCAAATCCGGCAGCCCGCGTGCGGCGATAGAGTCGCACGAGCGAACTGTCCATCTGGGCTATCCGAGCCGACTCACCACGCTGCAAAAGTTCTCGCTTTTCCGCTTCCAACTCAGCCAACACCTGCTTTTCATCCGCGCGATAACCAAAATGAATACCATCATAGCGCGCCAGGTTACTTGATGCCTCACAAGGTGCAATGATGTAATACGTGGCAATACCATATTTGCTATGAGGAAGTGAAACATCATGAATCGTAGCTCCCAGCGATTCATAAGTTTTTACCGCTTCCCGCACTGCTCCTTCCACATCCGCGCTCAGACCGCTCGTAAAGTGCTCGCGCACCAAGCCAATTCGCAGCCCTCGCAAAGGCTCCTGGATCGACTGCGACCAGGACTCGATCGGCTGCGGTGCCGAGGTACTATCGCGGGAATCATGGCCGGCGATGACTTCTAACAGCAGAGCTAGATCTTCGGCAGTGCGGGCGAGCGGACCGGCCTGATCCAGACTGCTCGCAAAGGCAATCAGACCGAAACGACTTACGCGGCCGTACGTCGGCTTCAAACCGGTGACGCCACAATAAGCCGCGGGTTGACGAATCGATCCGCCGGTGTCGGTGCCGATCGACCAGGGAACCATGCCAGCCGCCACACAAGCGGCCGATCCCCCGCTTGATCCTCCCGGAGTGCGCGTGGGATCCCAGGGATTGTGCGTCTTTTGGAACGCAGAGTTTTCGGTTGAGCCGCCCATGGCGAACTCATCCAGATTCACCTTCCCCACGATCACCGCACCGGCCGCTCGCAGTCGCTGAATCACCGTCGCATCGTACGGTGGAACGAACGATTCCAGCATGCGCGAGCCGCACGTTGTCACCTCGCCCGCCGTACAAAGAATGTCTTTAACGGCGATCGGGAGGCCGGCCAGCCGCCCCAGTTGAGCTCCAGCGGCGCGCTGCCGATCGATCTCCCGCGCTTCCGCAATCGCTTGTTCCCGCCGCACCGCGAGGAACGCTCCAATACCGCCATCCAGCCGCTCGATTTCGCCCAATGAATGGGTTACGAGTTGCTCGGAGGAGATTCGTCGAGCGGAGAGGTCGGCAAGCAACTGCGTGGCGGAACGGTTGAACGGGGATCCAGAATCACTCGCCATACCCGCCTCACTCATTCGCCCAAAACCGCCGGCACTCGATAACACTCATCATCCCGTTTGGGAGCATTCCGCAAGGCCTCGTCCCGCGGCAAACTGGGCTCGGCAACGTCCGCTGCCAGCACATTGCTGATTTCCAGGGGATGAGCCAGCGGTGCCACGTCATCCGTGGACAGCTCCCCAAGCAACTCGACGTACTGCACAATCTGACCAAGTTGAGTGGTCAGAGCCGCCAGTTCAGCAGGCGACAGCATGAGCCGAGCGAGGAGCGAGACTTTTTCGACTTCGGCTTGAGTAAGTGCCATAGTTCTGCCCATTCATTGCGAGAACAACGCACGCGAAGGAACTCAGCTCAAGCGACTCGGCAACTACGCCTTCGTCTTGGCCTTCGCAGCCGGCTTGGCCTTGGTCGTCTCGACCGCTGCGAGCTTGAAAGGACGACGCTTGACCGCTTTACGAACGATGCCGGCCTTGATGCAGCGAGTGCAAACATCGGCGGTCTTGGTCTGTCCGGTGGGCGTGACGATTTTCAGAGTTTGCAGATTGGGCTTGAATTTACGGCGAGTGATGCCGGTGATCTTCGTACCCACGCCACCCAGGTACTTCGCCTTACCGCGAGTCTCGATCTGGTTGCCCATTTTGCCGGTTTTGCCGCAATATTCACATGCCTGAGCCATGATCGCCCTCTTTCGAACTCACAGTATTCCGGGCCGCCCGTCATCAGCCCTCTTAAATCACGGGAATCCAAGAGTATACCGGGAAAGCCAGCGGCTGCAAGGCGGACTGCCGCAGGGCTCAGAACCAACCCCTCTCGCGGCCAACCGGATCTACCCGAATGCTGAGTAACCTCCCAGCTACACATCAAAATAGAGACAGAACTCGTAAGGATGAGGCCGAACGCGGACAGCGTCGGCTTCGCGTTCCCGCTTGTAGCGCACCCAGCCACGAATCACATCCTCCGTAAACACTCCGCCCCGCAGCAAGTACTCGTGGTCCCGCTCCAGGTGATCGAGGGCTGCGTCGAGCGATGGTGGAGTTTGCGGAACATTCGTGCGTTCCTCGGGCCCTAAATCATAGAGGTCCTTATCAAAGGGCTCGCCCGGATCGATTTTGTTCTGAATGCCATCAATAGCAGCCAGCAAGATCGCGCTATAGGCCAAATACGGGTTGCTGCTTGGATCCGGACAGCGAAACTCGATCCGCTTCGACTTCGGACTGGCGCTATACATTGGGATGCGACAACAGGCGGAACGGTTACGCTGGGAGTAGGCGAGGTTCACTGGAGCCTCAAAACCGGGCACTAGTCGTTTGTAGCTGTTGGTCGTCGGATTGGTAATCGCCAGCAGTCCCGGCGCGTGCTTGAGAATCCCGCCAATCGCATGCAGCGCCATCTCGCTTAGCCCCGCATAGCCTGACCCGGCGAAAAGCGGCTCATGGCCCTTCCAAATCGAGAGATGCGTGTGCATTCCCGAACCATTATCGCCATAGAGCGGCTTAGGCATGAAGGTGACCGTTTTCTGATGTCGTCGAGCGGTATTTTTCACGACATATTTGTAGATCATCGTCTGATCGGCCATTTTGACGAGCGACTGATAGCGCATGTCGATCTCGCCCTGCCCCGCTGTCGCCGCTTCGTGATGCTGTGCTTCCACGTCCACGCCGCAATCGATGAGCGTTTGCATCATTTCACTGCGCAGATCCATCGTCTGATCGGTTGGTGGAACCGGAAAATAACCCTCCTTCGACCGAATCTTATAGGCTAGATTCGGCTGTTCCGGTCGACCTCGATTCCACTCCGCCTCCACACTATCCAAGTGGTAAAAGCCTTCGTGAGAGTTTTGCTCGAACCGCGCATCATCAAAGATAAAGAACTCCAGTTCCGGTCCAATGAATACGGTGTCACCGATCCCCGTGCTCTTGAGATAATTGACGGCCTTGCGCGCGATATTGCGGGGATCTCGCGAGTAATCTTCGCGCGTCAGTGGGTCTTGAATGGTACAGATCAAGACCAACGTCGGCACTCGCGAAAACGGATCAATAAACGCCGTGTCTGATTGCGGGATCACCAGCATGTCCGACTCGTTCACCGACTGCCAGCCACGAATGCTCGACCCATCAAATCCCAGTCCGTCTTCAAATGTATCCTCTTCCAGCTTGCCGATCGGAATCGTGAAATGCTGCCACGTGCCCAGAAAGTCCGTAAACCGCAGGTCGACCGCTTTCACATCTTTTTCACGGCACAAAGCCAGCACTTCACGAGGTGTCACGAGCTTCTCCTGATTGATTCCTGTTCGTTCCGAGTGGAATGGTGAGCGCTCTGGGCCAGCCGCCATCGGTTCATGCGCCAAACAACGAGCACCGGCCAAAGCCTCAGTCCTACAACCATACTCGATTCGCTCGTAAATGTCGCCCAAGGAAGCGCCCAGGTCGCCCTCAGGCAAAGCGCCCGACCGTTACTTTTTTAGCGGTATGGGCGTCAGCCCTCCGGCCGGCGGTCGAGAGCGGTTCGGAGTTCTCGCCGGACGGGCCGGACGGGCCGGACGGGCCGGACGGGCCGGACGGCTTACGCCGATACCGCTACCTCGCGGCGCGATACCGT
>JBJSXJ010000066.1:0-22969 GCA_046086325.1 Planctomycetota bacterium | reverse complement strand
CCTTCGGGTGCGTCCGCATGTGCTCGGTCAACGCATTGATCCGAGTGGTCAATACGGCGACTTGAACTTCGGGCGAACCACTGTCGTCGTCCCGCCGCCGGTATTCGCGGATGACTTCCTGTTTCCGTTCTTTGGTGATCGTCATGTTAAGCTGAGACTTCTCCGCTGAGGCTCTTTCTCGCGAAAGCGCCTGGATTCGTCAAAACTCCTTGCGCCCGCTTGGGCCGAAACTAATCCTGATACATTCCCAAAACGTCAACTTTGGGGCGTAATGTATCAGGTCGACGTACTTTTGCAACCCGCGTTCCGCGAAGGAATCGATAGCCGACCCGTGGCTCCGCTTTTTCCACGGGTCGGCTGAGGCGTTTTCCGGAATCATCGCCGGTTACCCGGGCTATGGCTTGGCCACCGGGACGTTGGCGGCCGTCGCCGATTCCGCCGAACCGGCCGAGTCGGGAGACGGCTTGCGGCGTTTGGCGTTTTCCGACCGTTTGGCCTTCGCGGCTTCCGTCAACTCCTTGACTTTGGCCACCTGTTCCGCCGTCAAGACTCCGAGGACCTCGGTGTCGCGTTGCTGCTCCAGTTGCGCGATCCGCTGCTGCAGGTCGGCGATCTGGGACAGAACCCGCGACTGGATGTCGTAGATCTTCTCGCGCTGCTGATTGTCAATGACCTCGCCGTAGTAGGCCGGCAAGCGTCCACGCGGCTCGGACCGACGCTTGGGAGCGGGGCCTTCCGGGGCGCCTGCTTCCTTCACCGCCAATCCGCTGGGCGGATTCGCCGTGTCTTGCGCTTGGGTCGCCAGCGGAGCCACCGCCACAATCGACAACGCCCCCCAAAGCAAAGTTCGCGCAATCCGTCCACGTCCCGTCGCCACCCCACTCCAAAGGCCCGCCACCATCCCCGTGTGCGTCTTCATCTCTCTCTCCTCGCGACATGAAACAATCTGCGAAGCGGGCTCCGCCCCATGCGAAGCCCCGATCCACGGCGGCAAGCCAAGACTGGTTTCAGGGCTCCAGCAGGGCTCGACGCAGTTGACTTCGCTTCTTAAGTCGCGAAACGCGGGCCTAACCGGGCACGCAAAAAATATTTTTCCGCGTTACGGCTTTCTGGCGCCGCTTTGAGCCTTGTTTACCGGGTCATGGAATTCGAACGACACACTTCCACGGCACCCCCGAAACAGGCCCTGCGACGGAATAGACGTCCGTCCCGGCGCGGAAGTAAGCAGTTGAGAAAGCCCCAAGAGTCGGTCGTACGGCGGAAACTAAGTGCGACAAGCATGCCGCAAAGCATGCCGCAAAGCACTAGTTTCGGTCGCGCACGGCGCCGATGATGACGGACGCATTGTGTCCGCCGAATCCAAAACTGTTGCTCATCACCTGCCGCAAGCGACGTTCGCGCGGCTGGAGCGGCGTGTAATCAAGATCGCAGTCGGGATCGGGATTCTCCAGATTGATCGTCGGATGCACGACCTGGTTTTGAATCGACTTCGTGGTGACTACAAGCTCGATTCCGCCACTGGCCCCCAAGGAATGTCCCAAATGACTCTTAGTGCTGGAGATACTCACTTTATACGCATGGTCACCAAACACGCGTTTGACCGCCAGTGTCTCGGCTTTATCACCCAGCGGCGTGCTGGTTCCATGGGCATTGATGTAATCGATATCGGCCGGGTTGAGCTGGGCATCTTGCAAAGCTGTTTGCATGGCCAGAGCGGCCCCGGCCCCCGCTTCGTCCGGCTGAGTAATGTGACCCGCATCGCAGCTAGACCCAAATCCCAGCACCTCGGCGTAAATCCGGGCGCCACGAGCGCGGGCATGTTCGAGTTCCTCGAACACCAGCACACCGGCACCTTCACTCAGCACAAATCCATCCCGATCACGATCGAAGGGACGGCTGGCTCGAGTCGGCTCGTCATTCCGTTCGGACAACGCGCGAATGTTTTGGAACGCCGCCACACCCATCCGCGTCATGGCTGCTTCAGTGCCGCCGGTCACCACGACCTCGGCCTCCCGATTTTGAATCAAGCGAAAAGCGTCACCGATGGCATTGGTAGCGCTGGCGCAAGCGGTGGCGACGGAATAATTCGGGCCGCGCAGCCCCAGATGAATCGCAAAATTACCGCCGGCGGCATTCAGCATCATGCGGGGGACCGTAAAGGGAGAGACGCGGTCCGGTCCCTTGCTGAACAGCCGGAACATCTGATCTTCGATCTCGCCTAGTCCACCGATGCCGGAACCGAGCACGACGCCGATGCGGGTCAGATCCTCGCGATTCAGATCAAGTCCCGAGTCTTTCATCGCATCGACACCAGCGACGAGGGCGAACTGCGAGAAGCGATCGACTCGCTTGAGTTCTTTGGGATCCAGATAGCCCTGCGGATCCCAGGGCTGAATATCGCCACCGATCCGCACCTTGAATTCGGCCGGATCGACAATCTTCAAGACGTGAATTCCGCTCTCGCCAGCAAGGATCCGCTGCCACAGATCCTCGACTTGGCAACTCAGCGAATTCACAACACCCAACCCAGTAATTACGACGCGACGCTTCATTCGAGAGTCCGAATGGGACAAGGGCGAGGAAAATTCGATGGAATCAAGCGGGACATCAGCCACGCGAGTGAACCAAGTTCACTAGCCAGCGGCCTTAGCCTTCTCAATGAATTCAATGGCCTGAGCGACCGTGGAGATTTTCTCGGCAGCGTCGTCAGGAATGTCAATGTCGAATTCGTCTTCCAGTTCCATCACCAGTTCGACAATGTCCAAGGAATCAGCGCCGAGGTCGTTCACAAACGCCGCCCCAGGTTTCACTTTTTCCCGCTCAACGCTCAGTTGTTCGGCCACAATGTCCATCACGCGTTCTGCAACAGATGCCACCTTCACCGACCTCCAGAATTTTGACGCGGCAGTTGATCGAACATCCGATCGGGCCACGTGCAGTTGTTATGAATTGAAATCAAGCGTGAAAAATGCGATGCGAGTCGTGGTTCATTTCCCTACCTGTAAGGTGCACAGGATAGAGGAAACGTGCGCCGTGGGTCAAGACAGGAGCGCTAGCCCGTCATACCACCATCCACGGTTAGCGTCTGCCCGGTGACATAACCCGCGGCACGACTGGCCAAAAACAGCACGCACGCCGCCACGTCTTCGGGTGTCCCCAGGCGTTTCGCAGGAATGCGCTTCTTGGCTTCGTCCAGAATGGCAGGGCCGAGCACTTTGGTCATGTCGCTTTCGATGAATCCAGGGGCCACACAGTTGACGGTAACATTCCGCCCCGCCAACTCGCGACTCAAACTGCGACTCATCCCAATCAAACCCGCTTTGGAAGCCGAATAATTCGTCTGTCCCGCGTTGCCGATCAGCCCCGACACACTCGTGATGTTAATAATCCGGCCATATCGAGCACGCAGCATGTAGCGCGATACCGCACGGGCAAACAGGAACGCTCCCCGCAAATTCGTATCGAGCACGTCGTCCCATTCCTCGTCGGTCATCCGCGGCATCAGAGTATCGCGAGTGACGCCGGCGTTGTTGACCAAAATGTCAATCCGCTGAAACTTCTCGGCAACCGTATCGATCACCTGCTCGACACTCTCCTTCGCCTTTACGTCGCAAGCGAAAGCTGCCGCCTGACCACCTGCCGCTTCGATTTCGGCGACGGTCGCAGCTAGTTTCTCAACATTGCGAGCGACGCAGGCCACCATCGCTCCATTGCGTCCCAGCTCCACGGCCATCGCCTTCCCCAGCCCCTGCGATGCGCCCGTGACAATAGCGACTTGGCCCGTTAAATCGACTCGTAATTTGGCTTGTTCTGGCTCCGCCATCACGTATTCCCTTTATTCCCAATGATTGTTGACGACTGGATGTCGTAGACTGGTTAGCTTTCAGCCCGCGATATTTTCGCACTTTATCTTGCGATCGATCCGCTTCAGCAGCCCCGCTAACACTCGCCCCGGACCAATCTCATAAAACGCTTCCGTCCCCGCCTCGATCATCGCGCGCAGCGACATTTCCCACAGCACGGGTGAGACGACCTGCTGCACAAGCAAGCGACGAATTTCTTCCGGATCGGTATGCGTGGCAGCGTCGACATTCGAATAGACCGGAATGCGCGGCGTGCGTAGCTCGACTTCCGCGAGAATCTTGGCGAGCGGTTCCAGGGCTGGATCCATAATGCTCGTGTGAAAGGCTCCCGCGACCGCAAGTGGGATCGCTTTCATCGCTCCGGCACCTGGCGCCGACTCGGCGATCCGAGCACACGCCGCCCGGTCTCCCGAGACGACGATATTTCCGGGACAGAGCAGATTGGCGATCTGCAGCACCTCACCCGGCTGACGCTGTTGGTCACAGAGTAATTCGAGTGCTGGCCGTTCTAAGCCCAGAATGCTCACCATGCCGCTGGAGCGCTGTTCGGCCGCGGCCTGCATCGCTCGACCACGTTCTTGCACCACGCGCAGCCCGTCTTCAAACCCCAGCACACCGGCGAACACCAGTGCGGTGTATTCACCCAAACTCAGGCCAGCCGTGCGAGAACAGCTGTCGACCACATCCGGAGATTGCGACCGGAGTTGTTCCAGTGCGGCCAAGCTGCAGACGAACAGCGCCGGCTGACTCACCGCCGTCGTATCGAGCCGATCGGCAGGGCCATTCAGGCAGACGTCGAGCAAATCCCAGCCGAGCACCTCGCCAGCGCGATCAAACAACTGGCGAGCGGCTGGTAGGCTATCGACCAGCGCACGCCCCATGCCGACGTACTGGGCACCTTGGCCGGGAAACAAAAATGCGTGACCACTCACGCGGTTTCGCCTTCCTCGGCGCTCGTCATGCTGCGGCCCATGTAGTCACCACAGTTCGGGCAGACTACGTGGGAAGGACGAGCCGTCTTGCACTTGGGGCAGCTCTGCAGTTGCTTGGGCGTTAGAAAGTCATGTGCGCGCCGGCGCCCCGTGCGCGAATTCGACTGACGCCGCTTAGGTACGGCCATCGGAAACCCCTCTCACTAAAACACTTGGTACTAAATCAGCCTGCGACCGATTTATCGAAACCAAAGATGCTACGGACCCCGCCCCAGACTGTCAAGGTAACGTCCAGCCCACCCGCAAACTCCAAACCGCGGTCAGGAGGCGGATTCAGGAGGTGAGCCGGTCCACCAGCGCCCCAGGTCAGCCGCCGAAAAACCGGCCATTCGGTCCAGAAGTGCGCGTGGCTCGGTATCCACCAGCAGCCAGTCGCGATGCTCGGGGCGCAAAAATCGCTCCGCACGGCAGCGGTCGAGGAATCGCAGAAGTTCGTCAAAATATCCGGCGATATTCAGGAGCCCGACCGGCTTGTCGTGAAATCCGAGTTGCAGCCAGGTCCAGGTTTCAAAGAGTTCTTCCAGGGTGCCAATGCCGCCCGGCAAGGCCAGGAAACCGTCTGCCAAGTCGGCCATGAGCTGCTTGCGCTGATGCATCGACTCCACCACATGCATCGTAGGAACGCGGGGATGGGCGAGCTCTTTTTTTTCGAGCGACACGGGGATGACGCCAATCACTTCGCCGCCGGCGGCCAAAGCGGCGTCGGCGACGATCCCCATCAGGCCCACGTGACCGCCGCCGAAGACCAATCCAATCTGGCGCTCTGCCAAATAGCGCCCCAGCGCTGCCGCCATTTCGCCATACACCGGCTGCTCGCCCGGCTTGGACCCACAGTAGACGCAGATTCGACGAAATGTACGCATGATTACTACTCCCCTCTTGGTTCTCCGCCCCGTCACTCTAGAATACTCGGCGGGGCGACCTTTATTGCTTCAGGGAACCGCTTGTTATGCAGAAACTTCCGCGTATCGCCATCACCATGGGTGACCCGGCCGGGATCGGTCCCGAAATCAGTTTTCGCGTGCTCCGCTATGGCGAGGTCTTTGACCGCTGTAAACCGCTGGTGTTCGGGGATGCGGCGGTGATGCGACGCAGTATGGCCGTGCGCGGTGAATTCCTCCCCGATCATCCCGTGCTTCCCGCCGACTCCCAACTGTGGGATCGTCCCGAGATGGCCGACAACCGACCGGTGATTATCGATATCCCTGCGATCGATGCCCAGTCGGTCGAACCGGGACAGGTTTCCGCTGCCACCGGGCGGGCCGCCTACACGTACGTGGAGCGAGCGATCGAAGCCGCGCTCAACGGCCGCGTCCACGCCGTCGTCACCGCTCCGATCCACAAGGAGGCCTTGCAAGCGGCAGGTATCCCCTACCCTGGTCATACCGAAATCTTCGCCGCTCGCACCGCCTCCCCCAGCTCGTGCATGCTGCTGACATCGGACCAGATCAGTTGCAGTTTCGTCACGACCCATGTCGGTCTGCGGGATGTGCCAGGGTTAATCACAACCGAGCGGATTCTGGAAACGATCGAGCTGACAGCGGTAGCGATGCGGCAGCTGCGTGGCCGAGCGGCTCGCTTGGCCTGCTGTGCCTTGAATCCGCACGCTGGTGAACATGGCCTGTTCGGCGACTCCGAAGAAGAACGAATCATTCTGCCAGCCATCGAGGCGGCACGAAAAAAAGGCATCAAAATCGAAGGGCCTCTACCGCCCGACACAGCCTTCCTACCGGCCAAGCGTGCCAAAGTAGACTGCTACATCTGCATGTATCACGATCAAGGTCTCATCCCCCTCAAGGCTCTCGCGTTCGATCTGGCCGTGAATGTGACACTCGGCTTGCCGATCATTCGAACGTCGGTCGACCATGGCACCGCCTGCGATATCGCTTGGCAAGGCAAAGCAGAAACGACCAGCATGACCGAAGCCATCAAGCTTGCGGTGCGACTCGCTAGCACGCGTAATACCCTAGGACGGGTCAAATAGGTTCTGCTGGCCAGCCGAATCAGAGGCACCGGGGGAACCGGAGGCACCTGCGGCGCCGTCCGGTCGCGGTGGCCCCGCGTTGTCGGACAGACCCGTTCTCTCGGGCAGCCCCGCACTGTCGAGCGGCGGCATCGATTGAATTTCCAAATGCTGGTACGCCTTGCCAGTCGCCATGCGGCCGCGAGGCGTTCGGATCAGCAGTTCACTGCGAAGCAGAAACGGTTCCACTTCGTCCTCGATCGTGTCCAGTGAAGCACTCATCGTATGACTGATCGCTTCGACTCCTGCCGGTCCGCCCGCAAAAACGCGAATGATGGTCTCCAGGTAGCGACGGTCCTGGCGGCTCAGTCCGATCGAGTCGACACCGGCCATCTTGAGGGCGGCTCGAGCGACTGCCAGCGTGATGTGCCCACCAGCTTTGCTGGTCGCATAATCGCGCACCCAAAGCAGCTGGTTATTGGCGATGCGAGGAGTGCCGCGGCTGCGGTCCGCAATTTCACGAGCGGCATCCAGATCGATCGTCACGTTCAATTTTTCCGCACTGCGCTGAATGATCTCGGTGAGCTCGGCTGGAGTGTAAAACCCTAGTGTTTCGCGGATTTGAAAACGATCGCGTAGCGGAGCCGATAGCATGCCGGCGCGCGTCGTGGCGCCAATGAGCGTGAATTTCTTCAGCGGCATATTGATCGTGCGCGCGTTGACTCCATCGCCCAGCACAATGTCGATCCGAAAATCTTCCATCGCCGTGTAGAGGTATTCCTCCACGGCCTTCGGTATACGGTGGATCTCATCGATAAACAGCACGGATCGTTCCGTGATGTTACTGAGATAGGGCAGCAGATCTTTGGGAGCTTTCAGAGCCGGACCGCTGGCGAAACTTACCTGCACTCCGAGCTCGTTGGGGATACAAACGGCGAAGGTCGTTTTGCCCAGACCAGGTGGCCCGTCGAAGAGAATATGGCCAAGTTGTTCCTGACGCTTTTGGGCGGCGTCGATCGCAATCGCCAAGCGTTCATGAACATCACGCTGACCGATCATGTCGCCCATCCGCTGCGGACGTAACGGCCGATCTTTCTCTTCGTCGTCGACCTCGTTGCGAATGATTGGCTCACGAGCCATAGCGTTTATGCGCGTGCCGGTGACGACACCGCGACATCCCTTTCCGTTGCCGTTGCCACGAATTCCGCGTTACACGACTCCCCTCGACGCACCCAATATAGCAAACTCGAACTCAGTCGAAACCCTTGCACTGTCCACCGTTTCAGCGCTTCGCAGCCAGTGCCGCCAGCAGTAGCAGGAGGAGACCTGCCACGAAGATGCCGATCACCACGCAGGCTACTTTGATGTAGTCGGTCGGAGCAGTCCCGCTGGCCCGGCCGGTCTGACCATTGATCAAAAAGCGATGCAAGGTACCACGGTAACGATAGGCGAGGATCCAGACTGGCAAGAGCACCGGCACGCTCCGTAGCCCTTCCACCAGTGTGTTGGTGCGCAGATTGCGACAGCTTCCCGGAACTTCCTGGATACAACGCACGCGATCGATCGCTTCCAGGCCGCCCTGAGCGAGTGGCCGCGCATGTTTACGCGGGACACAGAACCGTTCGACCACCGTGCCCTCATAGTTCACCTGCTCCGGTGCCACCCCGCTGATCAAATCAAACGGAGAGATTTGAGTTGTTTCGGTGTGGGTGAGCACGCTGCTGGCCGCCACCAAAATTCCCCCGTGTCGACCGTAATACTCACCCGTCACGGGAAACCACGGAGCGCGTGCCCGGGAGGGCGTGATACTCGTGTCGGCAGTCCAGTAGGTATGCGTGCTACCGCTGAAGACCCAGTACGGAACCAAGACGGCAAACATTCCATCAATCGTCGCCGACTCCGCTAAATCGCCGGGACGCCAAAAGCCGCGCCCCAGCCAGTCACGCAGCAGCTGAGTGGCTTGCGAGCGATTGAGTCGAAAGGGCACGACCGACTGTGGGACCAGCGTCGGCCCCGCTGGTTGCTCGGTGAGTCCCGTTGAACCACAAAAGGGACACTTGAGCGTCTTAACCGCCGCGTCATAACTCATCGACGCTCCGCACCCCGAGCAATCGAAGGTCTGCAGGTTGGTTACCTTCGTCAAACCGGTCGTCGTCGTGGCATCCGACTCCGCCGCTGTGCCACACGTTCCACAAAACAGATCCTCATCGTCCAGCATGGCTCGACAGGCTTCACACGTGCGTGGCAGGATCGTCATGGCTCACCCGCGTGTTCCGGAGGCCGACGAGAGGGCCATGAGCAGTCCCAGGACGAGCAGGAATGCGAGCACGATAAGCGTAATCGCGACGAGGATACGCGGTGTCGAGTAGGGCTTGATGCCCGTCATCTTGCCAGTCTGCCCATTGAGCAGAAAGCGAAAGACTTTCCCACGATAGCGATAGCAGAAAATGTACACGGGTAGCAGGCACAAGTCGGAGGTAATTCGTTCGAAAGTGCTGCGAATCTGTACCCCAACGTTCGTGTCACCGGGCATGAATTGCTGAATCCCGCTTTGCTCGCGGCGAAAAAACTCCGCCATACAGAGCTGCTGCGCCTCGGCACGCGGCACCGAATATTCTTCGCACAACCAGCCGGCCAGATAAAAAGGCTCGAAGCGTCGCAGTGCTGAAAGCTGAAAAGGTTGGATGAGTTCGGCGTCGGCCTGCGATAGTCCACGACTTCCCGACACCAGATAGCCACTGTGGTAGCTATGAAATTTTCCGCTCAGCGGCCACCACTCGGTCTCCGTGATGGTCCGTGTCGCTCGGACCTGCTTTCCCTGAAAATCGGTGGTCGTATAAGTTTCCGTGCGATACCAGTATTCACCAATTTGTGTCGTCCATTCGCTTTCGGTTTGCATGGCGAACGACCAGAACGGCAGGTAGATCCCCCGAATCCGATCTGTGATTGCTTGACGCGCTAAGTCACCGGGATGAAAGAGTCCCTTTTCCGATAGCCATTGCCGGAACATCTGTTGAGCCTGTTCGGGCGTGATCGCGAAACCAACGATGTATTCCGGGCGCTGCCGGCCACTGGCCTCCGCCGCAAACTCGACAACGTGCGGCGAGTCGCAGAAGGGACAAGTGACGCTGCGCTGGGAATGATCCGAGGAGACCTCCGCACCACACTTGCTGCAGCGAAAAGCTTGTTGGGACTGCCGCTCCGCAGCCGCCCGGGGATCGATCGGTGGCTCCGCGATCGTGGCGGGTACAATGTCGACCGGAATGGTCTCAGCGGACTCCGCAGGGGCCGGTCGTGGTTGGTGCCCGCAAGCCGGACAAAACGTATCCTGCCGATCCATCGGCGTGCCGCAATGCGGGCAAGGAGAGCCAGCGAGCGGATTTGGACGAATGCCCACTCCGCTTCGCAACCGCTTCACCTTGGCTTGTGGCCTGCGCATGAAAGTTACTCGACGATAGCTGGCAAGGGAGCTTGATGATCGGCGACGTTATTTTTTGGAGGCGTGAGTCTGTTCGTAGATCGCTTGCAACAGCGCGGTCACGTCACTGAATTTGCGATTGGTTTGCAGCATATTATCGAGCATGCGCCGGGCATCGGCTTCGGCATGACCGAGTGTACAGAGGGCAGTAAAGGCTTCCTGGATGACATCGCGTGGCACATCCTCTTGCACCTGCTCGCGGACCACCATGAGCGCAAATTTTGACATCTTGCGACGTAGCTTGGCAATAATCCGTTCCGCGGTTGCCGGTCCGACGCCCGGTAGCGTCGATAACGCTTTGGCGTTTTGATCCTCGATCATCTCCGCAATATCTTTGACGGGGCGCACCATCGCGCGCAGTGCTTTACGAGCTCCAATGCCGTCGACCGAGCAAAACAGTTCGAAGAATTCGCGTTCCACCACCGTCGTGAATCCGATCAGGCGCGGCGTCACTCGACCTTGAGTGGGATTGCCATCGAAGTAATGAATGGTGTGCAGCACCACCTGCTCTCCCAATTGCTGCTGCAGGTGCCGACGCGTGAAATCAGGAATCAGCACTTCATATTCGAAGGGCGGAATATCGAGCTGAGCGGAATCGTTTTCGATGGAAACCAGGCGACCGGAAATTTTGGTGATCATGGTAAGTGGCTAGCGAGTTAGCGGCGGATGGTGAAGTTAGGTGCCCAGTTGGCGGAGCCCCAGATGATAATGGCAAAAGGCAACGGCGAGTGCGTCGGCCACATCGGGCGGCTCGGGCGGCTGTGCCAGACGCAGTTCACGCTGCACCGCCGCTTGCATTTGTGCTTTTGGTGCTCGACCACTCCCCGTCAAAATGCGTTTGATCTGTGTGGCAGCATAATGTTTAAGTGGCAAACCGGCTTGCGCCGCAGCCAAGCAGATCACTCCGCGTGCATGTCCCATGAGGATCGCGGTGCGCGGACGCTGATAATGCGAATAGAGTTGCTCGACCGCCATCGAATGGGGCTGAAAGGCGGTAATCACCTCGCAGACTCCGCGATGGATTTCGTCGAGCCGTTTGGCGAGGGAGGAACGATCGCGACCGCGAATGACCCCAGCTTCGATTAGTCGCATCTGGCCAGCGTGCCACTCCAGCACGCCATAGCCGGTCGTGTTCAATCCGGGATCGATCCCGAGGACTCGCAGCGTCGTCGGGGAGTCTGCTTTTGGGGTTACGGTCCGACGCGCCATTCGGTGCCGCCTTTCCTGTCTTCCAACAGGACACCAATCTCGGCCAGCGATTGACGTACCTTGTCGGCCGTGGCGAAATCCTTGCGCCCGCGGGCATCCGCGCGCAACTCAATCATCAGTCGCATCAATTGCTCGACCAACCCATCGCTGGCCGCTGACGTTTTCGCTACGGGAGCTTTGAAGAGTCCCAAAATCGCGGATAACTCGCGTAACGTGAGCACGCCGCGCTGGAAGCTGGTAACAAGCTCCGGCTTGCTCCCGGGCTGCTCTTCCAGTTGATGTTGATCGACAAACTTATTGAGTTCGCGGACCAAGTCGAAGAGCTCGCTGATGGCGCCGCCGGTATTGAAATCGTCATCCATCTTGGCGAGGAAGCCTGCGCGACGAGCAGCAACAAACGTCAGCAGCGCGTCTGTGGAGGCGGCAATTTCCCCGGCATCGCGCCGAGCAATGGGCGACAGTGTGTAGAACGACTGCCCCGTCACTCGCTGATAACGCTCAAAGAAGCGGTGGAAGGTGTCCAGTCCCACCCCCGCTTCGGCCACCTCTTCCTCAGTAAACACGATCGTGCTGCGATAGTGAGTGCGCAGCAGGAAGAAACGAATCCGTTCGCCACCTTGTCGAGCGATCAGATCGGCCAAGCCACCAGCACCTTTCGAACGGCTGATTTTGGTATCGACCGTCGCCTCTTCGGCTCCTTCCTCCGTCGCCGACTCGCTCGCCCCGTCGCGATCGCTGCGACCTCCCACCTTGCCGGCCGCTGTACCGGCTCGCATCAGCCCATTGTGCAGCCAGTATTTGACGAACGGCGCGTGATGGCACGATTCGCTTTGCGCTAGCTCATTTTCATGATGCGGAAAGACGAGGTCGAGTCCGCCGCCATGAATGTCGAAAGACTGGCCGAGTAATCGACGACTCATGGCCGAACATTCAATGTGCCAACCGGGACGCCCCTCCCCCCACGGACTTGGCCAGGCAGGTTCACCGGGCTTGGCCGCCTTCCACAAAGCAAAGTCGCCCGGCGAACGTTTTTTAGAAGCAGCTTCGCCACCCTCGCCCTGCTGATTTTCCGCCGAACGATTGCTGAGTTTCCCGTAGTCCTCATCGCGCGCGACGTCGAATAAAACATCACCAGCCGAAGCGTACGCATAACCGCCTTCGATCAACTCGCTAATGAACTTAATAATCTCGTCAATAAACTCGGTGGCGCGTGGCATTTGATCAATCTGATCAACCCCCATCGCCTTCAAGTTAGCCATGTAGTCCATCGTCATTTCGGTCGCCACTTGCGACATCGGAATATTTCGCTCGTGGGACTGCGCGATGAGCTTGTCGTCGACGTCCGTGATGTTCACCACCCACTGCACCTCAAACCCGCTGTAGACGAGGAAACGCTTCAGGGAGTCGAAAATGACCGGCCCGACCATGTGGCCGATATGAGCAGGTTTATAGACCGTAGGGCCACACAGATAGATACCAACTTTTCCCGGCACAAGCGGCTGGAACGTCTCCTTCTGCTTGGAGAGCGTGTTGTAAAAGCGAATGTGAGGCGCGGCGGTTGTGGCTGTGGTACTGGAATCTGGCATGGAAGGAATCATCCTCAGGGTGAGGAAATGAATAAGGAAATGAATGAGAAAAAATTGTCAGGGAAAATAAAAAGGTTGCCAGCGGCTGAGCGACCGCTGTTTAAGCTTTCGTTTTTTCTAATAGTACGACGCATTCGGTCATCAGCGCTTCACCACGTCCCACGGGACCGACCAGTTCGCCGGTTTTCGCCTTGATACCGATTTGGTCGGGAGCGACCCGCAAGATCTGTGCGACCTGGTCGCGCAGCGCCAGTTTATGGGGTGTGAGTTTGGGCCGTTGAGCGAAGATGATGCAGTCGAGATTGACCAGTTGCCAGCCGAGTGACTGGACTTTGGCCCAGGCAGCTTGCAGCATCTGCGCCGAATCACGTCCGCGATTCGCTTCGTCCGTATCGGGAAATAGTTCACCAATATCGCCCAGCGAGGTCGCGCCCAGAAGCGCATCCGTGATGGCATGGAGCAGCGCATCGGCGTCACTATGGCCCACCAAGTGATGGTCGTGCGCAATGTCGATACCACCGAGCCGCAAAGGTCCACCCGGGGCAAGTCGATGCGTGTCATGGCCAAGGCCGATCCGTAGCATGGCGTCGAGCGAAATCACTCCTCCTAGGCACGACGATGAGCCCGACAGCGGGTGACCAATCGCCATGTATGGTACGCAAAAAACGCCTCGGCCTCCGCTTCCGTGCGCGGCTCAAGGAACGAACGTGGCCGGGGAGTATACCGGAAGCACCCCCGAGCGACAACGCGAAAGTCGGGGCAACTGACGCTCGGCGCAGCGTCATTCGCCATCCCTGAGACACGGAACGACAAAGGGAGAAAGCAAACGAGGAGACTGCACGCCAGCCTGTCTCTTCGGCTACGATACTCAGCAGTTTCAGTTGGATTCGTTCCCGGCCCGTTTTGCTCGAGACCCCATCATGCCTACCAAGAACCGCCGTTGTCGCACGTCCCCGCGCTGGCCACTCTTTTACTTGCCCCTCTTTCACTCGCCACTCCTGTACCTTCCCCTCTTTCACTTGCCACTGCTAGCGGGGCTTGCAATCGCTATCGGTCCACTGGCTGGCTGTTCGACGGCACCCAGCGCGGCGCCCCCCGAAGCACCCAGCGCGGCGTCTCCCGAAGCCAACTCCGAGACGTCTACACCGGCTGCCGAGTCTGCTCAGGCGCCGCCGACGAAATTCCAGTCGCCGCTCAGTGCCGATGAACTCGCTGAGGGCTGGATCTCTCTGTTTGATGGTACATCTCTATTTGGCTGGCATGCGGCGACGAAAGCGGATTGGCAGGTGGTCGACGGAGCGATTCGGGTTGCCGACGGAGAACCCGGCCTACTGTGCACACCCGTGCAATTCTCCAACTACTCGTTGCAGCTCGATTTTCGCTTCGCCCCCGGCACCAACAGCGGTGTCTTCCTGCATTCCCCCCACAAGCCGCTCGATCCCAAAAGCGATTGTTATGAACTGAACATCGCGGAGCCTGCGGTGAGTCCCTTTCCAACCGGCAGTTTAGTGGGTCGAGCCAAGGCGGAAGTGACGGCGGCTCCCGACACGTGGCATCATTATGACATTACGGTGCTGGGCGAGCGGATCAAGATCGAGCTGAATGGTCAGACCGTCCTGGAATACACCGATGAGCGGCCGCTGGGACGTGGATACATCGGCCTGCAATTAAATAAAGGCCAAGTTGAGTTTCGCAATCTCAAGCTCAAACCGTTAGCTTTGCAGCCACTCTTTAACGGCCAAGACCTGGCAGGTTGGAAAACCTATCCGGAGATGAAGAGTGAGTTCACGGTGCAAGATGGCACCATTCACGTGCGGGGCGGTAAGGGGCAACTGGAGTCCGAAAAAAGTTTTGGTGATTTCGTCCTGCAGCTCGAAGCCATCACGCACGCTCCAGGCCTGAATTCGGGACTCTTCTTTCGCTGCATTCCAGGCCTGGAGATGCAGGGGTACGAAAGCCAGATTCATCATGGAGTGAAGGCGGGCGATCGCACGAAGCCAGCGGACTGTGGCACGGGTGGCATCTTTCGTCGCCGCGATGCGCGGCTGGTGGCGGCCGATGACGGCGAATGGTTCACCAAGACGATTATTGCGGATGGACCCCAGATTGCCGTGTGGGTCAATGGAGTCTGGGTGACCGACTGGCTGGATGATCGTGCCGCCGATGAGAATCCTCGGCGCGGCTTACGCGTCGCCGCAGGTACTTTCATGTTGCAGGGACACGACCCGACCACCGATCTCTCCTTCCGGAATCTGCGTGCCGTCGAGATCGCGCCGCGACGAACGGAATGAAAGTTCAGCCGCGTCGTCTTGGGGGGTTCCGATTGCCGGCGAGACACCAGGGGGCCGAGAGGCGCTATTGGGACCGCAGCGATTTGGTCTTGGTGCGTGTTTGGCGAGTGGACTTATGCTGCTGACACGTTGGACAAAAGAAGGTGGAACGCTGCGCTTGCACGAGTCGGCGAATCACGACCTGCTGGCAGCTGGGACAAAGCTCCCCTTCCCGATCATAAACGCGATGATGATTCTGGTATCCACCTGGATCATTGAGCACGTTGCGATACGTACCATCACCCAACGTGGAGCCTTCGTGGAGAATGGCATCCTGCAAGACCGCCAGCATGGCGGTGTGGATGCGCTGCCATTCGTCGCGTGAGAGTCGATCGCAGCGGCGCCGGGGATCAATGCGTGCCACATGCAGCAGCTCCGAGGCATACAAATTGCCGACTCCCGCCACTCTCTTTTGATCGAGCAGAGCGACTTTAATGGGGCGGCGGCTGGCGTGCAGCACGTCACGGAGCTGTTGTGCGGAAATGGTGAGTGCATCGGTCCCGAGGCGATCTTGGCCGAGCTCCGCTTCCAGTTGATCGGCATCTAAGAGGCGGACCGACCCGAGTCCGCGACGATCCCAGTATTGCACGTGCGACAGCGCCGAGCCTTGTAAACGCAATTCAAAGCGCAAATGCTCCTGACTGGGAGGATCGGAGACCAAGACCAGTCCCGTCATGCGGGGCTCAAAGATGAGCGAGTCGCCGGAATCGATGCGCACGACAACACGTTTGCCGATCCGATCAATCGCCGTGATCGTTCGTCCCACCAAGCGGCGCTCGAGTGCCGCCGCAGTCGGCTGGATGCGAATCGGCTTCCGCGGACAAGGCAAGGGGCGCGCCTGCGTGATGGTCCCGCCAACTGCGGCCAGGATTCCTCGACGCATGGTCTCGACTTCCGGCAATTCAGGCATCGCATCCGGCTCCTATCTTGATTCCGTCGCCACAGGCCATGTTTTTTTCTCTGAATCGTGATGATGGCGTGTCATCCTACCCCGGTTATAACCAAGGACTCAAATGGCTGCGCCCCTTGACCACTGGGCGAGCGCCGTTGAGAATCGCCAGTTGTGTTCGAGCGATCCAGAAAGGAAGTCGAGGCCGGTCATGGCATCTGTTTCGTCCGTGGGTAAGGTGAGCAGCCAGGTTCCATCAGCAATGGGACGTTTCGGTCCATTCGGAGGCCGCTATGTTCCCGAGACGCTCACCCGAGCCCTCGATGAGCTTGTCGTGGAATACGATAAGGCACGACAAGACCCCGCTTTTCAGGCGGAACTGGCCGATTTGCTTAAAAACTACGTCGGTCGCCCCTCGCCGCTCTACTTCGCCGAACGTTTCACGCGTCTGGCCGGTGGTGCCCAGATCTGGCTCAAGCGGGAAGACTTGAATCACACCGGTGCCCATAAAATCAACAACACCCTCGGGCAAACTCTGCTGACCCTGCGAATGGGCAAGAAGCGAGTGATCGCGGAAACGGGTGCGGGACAACATGGTGTGGCAACCGCGACCGCCTGTGCTCGTTTTGGTCTCCCCTGTGTCATTTACATGGGCGAAGAGGATGTGCGGCGACAATCTCCCAATGTTTTCAGCATGCGGCTGATGGGCGCCGAGGTGCGGCCGGTGACCAGCGGGTCGCGAACCCTCCGCGATGCCATTAATGAAGCGATGCGAGACTGGATGTCGAGTGTCGAGACGACGCACTACATCTTGGGTTCGGTCGTCGGGCCGCATCCATTTCCCCGCATCGTCCGTGATTTTCAGTCTGTGATCGGCAGTGAAACGCGCCAACAGTGCCTGCAACAACTCGGCCGCCTCCCCGATCTCGTTATCGCCTCGGTGGGCGGCGGCAGTAACGCGGCGGGAATGTTCTATCCCTTTGTGGAAGATGAGGGAGTGGGACTGCTGGGCGTCGAAGCCGGCGGACTTGGTGGACGACCCGGGCAACATGCCGCTCCACTCAGCTTTGGCCAGCCGGGCGTGTTACACGGTAGTTTCAGCTACGTCATGCAGGATGAAGATGGTCAGACGAGTGACGTGCATTCGATTTCGGCAGGCCTCGATTATCCCGGCGTCGGACCGGAGCACAGTTACTGGAAAGATACGGGGCGAGTGCAATACACGTTCTGTGAAGATCAGGATGCACTGGCAGCATTCGACTCGCTCGCTCGCAACGAAGGCATCTTGCCCGCGCTCGAAAGTTCCCACGCCCTGGCCAAGGCGCTGGTCGAGGCTGCGCGACGGCCTCCAGAAGATGTGATCGTGGTCTGTTTGTCGGGGCGCGGTGACAAGGATGCGGCGGAAATCGCACGCCTGCGAGGTCAGCGTCACTCGTAAGTTAAGCTCGATCCAATCATCGCTCTGCAAAACGCTCTGCAAAATGCTCCGCAAAACAGGATGGAAGAGGCTGTTAGTTCATGTCTGCAATCGATCAATATTTTGCTCAACTTCGTCAAGCGGGTCGTAAAGCTCTGCTGCCCTTTGTCACCGCCGGAGATCCAGACCTGGATTTCACGGCAGCGGTGATTCGGGAACTCGTCGCCCGCGGCTGTGGGCCGTGTGAACTGGGGATTCCGTACAGTGATCCGATCGCGGACGGTCCGGTCATTCAGGCCTCTTACACCCGCGCCCTGGCCAAGAAAATCAAGTTGCGGCAGATTCTCGACATGGCTGCCCAGGTCACTCCAACCCTCGCCGCCCCGCTCGTGACGATGGTGAGTTACGCGATCATTCACCGGCATGGATTGGAGCAATACGTCATCGACGCTAAAAAAGCGGGCGTGTCTGGAGCCATCGTCCCCGATCTGTTAGTCGATGAAGCGGATTCGCTCGCCGACATCTGTCGGCGTCATGATTTCAGCTTGATTCAACTGGTCACGCCGACCACCCCGCGCGAACGTGCATTACGAATCGCAGCGACCTCCACCGGCTTCTTATATTATGTCTCCGTCACCGGTATCACCGGGGAACGCACGCAGTTGCCGCCCGACTTGGTAGAAAACGTGGCTTGGATTCGGCAGCGGACCGAGCTGCCGATCTGTATTGGGTTTGGGATCAGCCAAGTTGAGCATGTACGACTATTGGCCCCCGTGGCCGACGGACTCATCGTTGGCTCGGCACTCATGCGGCGCGTGGCCGACGCCGAGCAGCGTCCGCGGGCGGACGTGATTGCCGAGATTGGTCAATATTTTGCGGAACTGCAGACCGGACTGCTGGCCGGTAGTTGATCATGCGCGGTTCGGGATGGCAGCGAGGGATCAACGGTGGAGTTGACGGGCCCCGAGTTGGTTCGGAGAGATCCGTTCGGAGAGATCTATGGCGCGGAAGCATCGACATCGCCCTCGTCGCCGAGTGAAGCGGCGCAATCTTGGTGCTCCGCCAGGCTCCGTCATCGTCGATCCGGCGGCACCTCGGTCCAGCGTTCAAGTGCTGGCGTATGGACCGGACGGGTATGAGGAGTCAACCGACATCCAGCCCGCGAAATTGCGGGAGCTGATGAGTCGTTATCCCGTCGTCTGGATCAATGTTGACGGACTGGGCGATGCGGTTGTCGTGGAACAACTCGGCGAAATCTTTGAGCTGCATCGCTTGGCACTTGAGGATGTCGTGCATACGCATCAGCGTGCGAAAGTGGATCTCTACGGCGACACGCTCTTCATCGCCGCTCGAATGATCGATGCACAGCAGCTCGATGCGACGGAGCAATTAGGGCTGTTTCTAGGCCGCCACTTTCTCCTCACCTTTCAGGAACGACCGGGCGATTGCTTCGAGCCGATTCGGCGGCGCATACGGGAGGGTGTGGGGCGCGTGCGACAACTGGCCCCCGACTTCCTGGCTTACTCACTGCTGGACGCGGTGATCGATGCCTATTTTCCCGTCGTGGAGTTATGTGGCGAGCAGCTGGACGAGGTGGAAGAGGCGATTATTGCGGGACCGGGGCCCCACGCCCTTAGTAAGTTGCATGCGATTAAAGGCGAGCTGCTGATGCTACGTCGAGCGGTTTGGCCACACCGTGAAATGCTGGCTGAACTGGCCCGCGAATCGACACCCATGGTTCACGATGCCACTCGAGTCTATCTGCGCGACTGCTATGACCATGTCATTCAAATCACGGATCTGATTGAAACCTATCGCGAGTTATCGGCAGACTTGCGCGATCTCTATCTTTCGGCGGTCAATAATCGCATCAATGAGACAATGCGAGTCCTCACGATTATCGCCACGATCTTCATTCCGATCACATTCATCGCCAGCATTTATGGCATGAATTTTGACAATGAAGTTTCCGGCTGGAATATGCCAGAATTGAAATGGCGCTGGGGATATCCCGGGGTTTTGGGCATGATGATCCTGACGACGATTGCGATGTGGATTTATTTTCGTCGTCGCGGTTTGCTCGCCCCGGCCGAATGACTAGCAACGGCTGAATGACTGGCACCGGCTTAATGAATAGCGGTGGCTTAATGGCTGGCACCGGCTTAATGGCTGGCGGCGAGTGCCGTTACCATTCCAGGCACTCGGCATCGAATACGGGGCCTTCCACACATGTTCGCTTGTAGTCCCAACCACCAGACTCATCGCGAACCTTGGCGACACACGTGTAACAGATGCCGATCCCGCAAGCCATGGGCGTTTCCAGGGAGACTTGGCAGGGCACACCGGCCGTCTGACATAGCTGTGCGACTTTGTGCATCATGATTTCCGGGCCGCAGCAGACGACGCGACACGAACTAGTGGACTCCGCGAGAAGTTCAGCCAGCAGGTCGGTCACAAAACCGCGTCGCCCTCGACTCCCGTCATCTGTCGCCAGTCGCACATCGATGCCTTGTGCGATAAAGTCGTCGACCCCGGCGAGATAGTCTGCCGAACGAGCTCCATAGCAGAGTGTCACACGACGAGCTCGCGCCGCCACACGTTCGCTGGTGCCATAGGTTTTGCGTCCCAGCAGTTCGGCGCCCAGTGCTACAAATGGAGTTTGGCCGATGCCACCAGCCACCAGGATCACATGCTCGGTATCCGGAAAAGAAAAGCCATTTCCCAGCGGGCCCCAGACGTCCAGCTTCTGGCCCGGCAAAAACTGACAAAGCCGACTCGTAAGTCGTCCTTTGACGAGATAGACAACATCGAGCGCGTGCGGTTGTCCGTGCGCATCGGTGTGGATGTCATAGACCGCAAGTGGGCGCCCCAGCAGCGGATCGGTGCCGCCCGCCAGGCGCAACATCAAGAACTGGCCCGGAACGATTTGTCGAGCGAT
Source organism: Planctomycetota bacterium (assembly GCA_046086325.1). Classification (GTDB taxonomy): domain Bacteria; phylum Planctomycetota; class Planctomycetia; order Pirellulales; family Pirellulaceae; genus JBJSXJ01. Next base: position 2,304 of record JBJSXJ010000066.1, on the reverse strand, counting down.
CGCGGGACATTCAAATCGCACGCGATAGGTGTCTTTCGCTAAGCGAACATTTTCTACGATCGCAACGCGCGCCTGTACCGCTCGATCCGCGTAGTAGGCGGCATGTAGCGGATTAATCATTGTTCGTCATCCTCCAAGTCATACGGCAGAATCGAGCCCCGCTGCGTCGCTGGACGGCGAGTGTCGTTCGTCGGCAGCGGAAACGAGTCGTCGTCATCGTCCCAGTCCTGGGAGACGAAGCGAGCGGGCTTGGTGGGTGGCTGCGACGACTTGGGTGGACGCTGGGAGAATTTGTTAGGACGGGGTGCGGACTTGCCCGTTCGAGCTGAGAGCCGGGAACCTTTTGCGGGAGTTCGGGAGGCTGAATCGGTGGCGGTTCGCGGGCGATCCGATCGGTCAGCACGCTCCATGCGCCCAGTTCGCTCGGGGCGTTCCATGCGCCCACCGCGCTCGGGGCGTTCGCTACGGTCGGGGCGTTCCATGCGTCCACTGCGGTCGGGGCGAACACGTGGTTCCAGACGCGGAATCCGGCCGCCGGGCGGCTTCGGCCGTTTCTTCACCGTCGACTTACGTTCGGCAATGGCGGCAAACAGCAGCTGTACTTCGGCCGCTTCTAACCGCCGATGAGCTCCCACCGGTAATTCACCCAACTTCAGCGGCCCAATCGCCACTCGCCGCAATACCAAGACCTTATGTCCCACTTGCGCGAGCATGCGGCGGATCTGCCGGTTGCGTCCTTCATCGAGCACGATCAGGAGTTCCGTGGTGCGCGGATGACCGCGTTTGACTTTGACCGAAGCCGCTTTGGCGACCCCTTCCGCCAATCGCACTCCGTAACGTAGTTTGTCGAGTGTGCGGTTATCGGGATGACCCGCGACAATCGCCAGATACGTTTTTTCGACACCGTAGCGCGGGTGAGTCAGGCCGTTGGCGAGTTCCCCGTCGTTGGTGACGATGATAAGTCCTTCGCTGGTGCGGTCGAGGCGTCCGACGGGGTAGAGACGCGAGTCAGATTGAATGAGATCGATGACGCGCAGCCGGCCATCTTGGTCGTAATTGGTGCTCACGACACCGGGAGGTTTATTCAGCACGAAGTAATGCCGTCGTGAACTTCGCAGGGCCGTGCCGTCCACTCGAATCATCTGCGTGTCTGGGTTCACGCGCACGCCCAGTTCCGTGACGATTTGTCGATCGACTTCCACACGCCCCGTGGTGATCAGTTCCTCGCACTCACGGCGACTGCCGAGACCGGCCGCCGCCAGAATTTTCTGCAGACGTTCACCAGCGGCAGAAGAGTCGGCGGTGACGGCCGATGTTGGTCGCGGGCGACGAGGCCGATCGGCGGAACGGGCCGGCCCCGGTCGTGATGTTCCAGGTCGCTGAGAGGCTCCCAGGCGCTGAGAAGATGCAGGTCGCTGAGAGGATGCAGGTCGCATCGGTCTCTCGCCGCGTTCCGAAAAACTACGCCGATCGGTGGCACGTTCCGGTCGGCCAGCACGGTCCGGTCGGCCAGCGCGATCGGGTCGAGCGGTTCGTTCCGTGCGTGGGTTGCGAGCTGGACGGCCGAGGCCTGCGGGGCGTTCGCCGCGAGCGCGACGGTCAGCGGGCTGTTTACGGGGGTCGCCTGGGCGACGACGATCATGACGAGACATCGACGATCACTCTCGAACAAAAACTACGGGCACGAAAGACAGCCGCTGCAAGCGAGCGGCTTGGTCGTATGATACGGGGTCTCAGCGACCAGTGGCAGTACGGGCCCACCAGCTATCCATGAGCCAGCGATTGCGAACCGGCTCGGCCAAGTTTTTCTGAAACTCGCGCGGACGCCCACCGACTACCTCGGGGCCCAGATCGGGATCTGCGTAAGGGTCGTGAGCGATGGCGTTGAACCGCTGTGTCTGGAGGTTGCCGGGATGGGCGAGATTCGGGCGACCGGTAACGCAGCCACTGGTTCCGCCGCCCACGATGCTGAGGGTGCAGATGAAGACCAGCAGTTTTAGGCTCCGGCCGGTAGGCCGCGTGCTCTGCCCTACCCCGCCAAGCCCTACCCCATCGCGCCCGATCCCACTGCGGCGCCAGCGGTGGCACCAAGTTGGCTCGGAATTCGCTCGTCTGCGTGGCATAAGTTGGTTCCCGATGTGTCTTCCCGGTGCTCGCGCACCGTTTCTCAACATGGATAGTAGGAAAGCTACCCAGCGGCGCGAAGACGTTTTTGTGGCTCATTCGGTTTTCCCGGGTTTTCAGTGGTGACAGCCACACGGAGTGGGATGAACCAACAATTCGAGGTTACCTAACGCCAAGAAT
>JBJSXJ010000065.1:0-17434 GCA_046086325.1 Planctomycetota bacterium | reverse complement strand
AATAGTCTGTGATTGATGTAATAAAGAATATTTATTCCTTATCATTCCTTATCATTCCTTATCATTCCTTATCATTCCTTATCATTCCTTATCATTCCTTATCATTCCTTGTTCTCCCCTCCGTGTCTCAGTGTCTCCGTGCGAAACATTCCCGTGTCTCCGTGCGAAACCCCGAGGCTCCGTGCGAAACATCCCCGAGTCTCCGTGCGCAACAGAGTTCAAGCCGGAGTCGGCAGGACATCGACGCTGACTTGTAGCGTGTGAGCTCCACCGCCCAGAAAAACGCCTTTTAGAGGGCAGACGTCGGCGTAATCGCGGCCCCAGGCGAGTGTGATATGGCGCGTGCCGACGAGGTGGTTATTGGTGGGATCGAAATCAATCCAGCCGGCACCGGGGCAGTACACAGAAAACCAAGCATGGGAGGCGTCGGCGCCGATGAGCTTGGGTTGGCCGGGCGGCGGATCCGTCTGCAGGTAGCCGCTGACGTAACGTGCGGCGAGTCCGAGTGAGCGCAGGCAGGCCAGCGCGACGTGCGCAAAATCCTGACAGACGCCCGCTCGTCGCTGGAAGACTTCGCGCGGCGAGGTGTGACTATCGGTTGCGCCGGGCACATATTTGAAATCTCGATGAATGCGATTCATGAGGTGCAGTGCGGCGTCTAGCAGGGGACGACCGGGGGTGAACGAAACGAGAGCGAAATCGCGGGCTTCGGGCCACAGTTTGATATAAGGCGATTCAAAGCGAAACGGCAGGACGGGTATCAAGGCGGACTCGGGGGCTTGGATGAGGGAATCACGAGCGACTTCCCAGGGGACTGTGCGTTCGGCTTCAGGCCACGTCGGCTGTCGCACCTCCACGACACTGCGCGCCTCAATGTCGAGCGCTTGATGGGAGTTCTCCAGGTTAAAGAAGTCCACTTGATTTCCGAAGAAATCCTCCCACGGATGCTGGGCGATGGGAGCGGGCTGGATGGCAAGTTTAGCTGTTCGGCAGGTTTGCCAGAGCGTGCTGCGGGGCCGTAAATGCGCTTGATTGTGAGCCAAGGAGACGCCCATTTCATAGCGATAGCGCGTGTGATGACGAATGTCATACACGATCGTATCGGTGACAAGATGAGTGGCATCTCTGGGCTGCATGGCGGTTCGTTTCGTCAAAAAGAGAACGTGGAATTCAATTGTCGAGAGGGACCGGTGTGGGTGAGATACTTTTCGGTAAGCGTATTGGATAGTTGGCGGAGCTGTTCGGAGAGCTGGTCGAGAAAGCGAGTACGGGCAGCGCGAGCACGATCTGTGTTTCGCTCACTAAAAGCATCTACATCGCACAGTCGCAGCGAGGCTTGAGCGGCCAGGAGCAGTCGGCGTTCCTCCTGATGCTGCAGCGTGGTGTCGACAGCAGCTAAATCACGCACGTGGTCAGCGAGAGTGCTGAGCTGGAAACCAACGGCGCGCGGATTCGTCTCATCGAGCAGGATCAAATCTAGAACCGGTGCTAATTGCAAGCTCGTCAGATAGCGGTAACGATAGGTCATCGTGCTGTCGGCGATTTCCAGAATTGCTTCCAAGATCGGTGTCAACTCGGCGTCTTCCTCCACCACGGTTTGTCGCACCAGATGCAGGGTGTTCAAGGCACGCTCCACTCGGCGGCCCATATCAAGAAATCGCCAGCCGAGTCCGCGTGTCATGCTCTCGACACTCAAGCCACTGGCCGCCGATAGCAAGGTGAGCAGTTGATTGAGTAGCAAGAGCACATCGGCGGCGCGCGCTTGGGCTTTGGACCAGGGAAACAGCGAATTCAAATCGATCTGATTAATGATGCGCCAAAAGTCGATCGATAGTCGATCGCGAACGAGCGCAGCGGTGCGGCGCAGGGCTTGGGTGGTGGCGGAAAGGCCGAGGGGACGCTGTTCATCGAATACCAGCGACATGAATTCCGCTCGCAGTTCCCCCTGCAATTCGCTGGTATCCGGTGCGATGTCACGGTCCGGGCTGGCAGCGGTCAAGCTGGCGGGCGCAGGATCGGTGAGGGCGAGAATCAGCAAACGCAATTCCTCGACGCCCACGGTCCCCGATTCGTTTGGTAAGCGAACGACGATGCTGCGGAGGTGTCTAACCAAGCCTTCCGCACGTTCGAGATGACGTCCCAGCCAGAACAGATTATCGGCCGTGCGACTCGGCAGATCATTCACACTGCGTCGCAGTTCCACGGCGGCTCGCCGCGGGTTGAGCAAGCTAATGTTCTCGACTGGTTTATCGCTCAGCACCCAGACATCTTTACTGGCTTCTCCTGCGGCCATCGATTCGCCCCAGAACGAATCGCTGGCGGAGACTCGCGAAAGTCCACCGGGCATCACTTCATACCCGTCGCGGCTGGCGACCGCAAAGGTGCGCAAACCAACTCGCCAGGGCTGCAAGGCTTTTTCGGTCCAGACGGGAGCGGTCGAGCGTTCCAGTCGCTGCTGGCCGACGAAACGTTCTGGTTGAGCGTGAATACGAGCGATCAATTCGGTTCGCTGTGAGCGAGTGAGTTGCCAGCCGACAATCGGGTCAGCAGCGCGATGGCGTAGTGCGGGACGAATGATGAGTTGTTCCAAATGATCCACCACGTAGCGGCAATCCGATGGGCGGCCACACCACCAAGTCGGAATGGATGGTAGGCGTAGTTCCTCACCCAGCAGCACTTGGCAGATTTCGGGGAGGAAGGCGAGCAGTGCGGGGGCTTCGGTGATGCCACTACCCAGCGCGTTGGCCACTGCCACTTGGCGACTGCGCACGGCTTGTACGAGACCGGGCACACCTTGCCAGGAATCAGGACGCAGCTCGAGTGGATCGCAATCCTCATCCGCCACTCGACGTAAGATCACATCGACGGGTAGCAATCCGCCCAGAGTTTTCAGATAGACGGTTTGGCCGCGGACGGTGAGGTCACCGCCTTCCACGAGGTTGTAGCCGAGATAGCGCGCGAGGTAGCCGTCTTCAAAGTAGGTGGAGCTGCGCGGTCCGGGAGTAAGCAGTACCACCCGGGGATTGTCGCGATGACTGAGGGCCAGATCGAGGAGTGTTTCGCGCAGGGTGAGGAAAAATGATGCGAGTCGTTCGACCTGCAGCGATTGAAACTCATTGGGCAGAATACGCGAAATAATGAGACGATTTTCCAGCGCGTAGCCGGCGCCGGAGGGCCCTTGAGTGCGATCCGCCAGCGCGATCCAGGTGCCATCGACCGCGCGTGCCAGGTGCGCGCCGTACAGATGCAGATGACGCTGTCGGGGCAGTGGCAGCCCGTGGCAAGAAGGTAAAAATCCGGAGGGACCAAAGAGGATTCCGGCGGGCAACACGCCATCCCTCAACAGCGACTGCGGACCATGAATATCAGCGAGCAGGCGGTCGAGCAGCAGGGCCCGCTGGGCGACGCCCTCGGCCAACGGGGTCCATTCCGAGCGGGGGATGAGCAGGGGGATGGGGTCGAGTTCCCATGGCCGGTTGGGACCTTCGGGCGCGCCAAACACATTGTAAGTGACCCCGTTTTCACGGAGTGCCCGGCGCGTCTGTTCCACTCGCTGTTGTAAGCCGAGCGAGCCAGATAGTTCGAGGGCACGTACCAGCGGCTGCCAGGACGGGCGCAAGCCGCGCTCCGTCGTCAGCAACTCGTCGAAAGCTCCGGGGATTGGTACATAGCCGGAAAGCAGTCCGCCTGGAGACGATTGTGCCTCCACCGTTCCGGTTAATCCATTCATCATCAATTCCTAGCTTCTGTGATAACTCCCTAAATCGGCGTACTCCGCCGGCTGTCGCAGGTCCAACGTGAAAGGGTATTCCTGATTCCGTTCGGGGGTTGGCAGTCGCAAGGGGCCAGGTGAGTGGCCGATGGTGAAAAAACGAGCCGACCGCCGACTCTCCGCTTCATACGCATTCACTGGGAACCGAGCAAAATTTCGGCCGCCGGGATGAGCGACATGCCACGTGCAGCCTCCGAGTGAGCGCCGATTCCAGGTGTCAATCAGATCAAAAACCAACGGCGTGTGAACTCCGACCAAGGGATGCAGACAGTTGGCCGGCTGCCATGCTCGAAATCGTACGCCCGCTACATATTCACCCGTGGTGCCTGTGGGTTGCAATGGGACTTGGCGTCCATTCGCCGTGACGACGTAACGTGAATCGGTCAGTCCAGTCACTTTTACTTGCAGTCGTTCCATGGAGGAATCGACGTAACGCACCGTCCCGCCGCCTCCCGGTTGTTCACCGAGCACAGGCCAAGGTTCAATTGCCTGACGCAATTCGAGGGTGATTCCTTGTTTAGCAATTCGTCCCACGAGAGGGAAACGAAAGTCAAAGTGGGACGTGTACCAGTCCTGACTGAAATCGAATCCTGATTTTCGTAAGTCTGCCAGTACGTCGGCGAAATCCTGCGCGACGAAGTGAGGTAGCAGGAAGCGATCATGGAGCGCCGTACCCCAGCGTACCAAATTCGCTTCATAGGGATACTTCCAAAAGTGTGCTACGAGGGCTCGCACGAGTAACTGCTGCGCTAGGCTCATCTCGTGATGGGGAGGCATTTCAAATCCGCGTAGCTCGAGCAACCCGAGTCGTCCGGTCGCTGAATCAGGCGAGTAGAGTTTGTCAATGCAGAACTCGGCGCGATGCGTATTTCCGGTCAAGTCGACTAGCAGGTTGCGCAGAATTCGGTCGACAAGCCAGGGGGTGTGGCGCGCGGCGCCGGGCAACTGATGTAGAGCGGTTTGCAATTCATAAACCGCTTCTGGCCGTGCTTCATCCACGCGTGGTGCTTGACTGGTGGGACCAATGAAGAGTCCGGAGAAGAGATAACTGAGTGCGGGATGGTTATGCCAATAAGAGACCATGCTGCCGAGTAAATCGGGGCGACGCAGAAACGGGCTGTCACCCGCCTGGGCACTTCCCAGCACCAAATGATTACCGCCACCGGTTCCGGTATGACGCCCATCGAGCATAAATTTTTCGGCTTGCAGGCGAGTGGCGCGCGCGGCTTGATAAATTGTCGTGGTGTTTTGGACGAGCTCACGCCAACTACTTGCGGGCTGAGTGTTCACTTCGATGACACCGGGGTCCGGCGTTACTCTGAAGTGTCGCAGACGATCATCATGTGGCGGCTCATATCCTTCGATGCGCACCGGCACTTGGCACTCAGCAGCCGTCGCTTCGATCGCCGCCACGAGGGCAAGGTATTCTTCGAGCAGCGAGAGTGGTGGCAGGAAAACATGCAAGTGCCCCTCGCGCGCCTCGACACACAGCGCCGTGCGAACGAGTTCACCCGGAGAGTGATCGGGATGCTGTGCGGTGAGCGGCTGCGTTCGTGGAGGCTGCGTTTGGTAGGCTGGCAGCGGCTCACGGCGCTCCAACGGATCGCGTGGCCAAAGGGCAGGCGTGGAGGGGGAACTGGGGCTGCCGATGGAATCGAGTGGGAGGCGTAAGCCGAGCGGTGAGTCGCCAGGAATTAAGAACAGATGTTCTTGGCGTAGAAACCAGCGACCACTTTCAAATCGTGGGCCACCACGTCCCTGCCAGCAAGCGCGGAGCGGTAAACAATAGCCCACTACGGTACCCAGGCCGCGATCCAAGATTTGTGCCAAACGTTGCCGCTCGGCACTATCCTGCAAATCAACACTCAGCGGATCGGTATCACTGGGTAGTCGTCGTTCGCGCCACAGGTAATACCACGCATCTTCGTAAGCGGGGATGATGTGCTGAACATCAACGTCCAATCGCTGAGCTAGAGTCTGGATGAACTGCTGGCTGGTGGCGGTGGCGGGACTGGCGGGCGAATCATCGCGAGCAATCCAGCGTGCGTCGTGCCAAATCGGAGTACCATCGGTGCGCCAGTAGCAAGCGAGTGACCAACGTGGCAGCGGCTCGCCAGGATACCATTTGCCTTGTGCAAAGTGCCACAGAGCCCCCGGTGCAAAGGCGTCGGATAGCTTTTTGAAGAGTTCGCCCGCGAGGCGGCGCTTGGAAGTTCCGAGAGCCTCGGCATTCCACTCTGGTCCCTCCATGTCGTCGCTCGAAACAAACGTCGGCTCGCCGCCCATCGTCAACCGAACATCCTGCTCATTGAGGATCGTATCGACATCGTCCCCCAGGCGAACGATCGACTGCCAATCCGCTTCGCGATACGGCTTCGTGACTCGGGGCGTTTCCTGCACGCGCTGCAGTTGCATGGAAAAATCGAATTGCACTTTGCTTGGTTCGACCGCTCCGGTCAGCGGTGCGGCGGAGGTCGGATCGGGGGTGGCTGCGAGTGGCAGATGGCCCTCGGCCGCGAGAAGTCCCGAAGTGGGATCGAGTCCAATCCAGCCAGCACCGGGTAGATAGACTTCGGTCCAGGCGTGAAGATCCGTAAAGTCTTCGGTGGCACCGCTGGGACCTGCCAGTGGTTTCGTGTCGGGCTTGAGCTGAATCAGATAACCGGAAACGAAGCGCGCGGCCAAACCTAAGTGACGAAGGGTTTGCACGAGCAACCAAGCCGAGTCGCGACAGGAGCCGCTCCCCAGTCGCAATGTTTGCTCGCAGCTTTGCACGCCTGGTTCCAAACGAATGAGATATTGCACTCGATCATGCACGTAGCGATTCAGGTCGACTAGAAAATCGACCGTACCGGTTTGTTTGCGCGGGGCACTTTGCACGAAGGCCCGCATTTCGGCCGAAGCTGGTGCGAGCTGCAAATAGGGCTGGAGATCGTTCTGTAGTTCCGGAGCGTAGGTGAAAGGATAGCGCACCGCTTCGGGTTCGAGAAAAAAGTCGAACGGGTTGATGATGACCAAGGAGGCAATCAGGTCGACATCAATGGTGAGTTGTCGAGTTGGTTTGGGAAAGACAGCGCGGGCCAGGAAATTTCCGTGTGGATCCTGCTGCCAATTCAAGAAGTGATCCTGCGGTTGGATCTGTAGCGAGTAACTCAATATCGGCGTGCGACAGTGGACGGCGGGGCGCAGGCGAATCGTCTGCGGACCGAGCGAGATCGGTTTCTCATACTGATAAGTCGTGCGATGATGAAGAGCAACTTGTTGTGACATGGGCAATGAGTTTTTGAGCGGCAAACGGCTGAAGTGGCGGGGTGAGGAATCGAGCGAGGCGATGGCGTGCGCGGTAATCGCGAGCAGAGCGCGGCTGCTACGAGTCGGTCTTGACCGCGAAAAACGTGTCATGCACTGCTTGGCCCACTTCATTCACTCGAGACTGAAACCGATCGATGAACTCATGCAGTCCCGTCGCAATGATTTCGTCAATATTGGCATAGTCGAACTCCGATCGCAGTCGTCCTAGCCTCTGTTCCGCCGGATTGTGATAGGTTCCATGCAAGCCACCCGTAATACTCAGCAGCGATTGCTCGGAGCCCAGCAGGCAGTAGTGCACGGCACGGGGAAATTCACGGTCCAGCAGCAGAAACTCGGCGACCAGGGTCGGAGTGATGCGTCCTTGCACCTTACGATAGGCCTCTAGGGCGCTGGCCGATTTCAAGACGGCCGCCCATTGATTGGCTTCCAGCGAGGAACTGATGTCGGCAGCGGGTAAATGCAACAGGAAGTATTTCACGTCCAGAATACGGGATGTCTTGTCGGCTCGTTCTAGCAGTCGGCCCATGCGCCGAAAGTGCCAGGCTTCCCCTTGCGACATGGTGGCGGTTGTGGCCCCTTCCAGCGTGTAAGCGGTGAGTCGCAGAAACTGGAAAAAATCATACGGCATGTTGGTGACTTGGGACGGACTGGTGTTACGCACCAGCAGAAAAAACTTATTGAGTTCCTCCCAGACGGACTCGCTGAGCATTTCGCGCACGGTACGAGCATTTTCGCGCGCGGACTTGAGGCAGGAGAGAATTGAATTGGGATTCTCTTCATCGAATGTCAGAAACTGAATGACATGTTCCTGCGTCGCTGCACCATACTTGGAATAAAACTGTGACTGATCGCCGGTCGTGTAGATCAGCGGGTCCCACTGCGATGCAGATTGCGGTCCCAGATCAAGCGACAGGTTTAGGTTCACGTCAATGAAGCGAGCTACATTCTCTGCTCGCTCGACATACCGCGCCATCCAATAAATCGAATCCGCCACTCGACTTAACATGTTGTTTCTCGTTCTCCACTGTCTCGTTCTATACGGTCTTTTTCTGCACGGTATTTTTCTACACAATCTTTTTCTGCACAATCTTTTTCTGCACTGTCTCCTTTTATACTGTGACTCGTGGTGTGCCATTTTTCAGCACCCACGTATCTTTACTGCCACCGCCTTGTGAGGAGTTAACGACGAGTGAGCCCTTTACCAAGGCGACTCGTGTCAAACCACCAGGCAGAATGAAGATGTCTTCTCCGTAAAGAATGTAGGGACGTAAATCGACGTGTCGTCCTTCGAGTTTTTCTCCGACAATCGTCGGCACTCGCGACAGAGAGATCATCGGCTGAGCAACATAATTGCGAGGATTGGCTTTGATCAATTCTTTATAGTGGTCGAGTTGCTCACGGGAGGCACGGGGGCCGAGCAGGATGCCATAGCCGCCAGATTCGTTGGCCGGTTTGATGACGAGCTTGTCGATGTTCGCCAGGACATGCTCGCGTTCCTTTTCGTCCGCACAAAGAAACGTGGGGACGTTGGGCAGAATCGTATCCTCGCCGAGATAGTATTTAATCATCTGCGGCACGTAAGCATAAACCGCTTTATCGTCGGCAATTCCAGTACCCGGAGCATTGGCCAGAGCCACTCGACCAGCTCGGTAAACATCCATCAGGCCAGCGACACCGAGCATGGAATCGGCGCGAAAATTCAGAGGATCTAGAAAGGCATCATCGATGCGACGATAAATCACGTCGACACGCTTGAGACCTTGTGTGGTTCGCATCTTGACATAGCCATCGCTCACCACCAAATCCGAACCCTGTACCACTTCCACTCCCATCTGCTGAGCGAGGAAGCAGTGCTCGAAATACGCGGAGTTGTAGATGCCGGGGGTTAGCACCACGACGGTGGGATCACCCTTGGCGGAGGCGGGAGCGATGTACTGCAGCATCTTCAGCAGATGCTCGGGATAGTCTTCGACGGGCTGAATCGCCAAGCCCTGAAATAACTGCGGCATCGTCCGCTTCATGACTTCACGATTTTCAATGACGTAAGACACACCCGACGGACAGCGCAGGTTGTCCTCGAGAACATAAATCTGACCGTCGGTATCACGAATCAAATCGGTGCCGGTGATATGGCACCAGATGCCGCGCGGCGGATTGAGTCCCGCACAGGGTTGTAAGTAATTGGCGGCCGATCGCGCCATATATTCAGGAAACACTCCATCACGCACGATCTTTTGATCGTGATACATGTCATCGATGAAGAGGTTCAGAGCGGTGATGCGCTGTCGCAGACCGGCCGCCGTGGTTTTCCATTCCTGGCTTTCGATGATGCGAGGAATCAGATCGAACGGCCAAATTTTTTCCGTACCGGCTTCATGGCCGTAGACGTTAAAGGTGATGCCCATATTAAGCAGCGTGGTATCGGCCGTCTTTTGTCGACGAGTCAATTCGCCATCGGCCAGCTGCTGCAGACGCCACGCTAACCACTCGGCACGTGGCCGGGGCGTGCCATCCTCCAGGAACATCTCGTCGTACAGTCCGCCCGTGTCATAGTCGGAATAGCGCAGATTGGGCTCGGAATTCATCATGAGTTGACCGGGGTGAGTCAGGAGGGAGGTGAAGGTGAACACCGGGACTGCACGGAAACTAGGCTAGTGCTGCTCGCTGGCGGCGCAGCGCTAGCGAGTTCGCACGGCTTTTTCCTGGCGATCCGGGTGATGAGCGATAGCAGGGCAAACGGTGTGCCGAAGCAGAGTGCGGCAGGAAGCCTCGTGCAGATCAACCCGCCACGGCCCAAGGAGTCAAAAACTGCGGGGCCTGCTAGCTGGAGAAGTTGTCAGGGAGAGTTGGGGCGTGGGGGGAGGAAGGGAGGCGGTGTACCGGGATTGCCGCGGCGTGGCAGCGATTCCTCGATCGTGTTCAGGTTGATGTATTTCGCCTGATCCACTTGCACGCGGCCATCGCGTCGCCAGAGCAGAACCGAGCGGGCGATGGCGTCGGCCTTACTCGACTCGGCACGCGGCTTCTTCCAGAACTCCGCGTCCGTCCCACCTTGGCCGGCCATGATGATGAGGTCCTTGGCTTGGGAGTAAGTGACGCGCGCGGCGCGCGCCAGAAACTTTTGTCCTTCGATGGTGGCGTTGCCAGTCGCCTCAAACTCCAGGCCGCTCGGTGTCGTCGGCAGCGTGCCTGCCATTTTCGAGAGGGCCATGCGTTGGCAGAGCAGCGTTACAGCACTGTCCGGTAAGGACTCGGGACGGTTGAGGTCGAGTTGTTCATTCCAGCGACCGACGGGGCCATGAATGGCTCGCACTTGTTCCTGGAACTCGACGCTCTGACTTTTGGAACTCCCTTTAACCTGACCGATGAAATCGAGGTACATGTAGGTGAGGCGCGCGGTGGCAGCGGCGGCGCTAGCCTCTTTTTCCAAACGCGTGGAACTGAGCCAACCCGGCCCTTCGCCGAAGATCTCCTCGGTTTGATGATTGAGGATCAGGTTGCGAATCTGCATCCGATCGACGGAGGTAATCACATCCGACATCGTTGTGCGGCCATCGAGAAACACATTACCACTGAAGCCGATGCTTTGTAGTTCCACATCCTTCTCGGCTTTCCGATCCGTACCGTTTGCGTCTCCCGAAAAATTCACTCGACCTTGCAGCACCACGTCGAGTTGTCCGCCGGTAATTAAGCTTTCAAAAATCTCTCCGGTCGACAACCGATAAGCGCCACGCACTTGCACATCTTTCTGAAAGCGTGCCGTTTGGCCGTCGAAGTCGAGTCGTCCTTTCCAGGACACGAGGATCGGTGCCGGAGCGCTCGTGGCTCGTTGTAACTGAGTGGGATCGAAGCGCTGAGGCTGATTGGGATCGCTATCGGGCACGCGGGGGGCCTCCAGGGGATCGCGGTTTTCAAAGAGCACTTGACCACGAGCTCGCGGGCGTCCTTCCAGGGGTGGCAACGTCATCTGACCGGCGTCATCGATCCAGACTCGGTTTTCCTTTTGATTGAGGGCGACGGTGCTGCTGACCATCGTCATGCCACGGGCACTCAGTCGAGCGGGCTTGCCGGTGACTCGCAACGTCGACTGTTCGGTGTCCACATCTTTTACGGTGAGTAGTTCGCCGGTGATCAGCAGAGGGTCTGTGATTTCCGTCTGGCCGGCGACTTCGCGCACCGCGACTTCGCCTTGGATCGAGATTTCATCCACTCGATAGCGTGGACCGACGTGAGCGACCTGAATACGCAGGAGATTACCGCGCACATCAAAACGGCGCGGGTCTTCTTCCGATTCAGAGTCAGGCTCGCGCGAGCTTCCTGTCGGTCCGGCGGAACTGCCACCGGTCGAAACGGGACGAACGGGCCGCGGCGAGTTCAAGTCGGCTGGCTCGCGCGTGAACCAGGCTTCCAGTCGTTGCGTGCGACCCTGTAATCCGGGGCCTTGGAATTCCACTTCACCCTGGGCGAGCAAGCGATCGAGATCGTACGAGCTCGAGCTCTGCGACTCGGCCGTGTCCAGCTCCGTCAACCAGGCATGGAATTCGGCGGCTCGAAATTCGCCCATTCCGGTGGACCCGAAGGAGGCGCCACCGGTGAGTGAAAGGACGTGCTGAGCGCCGACCGGACGGAGCAGCAGTTCGCGTCCCCAACTGGCGGACATGGTCGCAGCTTGCGGCTCGTTACTCGTGCGTTTCATGCGCCCTGGCCCGGAGGCCCAGGCACGACCCAGCCCTTGTCCCGAGGGCGTTAACTCGTACTGGATATTGGGTGCCTCGATCTGCTGATGGCCATACCGCAGCAAGGCTCCTTGCTGATCTTCCAGATGCAGAAGTTGGCTCCGAGCGTTGTACTCGAGTCGCTCCCCTTGCGCCACCGCGTCGAGACTGGGGAATTCAAAATGGACGGGTTGTCCAATCGCGACCATGCGGTCGAGTTCAAACAGGTGAGCGACGGCGGGATTGCCGCTGCGTGTGACGGGAGTGGCGGTCACCGCCGGTGACTCGCGGGAGTCGACTGTGCCAGCGGCCGTGCCAGCGGGTAGGCTCGCGGTTGGGCTCGTGGGTTGGCGACGAAAGTGCAGGCGGAGGATTTCACAGCGCAGCACATCTTGTTCACCGGGACCGGCCGGACGCGTAACTTCTACTTGATCTTCAAATGATGCAAGTTGTTCTAGCAGATCGATACGAAAGGGACCCTGGCAGCGAATATCGAGCGGGCGACGCTGATCTCCGGTGAGCGAAAAGGCGGCTGGTCGGAGTTTTTTTTCGGAGTCCGAGAGGCTGGTCGACGGCGGATTGATTTCGACCTGTTTCTTGTCGCCGGGGGGCAGTTCCACATGAATCTGATCGACATGAATGAGTTCGATGAACTTCACAGCACCCATCATCGAACTCATCAGATTATTCGGGTCGGGGTCCGCATGAGGCTGGAGCGTGATCGCGAGGTCGCGTCCCTTTCCCCAGGTAGCACCGTAGCGGAAACGCACGTCGGCGGTGGTCCAGACTTGCTGCTGATCGATCTGAATATTTTGTGTGACTAGTTCCAGGTCATCGGCTGCTCCAGCTTCGCTTTCCGGTCGTCGAATCGTGATTTCGCCGGGGAGGTAGCCGCCGATCAGGGAACCGAACTGCGCTCGCTCGGGCTCCGAGTCTTCATCGAATTGCAGCACCGCGCCACCGGGAGCGGTCATCACGACATACGTGTTGTCGGATCGCTCTGCCGACTCGGATGTCGACTCGGAGGTGGGTAGGAGCACGACCGAGCAGGGATTGATTTCTAAGCGACGATCGGGGCGTGGCTCCCAGTTTTGAAATAAGAAAATGGCTCGATCTGTTTTTACCACCTTGGGTGAATCGAGTTCCCAAGATCCGGCGGGGAATAAATCGCTGAGGTAGTTCAGTTGGCCTTGTTGAATTGCGAACGACTTGTTGGCGGTGGTGCTACTTCCGGTGCGATCGGGAGAGTTAGAGTTTTGGGCGGAGCTGTTCTCGTCAGCCAGACGACGCTGGAGTGGCGGTTCGACGTAGGGTACGACCGTCAGCAGGTAGAGGCCACTGAGGGCCAACACCACGAGCAAGCAAATTCCACTCCGGCGAAAGGCGTCTTTCACAGACGACTCAACCGGCAAGATATTGATAAATCAAATCGTCCCATCGCAGTTGTGCTTTCAACAGTTGTTCAATCGCTTCGCGGACGGCACCGTTTCCGCCCGCCAAGCTGGTGACGAAACCAGCCGCTTGTTTTACTTCCTGCGCCGCATCGGCCACGGCGATTCCCAGTCCCACGGCCCGCATGACAGGCAGGTCGGTCAAATCATCTCCGATGTAACATACCTGCGCCGGTGATAAATGCAGTTCACGACAAATTTCTAGAGCGGCGGGTAATTTGTTTTCAAAACCTTGGCGGATGATATCGATACTCAGTTCCGCCGCTCGAACTTTGACGATATGGCTGTTGCGTGCGGTGAGTAAACCGAAGCGATGGCCCGCTTGCTGCCAGAGTTTGATGCCCAGTCCGTCGCGAATGTGAAACCGCTTCAGCTCAATTCCTTGATTGTCAAAAATCACTCCGCCGTCGGTTAAGACGCCATCCACATCCGACAGGATCAATTCGATCGGTTGGGCAAGCTGTTCCAAGGTCATCAATTCTCCCTTTGGCGAGCGGAAAGTGTGAGCGGCAGAATGTGTGGGCCGTCCGATTGCGATTCGGGTTCCGACGGCTGCGGAAACCAGGACATCAAGTCCGTGACATCGATAAGTCCTGCGGGTGTTCCATCGGCAGCGATCACCGGCAGCTCGCTCAGTTTTCGATCGGCCAGCAGCGTGATCGCTTCACTGACGGCCGCACCGGAGGGAATGGTGCGAGGATTGCGCGTCATCACTTGGTGAATAGGACCATCGATGGCGGCATCTTGTTTACGTTCCAGCAGTCGCGCCAGATCGCTGTCGGTAAAGATGCCGGTAAGTCGGCCTTGAGGGTCGAGCAGCATGATGGCGCCGGTGCGCCGACCGGGCCGACGCACTTGGACCAGAATGTCACGTACCGTCGCCGTCTCCGCCGCGACTCGGCAGTCCGCCAGCGGTCGCATGACTTCGTTGACTTTGGCGAGCTTTCGGCCCAGGCTCCCACCGGGATGGAATCTGGCAAAGTCGCCGCGTCCAAACCCGCGAACACGGCTGACGACGAGTGCCAGGGCATCACCCAGGGCGAGCATCGCGGTCGTGCTGGTGCTGGGCGCTAAACCGAGCACGCAAGCTTCACGCAGGGAGCCCAGGTCGAGTGTAATGGTGGCAGCTTGCCCCAGGCGACTGTTCGGTTGACCGGTGATCGCCAGCACGTGAGTTCCCAGATCTTGCAGAGATGGGAGCAAGCGTACGATCTCCTCCGTCTCGCCGCTGGCCGATAACACCAGCACCAAATCGTCGCGATGAATGCGACCTAAGTCGCCATGCACCGCCTCACCCGCGTGCAGGAAATGGCTCCGAGTGCCGGTCGAGGCGAAGGTCGCGGCCAGCTTTTGACCGACCAGTCCGGCCTTCCCCATACCCGTGACGATCACGCTGCCACGACATTCGGCAATCAAACGGATGGCGGTGACGAACTCCGTGCTCAAGCGTTCCGTGAGGTCGGCGAGAGCTGCAGCTTCGACGCGTACGATTTCCCGCCCCCATTCCAAGATGGTATCCGGGTCGATTCCTGCGCCGCAGGCTGACTCATAGTTGGAGGCCAGGGAGGCGCTCGAGCGATCGGTCATGGCTGGTCATCCTTGACGCCACGGAGAGTCGACGGGGGAAGTTAGGTGCTGCGCGTAGACCACAACGCCGGGGCTGACAATTCAGCCCAGGTCGCCGGTAGTTACGGCGGCGCGAGCGGTATTGAACCACAGATGCCCCAAACTGCCCAGATCAAAATCCGCGGCAAATGGCCGCGCTAATTCTGGGGAGCGTTTGGAACTCGCGCCGGCTGAGAATCCTACAGCCCGCGTTTGCTCATGAACTTGCTGGCATGGCCGGCTTGGCCGAAGGCCACCATCCGCTCCATGCAAACCTTCTTCATGGCATCGCGAGAAGGCTTCATGTAGTCGCGCGGATCAAACTTGTCCGGGTTTTCCCAGAGCACTTTGCGAATGGCGGCGGTGATGGCCATCCGATTGTCGGTGTCGACATTGATCTTCCGCACTCCATGCTTGATACCGCGCTGAATCTCTTCGACCGGCACGCCGAAGGTTTGCGGCATTTTGCCACCATATTTGTTGATCAAGTCCTGCAAGTCTTGCGGCACAGACGAGCTGCCATGCATCACCAAGTGGCAGTTCGGCAGTAACTTGTGGATCGCTTCGATGCGGCCCATCGCCAGCACATCGCCATCAGGCTTGCGCGTGAACTTGTACGCTCCGTGACTGGTGCCGATCGCTACCGCCAAGGCGTCCACGCCCGTTTTCTTCACGAAGTCAACCGCCTCGGCCGGATCGGTGAGCAACTGGTCGTGCGACAGCGTCCCCTCCGCTCCGTGACCATCTTCCTTCTCCCCATGGCCGGTTTCCAGCGAGCCGAGGCAGCCCAGCTCACCCTCGACCGAGACGCCCAGGATGTGAGCCATGCGGACCACTTCGGCCGTCACCTTCACGTTGTAATCGAAATCGGCGGGCGTTTTGCCGTCTTCCTTGAGCGATCCATCCATCATCACCGACGTGAAACCATTCTTGATCGCACTCAAGCAGGTCGCGACGCTGTTGCCATGATCCTGATGCATGACAATCGGAATACGTGGGTAAAGTTCCACGGCGGCCAGCATCAAATGACGCAGGTAATTGTCTTGGGAATAATTGCGAGCACCGCGGGAAGCTTGAATGATCACGGGCGAATCGGTCTCCTTCGCCGCCTCCATGATCGACTGAATCTGTTCCATGTTATTGACGTTCAGCGCCGCCACGCCGAAGTCATTTTCCGCTGCATAATCCAGCACGTCTCGCAAAGGTACCAATGGCATTCCAGCTACTCCTCACACAAAAATGAAATTCTAAAGGCGGCTCCGTGCGGCGAATTATCACCGGAGATTGCCTGTTCGACAATGGCCGACCTTAATCGACGAGCGAGGTTAATGGTTCCTCGTGACTCTCGGGCGTAAACAGATCGTCGAGTTGCGTTTGAGCCAGTCGAATCAGCAAAAAACGATGCTCGAGCAGGCCGCTGGCCGTTTCGGCAAAAAACTGACGCCCCAAACCTTTCGGTTCAGTAACGCAGCTCATTACCAGCGTTTGGCCGGGTTGCAGATTGGGCTGAGTTCTCAGAGCCTCGACGACGAGTCGATCACGATTCATATCGAGTCGAAAGGAGCCTTCATGGGCTTGGCCAATCCAGCGTTGTCGTGGTTCGCCATGTTCGATTTCCGGGGTTAGTTCGAGGATAGTACCGCTACCTTGAGGCAGTGGACGGACGGAAAACAAACATTGTGCTCGAGTGAGTGTCTGCCCAGTCAATCGTCCATTTTGCGGCAGCAGTACAATGAGCGAATCACGCACTTCGGTCGTCAAGATTTTGCCGCGCTTGCCGGCGCGATTCTGTAATCGCTGCTCACCGCCCGCGATACTCGGCCCGGCTGAGCTGTCGCGATCCAGGTCTGCACGAGCCGCTCGCTGATCGGCGAGAATCTGCTGAAACTCAGCCGGTAACTGCCCCGAAATCACTCCACAGCGAAAGCCGTTTTCGAGCCACGCTTGACGAGCTTCGCGGGGCCAATGCTGTTCATCAACTTCCTGCCAGAGCTGTTCGATTTTGTCGGAACCGGCTGGCAGGCGTAGTGTCACCACCTCCAAGACCACGCTGTCGGGTGACATTTGCGGGCGTGGTAAGCGCCACGACGCTCCGCTGCCGTCACTGGTATCCAGTCGAGTGCAGCCGAGCGCGAGGGGCAGGGCTGTGACCAGTGCGAACATCCACAGGGGGGCGGGTTGCCGTAGAGTGAACATCTGCCTGACACTGGGGGTGATAACGAACGATGGGGTATAAGAGTTCCGCTGGAACTGCTACCAGCGCGGACAATAGAAGCCGGTTCACCGGCAGTCAACAGGAAAAAAATGGTCCCGGCACCTGTGCACCTGGCACCTGTACAACGGACTTCCAGTCCGTTGTGATCTCCGCGCGACGGACTGGAAGTCCGCCGTACAACGGACTTCCAGTCCGTTGTGATCGCGCTGATACCGCTACTTTGTTGTAGCGGCCAGTGCGTTACGTCTTGTAGCGGTCAGGGCGTCACTTCTTGTAGCGGTCAGGGCGTCAGCCCTCCGGCAGCGTTCGCGAGCGGCTGGCGCTCGGCGCTACGCGCTCGGCGGCGATGGACAACGGATGCGAG
>JBJSXJ010000064.1:0-9637 GCA_046086325.1 Planctomycetota bacterium | reverse complement strand
CCATGTCATTCAGCTTGTCAGCCGGGGTGAGGTATTCGATCGCCGAGTGTAACCGCGCGTGGTTGTAGTGATCCACGTAACCTTCCAGTGGATGACGTTCGTGGTAATCGAGGATGGCCTTCGTTCTTTTGGACGAGCTTGGCCTGTTGCTGCGCGACGCGTGCCTCGAGCACTGCGATCTTCTGGTCTTTGGGATCGCGGGCCGGACGACCGTGCTTCCCCGGCGACGGCTGGAAGGCCCGTTCGGCTTGGTCGAGCACCTGTTTGACCCACAGGTAGATCAAGCTGGGCTGAATCTGGTACTCGTCAGCCAAGTCGCTGACCGGCACCTTGTCGCCCAGATGGCGTCGGACGATCGTCGCCTTCTGGTCGTCTGAAAAATGTCGCCGCTTGCGTTCGTTCGGTTCGTTCATGAAAAGGGCTCCTCGAAGTTATGCTAACTCCGGGGCCCGTAAATTCCAGTTCCATGCGGGGCAGGACACTCCTGCCAACGCTGATTCCTGAACTTGGCAAATGCTCGCTGAATGCTTCTAGGGGCGATGTCGAGCAGAAACATTTATTTCCCGCTCTGAATCCCAACAGTGCCACTGGACGGCTATTTGATGTCCGTCGTCCGTTGATCCAGCGTTCGAGTCGATTCGGTTTGCTTGATCACGACAAGAGCGGTCAGGTGAAGTATGGATTGGTTCGTCACCATCCGGTAATTGACTTATCATAAGTTGGAATCTTTCAGATTAGCCGAGATGTGTGCTAGGGTGTGGGCGCTCGCTGAACGGCTCGGAGAGCCGTGCGACACGTCGGTCGACTTTCCAAGTCGACTAGCGCGAAAGTGGACGCCTGCTACTGAGTAGGACGCTGACCGACTTGGAAAGTCGGGCGACACGTCGGTCGACTTTCCAAGTCGACAAGCGCGTGAGTCGACTATCCGGTCTGCGATTTCGCGGAACGGCGGATGAGGTGCATCCACACGGCTCCGATGCCCAGCAGTAAGGTCGCGATCACGATGAGCCAGCGGTGGCTTGCCAGCTCTTCGAAATATGGACGGTTGATGACTGCCAAGAGGCCTACCATCAGCAACGGCAGTACCAATAAAACGGCGGCCTGCGCTCGGCTCTCTGCCGTAAACGTGTCGACGAACTCCTCGAGCCGCCGTCGCTGCCGACACTGAATTGCCAGTCGATCCAGTAACTCGGCTAAGTTACCACCCGTTTCCTCTTGCACCCGCACCGCCACCACCAACGATCGCGTCTCCGGAAACGCTAAGCGAGTCGCCAGATCTTCTAAAGCCGAAGAGAGTTCCAGGCCTAACTTCTGCTGCTCATGACACTCTCGAAACTCAGAGCGCAGCGGTTCCTGCAGCTCTGCTCCACTTAACTCCAGCGCTTGCGGAAACGTCAGCCCCGCTCGCAATAACCGCCCGAGCCAATCCAGCGCTGCCGGCCATTGCTCGCGACTCAGTCGCCCCTCTCTTAGCCGTCTCCACCAGCGCCAGCGACGCCCCAGCCGCAGCACTCGCCGACCGTCTGACCGCCTGCTCGAAAGCCCCGTGGTATCCCTGCGAACTGACCCGCGCGGAATCAACCGCAGTCGCTCCCGCAACTCGCGACGTTCCACCCAGTCGCGCTGCAGATTGGCAATCGCCAGCACCAGCAAAAAGCCGGCCACCGCAGCGAGAATGCTGCCCAGCAGAGTGCTACTCATCATCCATCCCCACGATCTGGACCGCTGGCATCAGTCCGCTCACTGCTCCCCACATACTGCGAGCGAGCCAGTCGATTGTGCCAACGCGACTCAACGCTCGCACCCTGAAACGTACCCGTATCCTCGTCGAACTCGAACATCGTCTGGGTCGCGATTTGATCATCCGGTGCCGGAATCACCTCGCTGATGCAAGTCACTCGCCGCTGCCCACTCGACAGTCGAGCGGCCTGGACAATCACTTGAATTGAAGCTCGGATTTGGCGACGAATGAGCCACGGCGCGAGTCCGACGTCCGACATGCCCACCATTAGTTCCAGTCGCTGCAGGGCATCTTGTGGAGAATTCGCATGCAGCGTCGACAAACTTCCATCATGACCGGTATTCATCGCTTGCAGCATGTCGAGCGCCTCGGGACCGCGACATTCACCAATCACGATTCGATCAGGCCTCATGCGCAGACAATTTCGCACGAGATCGCGAGTGGTCACTTGCCCTCGCCCCTCCAGATTAGGTGGGCGAGTTTCGAGACGCACGACATGCGGCTGTTGCAACCGCAACTCGGCGGCGTCCTCGATCGTCGCCACACGCTGATCGGCCGGAATGAAACTGGAAAGTGCATTCAGCAAGGTCGTTTTACCGCTGCCGGTACCGCCGGAGATGATCATGTTCAGTCGCCCTCGAACTCCCGCCGCCAGATACACCAGCATGGCGTGCGTGAGCGCCCCGGCCTGCACCAGTCCGTCCGCCGTTAAAACTTTCGCTCCAAAGCGGCGAATCGAGACCAACGGACCGTCCAAGGCCAGCGGTGGAATGATGGCATTGAAGCGACTGCCGTCGGTCAGCCGAGCGTCGACCATCGGTGAGGTCTCATCGATCCGGCGTCCCACTCGAGCTGCTATGCGCTGAATCACCAAAAGCAGATGTCGATCATCACGAAAAGCGGCTTCGGTTCGCTCTAGCAAGCCACGCCGCTCGACATAGATATCTCGTGGCCCATTCACCAGAATGTCGCTCACGGTTGGATCCTGCAAAAGCCGCTCCAAGGGGCCCAGTCCAAATGTTTCATGCAGCAGCTCGCTGACAATGCGCTCCCGCTCCACTGCTGTGAGCGAGCCCGCTTCCTGGCGACACAACTGCTCAGCCCGTCGGCGTACTTCCACGCGCATCAGCGATTCATCCAGATGCCCAAGCGCGTTCAAATCCAGCATGCGGATGAGTCGGTGATGAAGCTGCTGACGCCAATCCAGCAGACGGCTATCGGAAATATCTTGATGGTTCATCGATGTTCGCTCCTATCCTCGTAGCTCATTCATCGCCGGACAGGCAATTCCTGTCGGACGTGATCGGTGAGTGATTGCAAGTTGCGACAGAGCGTCCACCAGCGACTACGCAGCACAGGAAGTCGGCCCTGATTAATCGCCTGATTGGCGCGACGCACATCGTCCACGACTTGATGCCAGATGGGCGTGCCGAGTGATTCATGGGCTTCGAGCAGCGGGATTTCGCGTGGCTGTCCCACTCGGTTGGCGATCACGCGGACGCGTTCCAGCGGAAAGCCCTCCTCCTCCCAGCTATCGAGCCAGCGTTTGGCGGCGCGAATGGCCAGCAGATCCAGCCGAATGACCAGTAGCACCAGGTCGGCCTGCCACAACGCCTCATCTCGCAGAGCTGAATCACGTGCATCAACATCCAGTAGCTGATAACCATATTTTCCGCGTCCCAGCGCCAGTGCCAGACGCAGGCCCTGCGGGGTTACCAGCAGACTGTCCTCGGCCAGGGTCGGTGCTGCCAGCAGATCAACTCCACTGGCATGTCGGGTAAACAAGCGATCAAAGCGAGCGCGATCGATGGGACCATCCGTACGACAAAAGTCCGCCAAACTGAATTCAGACTCCAGAGCATAAAAGGAAGCCAAATCATTGCGATTCCGATGCAGGTCATACACCGCACAGGATTCCCATTGCGCGGAGTGAGAGATCTGCGGCGAGAGCTCCTGCGCACGCCCCGGGGAATTCGTAGACACGACAACACGAGCGGCGACTGTTTCATCCGCCATACTCTCGATCTCCAGTTCCTCCAGTTCGGATTGACAAGCCGACTGCGCCAGCCAAGCGCCGAGATTGGCCGTGATACTAGTAGTGCCCACGCCGCCAGCCGCTCCCAGTACGGAAACAACATGCCCGGTCAGTTCGCTGCCTGCATGGCGTCGAGTGCGTTCGAGGACGCGCTGGACGGATTCAAATAGATCCCGCGACCAATCTGCGATATCGACATACTCGTCGGCCCCATCGCGCAGCGCTTGTAGGATGACATGGGGATCCGTCGCTCGGCCAATCGCCAGGATCGGGGCGGAACAACTATGGCGAGCGGTTTGCAGCAGGCGACGACCAACCTCGATCGACGATGGCAGCACGCAGACAATCAGGTCCCAGCCCATACGACTGGCAGCATCGGCCATCATCTGCCAACAAACCCGCGCCGCATTCGGCACCAGAAAGCCATATTGCTCCAGTTGTTCGGCTAAACAGCCTCGAAAATCGCCATCATCGGCCGACACAAGCACTCGACGCACACCAGGTGCCAGCGAGTTGTTCCAGGACGGCGTGAAAATCGGCAACATACAGCGGCCTCCTAACGATTCGATCCAACGTCTCATTCACCAAGACTTGCCGGTAATCGCTCAGCGTCACCGTTCCCATCGATTTCATCGTCATCGCTGTCAGGGCGGCACTTGGAGGATGGTCACTTGCGAGCCGCGCAGAAGCATGAGCTTCAGCGGCTGGACCGGTGCAGACTCGAGCGGCTGTTCGCGCTCGCTGGTAACCAGCGGACTATGAGCGGCCAGGTTGGCGAGCGCCCCGATCGGAGCCAGTTTTCGCTCCAGTAATAACTCGCCCGCTACCAGCGGCTGCAGTACCGTTCGTCCTTCCGCTTGCGCGCTACTGCGGAGAGCCTCGGGTGGTACGAAACGACTGGGCCATGGCTGGCTGCGCAGTTGATCAGAACGCAAACGATGACCGCGCGGAATGTCGACCGTCGCCACGACGACATCGAGCGTCGGCTCTGCCAGCGTCACAACCCGCCGCTCCCGGGGCTGGCGCCGAATCGCCACGGCAGCTCCGAGAGCGCAGCCGAGTGCCGCGAGCGTGATCAGTGCTGTACGTACCGTAACCATGGCTCGATCCTTAAACTCGTTATCGCAAGAACTGAATCCACTGCTGAACACCACTGAGCAGGATGAGGGCGACGAGCATCACGGGGGCGACGGGAATGCGTTTCCAACTGCGACGCAGAGCTCGCCGAACCAATTCCACAGCGCCCAGCATCTGCGCACTCAACACAAAAACGGGCAGCGTCGCCGCGGGACCAACCCAAGTGCCAATCGCCGCCAGCAATTTCAGATCCCCCGCTCCCACCCATCGCCGATACCAAAACGGCCACCACCAGGCCGCTCCCGCGAGCAACCCCAGGCTGCTCTGCAAAAGTCCCTCGCCCCCCTGCAGGAGACCGCGCGCGATCAATCCTGTCAGGCCAGCAATGACTACTAACCGATTGGGAATACGCCGCCGCCGGAGATCGAAAATCGATGCGGCGGCGGCGATCCACATGGCCACTCCCCAGCAAATCATGAGCTGTTCAGCTTTCACTTTTAGGACCCACCCTGTGGCTCGAGCTTCTCCAGCTACCGTTCCTCTGAGAAAGTGACGTTCCCATCTTCATCACGAGCCGGCTGCGTGTGGGCTACACCGCACCGGCCATCGTGTTGAAGATACCGGCGAGGTTGGACCCCAGCAGAGTGACGGCTGTGACACAAACGGCGGCGATGAGTGCGATCAGCAGCCCATACTCGGTCAGTGAGGCCCCTTCGTCTTCCGTGAGTAGTCGCTGCCAGCATTCCCTCATCAGTCCTGCCAGTATGCGCACCTTCCATTTCAACTTGCTCATCCTGCAACTCCTTGTTGAAGGCCTTGGCGGGCTTGTGATTGGGCACCGCGAAGGCCGAGCCATCCTTGGCCGGTGGAGGAGTTCGAGTACGCACTCGATTCTCCAGTCGGCATCAACCAGACAAACAACGCACCAGTTTCACTCGTGGCCGCGCCAGCACCCGCTGTAACTCGGCCGTTAATCGCGCTTCGTACTCACTCGGATTTCCGCCGACGCTGATGGCCCCACGAGGTGCCGCGGGATCGGCAACGATTTGCTCGGCCGTGTTCCCCAGTCGTGCCACTCGATCCAGCAGCGGCTGATCAACCGCGCGCCCGATCCCCACGGCCAGGACGCGCCACCCCAGTTCGCGCATCGCCGCGACCTGCATGAGCACCGCTTGCCGTTCATAGCGATAGTCGCCGGTGCTGTACCACTGCGATGACGGATGAGCCGCCACGTACTCATCAATCTGGGAAGCCGTGGAGACTTTGCCATTCGGTGGACCGTCCGCCAACAGAACAACCACTTTGTCAGTCCAGCTGCGCGCCGGGCCTGAGATGTTAGGGTCGGTGAGCTGCTGACGCGCCAGTAACAGACCGGCTTCCATGTTGGAGTTGGTCTGGGCATCGCCAGCAGCTTGGAGCGCCGCAATACCCCGCACCAGTGGCGCGTCATCGCCCTGCCCCGTTCCCAACGGAACGACCACTCGACTGTCTTCCAGCGTACTGAACGTCACCAGTCCAACGTGATCCTGTGCGCCCGGTGGACGCATGGCCTGAGTTCGCTGGAGCTGTCGAAGTGTGGCGAGGAGTGCCAAGCGGACGGCATGCATCGGCTGCTCGCGCGATGGGAACCAAACTCCATTTCCAGCACTGGCGGGATCCCGATCCAACCGCCACCGGCAAGCCGAGCTACGCGTGGACAGCGGTGAGTAAAGGGTTTCACCGCTGGCGAGATCGGGACCTAAGTCCAGGAGGAACTGCAAATAAGTTTGATAGCCAATCTTGTTGTAACTCCCCTGGATCACGGCGGGAGTCAAATCGGGCCACTGGGCGAGGTCGGGATTATTGGCCGTGCCCAATCGCAAGGTGGCCTGAGCCGGTGGCAGCCCCGCCAGCGGTTTAATCACGTAATCGAGATACGCTGACCAATAGGCAAAACTCGACTCATCTGCCGCTGTCGCCGGCGGTGAGACTGCAGGCATGGCGAGCGGAATCTGGTAATCGATCAGCCAGCGGTAGGCTTTCGTTTTGCGCACCAGCACGCTATCGGCCGCCGACACTCGATAAAAGGTGGATAGATTTGCATTCTGCACCAGATAGGTCTGGGTCAGCCAGCGGTAAGAAAAATCGTTACCGGGAGCGCCAGCCAAGCCGGCATCGAGGTGGCGTAGGTTGAGCCAGTTGGTGGACCAGCCAGCATCGTCGATTAGTTGGCTGAGGCACTGACTACCTGGTGTGGGTGCTGACGGATTGCCGTAGCAAGCATCCAGCGCCGATCGACTCCACGGTTCCGTGTCGTTGTTCATGGAGCCGGAGCGATCGATGACGAAAACGATTTCCCGTGGCTGCTGCGCGGCCGTGGCTTGGGCGGTCAAAAGAGTGGATCGCCGCTGGATCAGGCCACCCAGCAAGAGCGGCACGTTTCGTTTGACGATCACTCGCACCGCGTTGCCGATCGTCGCCGCCGCTGAGCTGGTAGAAGCGCCTGGCGCGGTGGGCACCATTCCTGCGGCGGATGGTGAACCATCGCGAGTGACGCTCATCCGCCAAGTTGCGGGGAGCTGAGTGGAGGCCTGCCAGGACTCGGTCGGCGGATCCCAATCGCCAAATTCCACCGTTACTTCCATTTCGTAGGTGTCCGCTGCGACACCGACGAACGAAGAACTCAAGCCCAGCCGAGCATTCTTCTCCAGGAACTCGGCAATCGTCGCACAGACGGCAGTGGGACCGCTGGCCAGCTGTGAGGCGCCAGCGACGGCGGCAGCATCGGCCAACGTCGCAAGATGCTGCTGACGAAGCTGCAGTAACCGTCCATCCAGCAAGATGCCGGCGAGGAGCAAGACGATCGACAGCCAGAAAAGCAGAAGCAGCATAGCGAGGCCCGTGCGGTGGGCGTGATTCCCGTTCATGTTCCTGTTCATGTTTCCCTCGACTCTTTCGTGTTGCCGATCCCGATCGCTCACGGACATAAAACGAGTTACTCCCGGCGCAGTACGCTGGCGGCGGTCAGGGTTCGACCGGTCAGCCAGCGGGGACCTGGCAGCCACGCGACTTCGTCGTAGGCCAACGATGCTGCGACACCAATCGAGCTACCGACGGGTGCCAGGGAGGGACTAATGCTGCTGGCCTGCCCCTCTTGATCCACCCAGAGCTTCACCTGGACGATCTCCTCCCAGCCGCTCTTCGCCGTGGCATTCCCCGCACTCGCAGCTCCCTCTGCGGGTCCGCCGGATTGATCAGCCGAGCCGCTGGCCGCGAGTCCGAACGCTTCGAGTCGCCGCACGACCACGGCTCGAATTCGCGCTTCGTCCATCGCCAGGCGCTGTGCTGGCGTGAGCGCTTCGGCTAGATCTGGACTGGTCATGAGCGCAGCTTCACGAGCAGCCTCACGCGTGGCGAGTTGTAAGAGATCGGTGATCAGGAGTGCTTGGAAGAATTCGAGCGTAGCGAGGGTGAAGAGGAGCAGGACGGGCAAGACGAGGGCGCACTCCGCCAGCACCGCTCCCAATCGTCGTGGCCCCAATCGTCGTGGCCGCAATCGTCGCGGATCCTGTCGTCGCGGATCCTGTCGTCGCGGATCCTGTCGTCGCGGGCCCGCTGGACTTGATGACGTCGGTCCCTGCTGAGCAGCGGTCTGAGCGTCCGCGTGTGTCGGCGGAGCTAACTGTTCTGGTGCTTGCCAGAGCTCGAGTACGCAGTCCATCGCCATCCCTCCTGGATTCCTCTGCTGGCTAACGGCGAACCTTCAGTGCGTCTGCCACACGTGCGCCTGCCACACGTGCGCCTGCCACACGTGCACTTGCCACAAGTGCGCTTACCACATGTGCGCCTAGTTTTCGCTTCCTGGGGTGGCCACTGAATTCCAGCCAGAGCGGCAGTCATCAGTCCCCTAAGAGTTATTCGCTGGCGATGGAAAAATATTTTTTCAGGGGATGAAAAAATTCGCAGCCTGAGCTCCCTTGCCAACGCGCCCACACGACGTTTTTCACTGGCCAATCCCACTTGCCGCACCACACCTGACAAAACCCAGGATTTTTTACTTGGCGCCGTTTTCGTGGCAAGAAAAAAGTTCGCGAAACTGATCCCGCTGACACCTACTCAACCAGCCTCAGTCGCGATTTTGCGACCGACAGAAAGAATTGCTCTCGCGAGAAAGCAATCACCAAAACCTGCTGGCTGGCCTGCGAGCCGCTGGGAACAATGGCCCCTCATCCCCAGCCCTTACTTCCCTACAGGAAAAAAAGGAAACTCGTTTGGCCGAGGCAATAAGCACTCTTTTTTTCTGCGGGGGAGAGGGCTTTTACCTCTGGGAGAAACGGAGTCGGGCTCTGCGGATACGCAGCCCAACAAGGAACACCCCGGTCGTGGGTGCGCCCAAATGCATACAGCCGCTGACTGAGATCGTACGCCAGTGACTGGCTTCATTGGCGCAAACCTTTGGACACCCGAGTGATGCCTCCAAGAATCCGACGGCCTCACCGGCCATCAACCCGCAGAAAACCGGGATGGACCAAAAAATATCCCGGAGCTAATGGCCCAACGAGGAACCAAGCGCCTCCCGCAGAGTCCTGGAGACCATTCATCCGATTCGTGATTTGCCGCCACTCACCCATCGCTTTTTGATTTAGCCGCGATTCATCCTCGGGCCGCTGGCCCTGGTCCGTGTTTCAATGGCTTCTTGTAACCCAGCCCGCTGGGCCGGGCGAGGTGATTGGCCGAACCTTCAGCCCTTGACTAAACGGACGAACCAACCGAACACTCGCCACCCGCCACTCGCCACCCGCCAC